>DKBK01000130.1 GCA_002451135.1 Nitrospiraceae bacterium UBA6902
GGAGCAATATATACTTCACAGCCTATAATTGGTTTTAGGCCGGCCTTTGATACTTTCTTGTAAAAGTCTATTGCACCAAACAGGTTGCCATGATCGGTCATTGCTATGGCGGGAAGTTTAAACTCTTTTGCCTTTGCGATCAGGTCATTAATCCTGATTGCTCCGTCAAGTAGGCTGTATTCGGTATGCAAATGAAGAGGGACGAATTCTGAATGCATGTGAAAAGTTTAAACTATTGTGGAGAGCTTAGTCAAATTGAATTGAGCGGTCAANNTCAGTCACGGTCTCTTCTGTAATAAGCAGCTCTAGGCTGAAGCAGGCTGACCACTACGTCTGCTGTTTACCACTTATTACTGACCTTCTTTACTTCCTCCAGTTTTTTTAGGGCTGCCCCTGAGTCAATGGCCTTTGCTGCCAGGGTAACAGCTTCATTGAAATTTTTTGCCTTGTCCCCTGTGACAAGAGCTGCTGCGGCATTCATGAGAACGATGTCTCTTTTCGGCCCTACGTGACCTTTTAATATTTCCGTCACTATTGCTGCATTTTCCCTGGCATTTCCCCCTGTAAGGTTCCTGTGTTCGGCTTTTTTAAAATCAAAATCTTCAGGCGATATGAAATATGTTGCAATGTTCCCGTTTTTCAACTCGGTAACCCTTGTTCTGTCAGTATTTGTTATCTCATCCAGGCCGTCCTCTCCATGAACTACAAACGCATGAGTAACACCGAGATTGCCGAGCACTTTTGCCATAGGCTCAGTCAGTGTGTCACTGAAAACTCCAAGCACCTGTCTTTCGGCGCCGGCCGGGTTCGTCAGGGGGCCGAGGATGTTAAATACGGTCCTTATCCCCATGTCCTTTCTCGGGCCGATCGCGAACTTCATTGCCGGATGAAACAGCGGGGCAAACATGAATCCAAAGCCTGTCTCCTCGAGGCATTGTTCAACCTTGAGGGGTTCGAGGTCGATTTTTATTCCCAGCGCTTCAAGCACATCTGCACTGCCGCAGCTGCTTGAAACAGAACGGTTGCCGTGCTTTGCGACAGGCACTCCGCATGCTGCCACAATCAGGGCTGCGGTGGTTGATATATTGAATGTATGGGACATATCGCCGCCAGTGCCGCATGTATCGACAGTATATGCGGGGGCTTTTATCCGGGTTACCTTCTCTCTCATGACTTTTGCGGCCCCTGTTATTTCCTCAACTGTTTCCCCTTTCATTCTTAACGCCGTCAGGAAGGCCCCGATTTGCGCATCTGTTGACTTGCCTTCCATAATGTCTCTCATGGCACCTGCCATCTGTTTTTCAGATAGGTCTTTACCTTCAACCAATAACTTGATCGCCTCTTTGATCATAATCCCCCTTGCATCAGGTATTAGTAACAACTCTGTAAAATATTAACGTACATTATTCCTGCATCATTAGGACTTCGCATGATACTCTTATATCAAAAACTTCTGTCTCCATAGATTTATATCCCTCGATGTTCGTCATTGGAGAACGACTGATTTTATCATAAGCAACACATTGATGAATAGGTGAAACCAGCCTGCATATACGGATGACGCTGATTATTGATTGAACCGGCTGGATAAATAACGTCCGTACGTATATTTATTGGATCTCAATTTTGGAAAGATGGTGTCAAAGTGAAAGTCGTTTTTCCAACGCCATATCAGAGAGTAGCTTGAGAAATTTGAGCTGTTGGCATACGCATCAAGAACCAGGTGCTGGCCAAAGCCGATTAGTGTGCCGGTAACCCAGGGGTTCCCTCCTGTCAGCCATGCCGTAATGGCCAGGAGAGGGAGCCACTCCCATCCATGAAATAAAAGAATGATCCGGTTGAACTGCGCATTGTGACAGATCTCAAAAAAATCTTTTATATTTACCTCCCGTCCATGCTCACGAACTACGTCGATTACATGATCCAAATCGATAAAAATTCCTGAGATAACGCAGGACAGTGATATCGCCCATGATTTACATATCATGTACAGAAGGGCTGCAATGAATACAGAAAAAGCCGTATGCTGAGGAAGTTTCATATCGCTATTATGTAACTGATGGGATTTTTTTAACGTCCTTTTAGGATGTTTTATAATAATTCATGTATTTCAGTGCGTAGCATATCTTTGATATTGTCCATTTTCTTATCGGAAGGTATCTGACAACCTTTAGTATAACAAATTTGCCTTATTATCAGGGCATGAAAGAATGAATACCCCTTATCTTCTTGAGGGCTGGGGCTGTCCTTGCCAGGACCGGCGGGTCAGGAAATTTTCAGATTCAGGAAGTTTCTCAGCAGATCTTTCCCGACTTTTGTAAGTATCGACTCAGGGTGAAACTGGACCCCTTCGACAAGAAGTTTTTTGTGTCTTATCCCCATGATTTCATCGCTGTCAGTCCATGCGGTTATGTCAAAATCATCGGACAGGGTATCTTTTTTTATGATCAGAGAATGATATCTCGTGGCTTCAAATGGATTGGGAAGGCCCTTGAAGATTGTTTTCCCGTCGTGGTGTATCATTGATGTTTTCCCGTGCATTAACCGCGGGGCGTTGACTATCTCTGCCCCGTAGGCGGCACCGATTGATTGATGGCCCAGGCAGACCCCAAGGATCGGGATTTTGCCCGCGAAATGCTGAATGACCCTGACAGAGATACCTGCTTCGTTTGGGGTACAGGGGCCGGGAGATATTACAATTTTATCAGGGTTTAATTTTTCAATTTTCTGAATTGATATTTTGTCGTTCCTGAAGACTCTTATATCTTCACCCAGTTCTCCAAGGTACTGGACCAGGTTATACGTAAAGGAATCATAATTGTCGATCATTAAAAGCATATCCCTTAGCTCCTCTGTCTGCGGGTGCATTGCCTGAGCCCCCTATAATTCTTCCTCAGCCATTTCAATTGCCTTGAACATCCCTTTTGCCTTATTGACGGTTTCTTTGTATTCTTTTTCAGGATCGGAATCAGTAACGATTCCAGCGCCTGCCTGGATATAGGCTTTCTTGTTTTTGAAAATTATTGTTCTTATGGTGATACACATATCCATGTTCCCGGAGAAATCAAAATATCCCACTGAACCTGCGTAGGGGCCGCGCGTTGTCGGTTCCAGCTCTTCAATAATTTCCATGGCCCGTATCTTCGGAGCTCCGGTGACCGTGCCTGCAGGGAACGATGCCCTGAGTACATCAAACGCATTATGCCCCTTTCTCAGTTTTCCGACGACATTTGATACCAGATGCATCACATGTGAATATCTCTCAACCGTCATTAATTCGGTTACCTCCACGGAGCCTGTTTTTGAAACCCTGCCCGTATCATTTCTGCCGAGATCAACGAGCATAATGTGTTCTGCGATTTCCTTGGGGTCAGCCTTGAGTTCCTCTTCAAAAAACAGGTCCTCTTCAGGCGTCCTGCCCCTTCTCCTCGTCCCTGCAATGGGTCTTAATTCTATCGTGTCCCCTTCAACCCGGACCAGGATCTCAGGGGACGAACCGACAATAGTGCTTCTGCCCGTTTCTATGTAATACATGTACGGGGAGGGATTAATCACGCGAAGCGCCCTGTATGCATTAATAGGCTGTACATCCGTGTCCCTCTGGAAGTTTTGAGAAATGACTGTCTGGATCACGTCGCCTGCAACGATATATTCCTTTGTCTTTTCCACGGCCTTTAAAAAATCATGTTTTGAAAAGTTTGATACAAAAGATGCTTTTTGGGAAAGAGATTTTCTTCGACGCGGTGATGCTCCCACGAGATGAGCAGCTTTTGATTTGAGTTTCCTGACAATGGCGTCTATTTTTTTCGTTGCCTTTTCGTATGCTTTTTTAGGGCTGTCTTCTATATGGGCGTTAGATATCACCTTGATCTTATGTGTCAGATTGTCGAACACAACGAGTGTGTCGGTAAGCATAAGAAAGATATCCGGGAGGTTCAGCCCCGGGTGATGTCTGTCCGGCAGTTCTTCAAAGTAACGCACGGTATCATACCCTATATAACCGACAAACCCTCCAAAGAACCTCGGCAGCCCGGGCATAATGACAGGTTTATATTTCTTTAATTCTGCCGATACAATCTCCAGCGGATCATTTTGCACAGTCAGTGTTTCCCGGTGCCGCCCTTTTTTCACATGTATGTTTTTCCCTTTGCCTTCAATTGTTACAGAGGGATTGCTTCCGATAAACGAATATCTGGCCCATTTTTCACCCCCTTCAACGCTTTCAAGCAGAAAACAGGTCTTCCCTTTCAGCTTGAGAAACGCTGATAAAGGGGTTTCGAGATCGGCAAGTATCTCTCTGTATACCGGGATAAGATTCCCTTCTTTGGCTTTACTCTTAAACTCTCTGTAATCAGGGTGTACCATTTGACAAAACCGGCCTTCATTCATTAATATTTTAGTTACCTATTATAGACTATTAGGTCTATTAAGTTAATAGGGAAGGTTAAGAATTATATATCAGACGAGAGAGGTTAATCCTTAATTCCATACGTATAACTTGTCAATTTACGCGGGAGTAGCTCAGTGGTAGAGCCCCACGTTGCCAACGTGGTTGTCGCGGGTTCAAATCCCGTCTCCCGCTCCAAATAACAGCTATGAGCTATCAGCATGTAGCTGTCAGTGAAACAATAAGCTGATTGCTGACTGCTATTTCCTGATAGCTTTTTTATGGCGACGTACCCAAGTGGCTAAGGGGGAGGTCTGCAAAACCTTTATTCAGCGGTTCGAATCCGCTCGTCGCCTCCATTCTTTCTGAGTCAGAAAGAATGCCTTTCCCTGTGCATGCCTTGAGGTCGTGTATCATTCGTTCACGATAGTCCCCTGAAATGCAGAGTTGCCGATACACGGCGAAGGAGAACGGATTATGCAGGTGAGAGACGTATTCATGTAAAGAGAGACCGGATACACGAACTGCTGTGAATTAAAAAGGCAGGGGTTCAACACAAAGATCGTGGTAGTGCTCCGGATAACCTGATACATGAATTTATCGCACTCTGAACTGCTGCAGGTTTTCTTGTATTTTCACAACAAGGCCTTTGATCTCTTCCCCTTTTGCGTCTGCGAGGCGGGACTCAAGATCGTCAGCCAGTTTTTGAGTTGCTTCAATTTTCTTCCCGATGCTTTCCAAACAGAGATTTAAGGCATCGGCAAGCTCCCCCATTTCATCCCCTTTCCTCAAAATAAATCTCACCGTGAGGTCCCCATTTGCCAGGTTCTCTTTTATCACTCGTTCTATCCTGAATAAGGGACCTGCAATCCTGATAGGGAGAAATATGGTAATTGCAACGGATGTCAAGAGGGCGAGGAATACAGACAAGAAAACGGTCGGCCCGAGAAGTTCGAGGAAATTATTGGCATGGATATGAAATTGACGGTAACTTGAATTGATTTCCCTGTTGCTGAAAAAGTAAAAAACAACGGCCATAAGCCCGACTCCGATCAGGATTATGCTGAGGATTTTGATAAAAATCCTTATTTGCATCTGTCGTTTAACTGAAAAATTTATTATGCTGCGGCTGTTGGTATTGCGCATGTAATCCCTCCTGACAAGAGAAGTCCATTATATATGCTGCCGGTTACATGTTGTCATATTTTTGTAAATGGCATCTCATGCATAAATCTTTTCTAAAATCATACCTGTTGAAGTACATTCTATCCCCTCCATGGGGGGTATGACAGGTCACGCAGGTTATGATCCCATCTTCAATTGTCGGAAGCCTATCCGGTGTCTTGATTTTAGGGCTTTCGGCTTTAACCCCGACCGGATGAGATGAATCATGGGGGTGGCATTTATAGCACACATCTATTCTCGAGTATCTGGCAGGCAACAGTCCGAACCCGTGTTTATCGTCCATGCTATTTACTTCTTTAATCTTGACCGATACTGAAGAAGGTTTATTTGCCGACACTTTCATGTACAAACCTGTGTTCTCCGGGCCCCTGAACACCTGCATATGCGTTATCACGGGAGCTTCAGTATCATCATCCTGTAATGAAGGATGTGAAAATTCTTCGGCGGTATCGAACGTATATTCTTCAGATATGAGAGTATTGCCGTGTATATCCCTGGAGACAGCCCTGAAGTGGTACCTGCTTTTGTGTTTTAACCCGTCCAGGATTACTGTATGTTCCTTTGTATACAGATCCTCTATGGTAAATGTGGTTGAACGGCCACCCGTGAACCTGTACTCGATTTCTGAGGTAGCAAAGGCATCGGTATCCCATGAAATAACGGCCCTCACAAAACCACGCCGTGTAATTTCTTCTACTAGTACTCCTGACAGTTTCTTTAACGTAAAAGAGGAGCGCTGTCCGTCAGGTTCCCAGGTATCTTTATGAGCGATATCGATCCGCTGAGGGGTGCAGCTCTTTCCATTGCTGTCTGTCACTACTACTTCAGCCTGATAATCCTGGTTTTCGGACAGCCGATCCACATATAAGAGACATTCCCTTTGCCGCGCCGGGAAATTCAGAGTAGCAGTCATGTCGTCATGTGTCTCAGGATTGATATGACATAAGGGACATCGGTCCCTGACAACACTATGCTGATATTTGTACGCAAGAGCTTTCAAGTAAATATTTTCATGGCATTTCAGACAGGGAATCGATTCAACCCCCTGTCCCGACGTGGTTGTGCTAACAACTAACGTAATAATAACGACAAGCGGCGAGATGATACGTATCAAACGATTCATGATAGCAGTCCTTCATTTTCCAAGTAAATGCTTTTATCAAGAGGCGTGTTGCGAGTAATCCGATGCCTGCAGGGAGACTCAGAAAGACATAGTATNNTTGAGGTATTCTTTAGCCGTACTGGGCAGATTTAAGAAATAATTACTTATTATGCTTATACTAAAAATGAACCTGGCAAACAAATGCATATGTAAATGGCTTCGGCAGATTTTATAGACATCGGATATCAAATATGAGCAGACATTTTACGGCTTTTATCATATTTTCTTTTATGCATATGTGGCTGTTTTCTCTGGTCAGTTATGCTTCTGACACCAAACCAGAAGATGCTGCGGCCTCAGTCCATAGTGAACATGCAGATCAGTTTGAACATGCAGCCGGAGGATTTGATGCCCGTTTGAACAAGGAAACAGAGAAACTATTATTAGATGTGATTAATAATGATCTCACGGGCAAGGATAAGGCGTTTTTTATGCTTGGAAGGCTTTACATGGAAGCAGGAGATCCTGAGAAGGCCGAGAATTATTTGATTAAAGCTGCAGAGGCGTATCCGTTACTAAAAGATTACGCGCTTAAATTACTGACCGATATATACCTTAGTGCCGGAAAATATGAGGATGCGGTCCAGACTGCACGGCGGATCAGGAATCCCCTCTTGCTGCGATATGCCGGGGAGTCGGAAATTACGGCATTACTTGCATTAAAAAGGGAAGACGAAGTCGAAGGGGCCTTGTTTCAGTATATACAAAGATATCCGGGAGACTGGGACAGGCAATTGTCCCTTGCCAGGCTGCTGAAGAAAAGAGGGGAAACTGATCAGACGGTCCGCCTTCTTAAAAATATCTATATGAATGCCTCGCCTCTATCGGAGGAGGCGTTAGGAGAGTTGAGATCACTGAAGGCAGACCGGTTCACAGGAAAAGAGCTCCTGGAAAGAGCGGAGAATCTCTATAAAAACAGCAATTATAAAAGGGCGGAAACCACCTACAGGGAAGCGCTTGGCATGGTGGATGATATTGACAGGGATGGGATCATGTTTTTGATAGGCAGGTGTCAGTTTATGCAGAAGCATTATAGTGAAGCGGCAAAGACTTTTGCGTTGATTACCACACCTGAGGCAATGTACTGGCAGGGGCAGGCGTTCTACAGGAGGAATGATGAAGCAGGCTTTGAAATGCTCAAAAATGAATTTGAGCGGATGTATCCGGACAATCATCACCTTGCCCTTCTGTTGCTGATGGACGCGGATGAATTAAGAAGAAAGGGCAGGTACAGTGATGCTGAACGTAATTACCTGCGCGTACTGGACCGGTTCCCTGAAAATGCTGAAGATGCGCTATGGGGGCTTGGATGGCTGAGTTATGTTTCCGGCAATTATAAAAATGCATATGACTACTTGTCCCGGCTCTCTTCATATGTGAAAAGCGCGGACTACTATAAATACCTGTTCTGGAGGGCAAGGAGCCAGCAAAAATTAACAGAGCAATGCAGTACATCATCTGCTGACACATCAGGGAGCGATAACGATATATGCAAGCTGAAGGATCAGGAAATTTTCGGGGGACTCCCCGCGAACGAGAGTTATTACGGATATCTCATTAAGCAGCAGTCACCCGTGTATGTACCTGCAAGGATCGAACTTTCTGAGCCTGTGCAGCCTGCAGGAGAAGAGTATGAAAGGATTGCAGTGCTGTCATTCCTGGGAATGAAGAATGAGGCGCTGGCTGAGATTCGCGGTTCCTTGGGGAGGGCACAGACAATCGAGGAGATCAGGTATCTTTGCTATACAGCGGTGAAGCTGGGAGCCTATAAGGAAGTCATCGCATTTGCGGAACCGAAGGACGAAAAGGAATTCCTTCCCTATTCTTATCCCGCTGGTTACTGGGAAACCGTCACGCGTGCAGCGGAGTCCAATAATCTGGATGCCTATCTCATCGCGGCCTTGATCCGGGAGGAAAGCCGGTTTGATCCGGAGGTTGTTTCCTGGGCAGGTGCAGTAGGCCTTATGCAGCTTATGCCTAATACTGCTGACAGGTTAAGGAAGGACATGAACATATCTCTTAAAGACCGGTCACAGCTGAAGGACCCCCAAAAGAACATTTTACTGGGATCGTATTACTTGTCCCAGCTTATCAGTGAGTTTAAGGAACTTCCCCTTGCACTTGCCGCATACAATGCCGGCAAATACAGATTGAAACAATGGGTGTCCCTGTTTAATAGCGGTGATCTTGTTGAATTCACAGAAAACATCCCCTACAGGGAAACTAGGAAATATGTGCAAAAGGTATTAAAGAGTTATTGGCAGTACCGGGCAATAAACGGTCTGCTGGTGAATCATGACGGGCGCATGTCAGGGGAGTAATAAAAACAGAGGTAACGATTTCTCGTGTTAAAATTTGCACGTGTTATGTAATAATAGAACGCCGGTGTGAGTGCTCTTTTTCATAGGAATGGTATGCACACAGACTCCTGAGCAGGGTTTACTTTTCAAATTGATTTTGATAAGTTACAAGCTAATGCAACAGGGCACTTTTAATTTTGTTAAGGAGGGACCATCTGTGGAAAAAATACAGATGCTTGAAGAGAAGATAACGAAAGTCATTGATAAGATCAAGACATTAACTGAGGAAAATTCAGCATTAAACGGAAGAATTTCCGGGCTGCAGGAAGAACTTGACAACAAAGAGGCGGAATTAAAGGCGGTCAAGCAGGAATTGCAGCATATCGATATCTTGAAGACAGATATTGTCAAGCTCAACAGTGAGCGTGAGAAGGTCAAGTCCCAGGTCGAGACCCTGATCAAGGAACTTGAGTCTGTAGAGCTTTAAGTGTTATCTGCGGCCGTTGCAAAATCCGCGGTTTAATCAGGTGAATATAATGCGATCCGTTGAAGTACAGATACTGGGGCAAAGTTATGCGATAAAAACTGATGAAGATGAAGCATATATTAAATCCCTTGCCAGATATGTTGATGAAAAATTAAAAGAGATTTATGGTGTTGCGCCCAATATCAGTCAGACAAAGGCAACGGTTATGGCGGCCTTTGGAATAGCAGATGAATTATTCAAACTCAGGATTGAGCACGAAGATCTGGACAGGTTGATAGAGGAAAAGACAAAGCTTCTGTCGGGGCTGCTTGATTAAAACTGAGAAGTGAAAAATTAAATGCAGGATGCTACATGTGTGTAAATCTATATTATCAATCCCGTGTTATTCATGATTGTTCCGGATTCCCATTTTCAGGTATGTTCAGAAAGGTAAAAAAGTGGAAGAGACGAACGAGCTGATTCAGGAAAGAGTAAATAAACTTAACAAGCTCAGGGAGTTGGGCATTGATCCTTACGGCACATCATTTGCCGTAAAAGACAGGGCCGCAGAGATTATCGGCCGTTTTGGAGAGTTGAGCAAGGAGGAGCTTGAGTCAAGAAAAGAGAAATGCGCTATTGCGGGCCGTATCATTTCCTTTCGAAAGTTCGGGAAAACCGCTTTCTCACACATCCAGGACGCCTCAGGGAAGATCCAGGTTTATTTTAGCAAGGATATTATTAACAGTAATACAGATGTATTTAAAAACCTCGATATCGGAGACATCATAGGGGTCAGGGGCCTGCTGTTCAGGACAAAGACAGGTGAACTCACTGCAGAGGTCAACGAATTTCAGCTGCTTTCCAAGGCGCTGAGGCCTTTGCCTGAAAAATGGCACGGGCTGAAAGACATCGAGACCCGCTGCAGACAGCGCTACGTGGATCTCATTGTCAACCCGCACGTAAAGGACCTTTTTACAAAGCGCAGCAGATTGATCCATACGATCAGAAAATTTTTCGACGATAAGGGTTTTCTGGAAGTAGAAACGCCCATGATGCACCAGATTCCGGGAGGTGCGACCGCCCGTCCTTTTAAGACCCACCACAATGCGCTGGGCATCGATCTCTACCTGAGAATCGCTCCCGAACTTTATTTAAAGAAGCTCCTCGTCGGCGGATATGAGAAGGTATATGAGATTAACAAGAATTTCAGAAATGAGGGAATCTCCGCCAAACATAATCCCGAGTTTACAATGCTTGAATTCTATATGTCTTTTAAGGATTACAAGTATCTGATGGGTTTTACCGAAGATCTGCTTTCCTATTTGTGCCAGGAAATAAACGGGGACCTTCGTGTACCTTTTGGGGATAATGCAGAGACTGAGGCAGAAGAAATAATCGATTTTACTCCTCCCTGGACGCGGCTGAGCATGGTTGACGCTATGGAGCAGCATGGTGTGAATCCGGCTGTTTTTCAAAGCCATGAAAAGGCCCTGGAGTTTGCTGCAAAGAAAGAGATTGATGTAGGGAGAAAGGCGACCCATGGCAAGGTACTGGATGAAATATTCAAGAAAAAGGTTGAGCCCTATCTCATCCAGCCGACTTTTATTACGGACTACCCTGTGGAACTTTCTCCTCTTGCAAAGAGAATAAAAGATTCTCCCGGGTTTGTGGAGAGATTTGAGCTGTTTGTCGGGGGAAGAGAAATAGCCAACGCCTTTTCAGAACTTAATGACCCAATCGATCAGAGGGGAAGATTACAGGAACAGGTGGAAGCCAGGAATCAGGGGGATGAAGAGGCCAACTTCATGGACGAAGACTTTGTAAGGGCGCTTGAATACGGGATGCCTCCGTCTGCAGGAGAAGGCATAGGCATTGACAGGCTGTTTATGCTTTTGACTAATACCCATTCTATAAGGGATGTCATCCTCTTCCCGCACCTCAGACCGGAAAAATGAATACAAGATGAACTTACCTTACCAGTTCTTTACAGCGCTCCGGTACTTTAAATCAAAAAAGAAACACAGCGGGATATCGATTAACACGGTGATTTCCATTGCCGGGGTTGCACTTGGCGTTATGACACTGATTACCGTGCTGGCGGTGATGAGCGGTTTCCATGAAGACCTTCAGGCAAAGATCCTTGGCGTAAATTCTCATATCGTAACGCTGAGTTATGAGGGCCGGATAAGGGACCATGAGGCAATCAGGGAGAAAATCAGCGGCATGCACGGGGTCGTTGATTCCGCACCCTTTATCTATGGACAGGTCATGCTCAGGTCCGGTACCAGGGCGCAGGGCATCATTGTCAGGGGGATAGACCCTGTCATCGGGACCGTGACGACAGGAATCCTTCAAAACCTCAAGGCAGGGAGCATTAGGGACCTCGGCGACGATACGGCGCTTCCTGGAATAATAGTCGGCAGGGAGCTGTTGAGAAACCTCGGACTGTTTGTGGGAGATGAACTCGAAATGATATCCCCTATCGGGGAAATGGGTCCTCTCGGTATGATGCCGAAGATGAAGAAATTTAAGGTGACGGGTTATTTCGAGGCCGGAATGTATGAGTATGACTCAAATCTCGCATTTATAAATATCAGACAGGCACAGAAGTTTTTCAACTTTGATGACACCGTTACCGGCATTGAGGTAAAAATAACCGATCTTTATAATTCTCAAGAGATGGCCGAAAAAATCGAGCGATTACTCGGTCCGCCGTACTACACAAGGGACTGGATGCAGATGAACAGAAATCTCTTTTCCGCGCTTAAGCTCGAAAAGATAGTAATGTTCGTTATCCTCACCCTGATAATCCTTGTAGCCTCCTTTAATATCATCAGCAACCTTATCATGATAGTAATAGAAAAGGGCAGAGAGATAGCGATCATGAAGGCTATGGGCGCTAAGAACAGGGGAATTATGACAATTTTTATGATACACGGACTCATCATAGGTATTACAGGAACTATCATCGGTGTTGCAGGCGGGTACGGGCTCTGCAGACTTTTAAAGACATACAGGTTTATCAATCTCCCTGCTGACGTGTACTATCTCAGTTATCTTCCCGTGAAAATGAGCCTGTTTGATTTCACTGTGGTGCCTGCAGCTGCCTTACTCATAACGTTTCTGGCTACGCTGTATCCGTCATGGCAGGCGGCAAAGCTTGATCCTGTGGAGCAGCTCAGATATGAATAAACCTGAGGACAAGTTATATTCACAGATAATGACAATGATATGAATGAAATAGGCACATACAAGCTGGCAAGTGATAAAAGATAGTTGAGCTTTTAATGAATCTGTGATAATCTGCCTTAATCTGTGCATACAAACTTTTCTGGGGAAGTGAAAAAATGTTTAAATTAATATTCAGGACAGTAATTATTACGGTTTTTCTGATTTTCCTGTCGGTTGCGTTAGCCTTATGGAAGGGCGGTGAGCCTTTCAGATATTTTGGAGAAGGGGTCATGGTGGTAGGGAAATCAATCATGAAATTCGGGGACCTTGTAGATGATTTCGTGTCAGGCAGTAAAAAAATTCACAAGAGTTACAATGATCTTAAAGGCGTGATAATCAATGATGACAAAAAAGCAAAAGACTGGAAAGATAAATAGATGGAGCCATTAATACGTGTAAGTGACCTCAATAAAACCTATTCAATACCCGGACGGAATCTGCATATATTGAAAGACATATCTTTCGATATTCAAAGAGGAGAACTGACGGCACTTATGGGGCCTTCCGGTGTGGGCAAGAGTACATTGCTGCATATCATGGGGACCCTGGACAGGCCGACATCAGGGACTGTGATGTATGAGGGCAGTGATGTATTTAAACTTAAAAATGACGCGCTGTCTGAGTTCAGGAGCAGGTCTGTCGGGTTCATATTTCAGTTTCATCATCTCCTCCCGGAATTTAATACTATTGAGAATGCGGTAATGCCGGCCCTGATAGCAGGGATCAGTTTTAAAGAGGCAGGCAAAAAAGCCTCACTGCTGCTGGCGGAGGTCGGGCTTTCAGAAAGACTGTATCACCGGCCGGGTGAACTGTCAGGCGGTGAACAGCAGCGGGTGGCTGTTGCAAGGGCACTTATGCTTGATCCCAAGGTGGTACTCGCAGATGAGCCCACAGGGAACCTTGATACACAGACAGGTGATGACCTGTTCAGTCTTATGAGGGAATTGAACGGGAAGGGGATTACCTTCATCATAGTCACCCATAACGAAACCCTCGCAGCCCGGTGCGGAAGGATCATCAGGATGAGAGACGGGATGGTAGTGTAGAAGTAATTGACCCAAAGAACGTATTCTCACGTCTGCATTATTCTCATATCATTATTTGGATGAAGTAATGAACCATCTTTCGGACGATACCTTTGAACAGATCCTTTCCAGGATTACAAGCCAAGACGACTTAGACATACGGGGCGTGAAGTTTATTGACCCCTTTGGCATGATCGGAATTCTTGAGGCGGGCAGATATCTGCATGCGGCAGGTCGTCGAAAAACGCTGCTGCTGCCGGAATCCGAAGATGTGGTGAGATACCTTGAGAGGATGGATTTTTTTAAATATGCCGGCAGTGTGTATGATATGGCTTCCGGGCCGCCAGAGCTGCCTGATAAATTCCTGAGGAGCCCCCGGTCCGATGTCCTGCTTGAAATCACGCCTATTGAGAAATCAGACGATATCCATTTTATCGTGGGCAAGGTCAAAAAGCGGGCTCATGCGATTCTTGACACGCATCTTCATTACAATGAACGCGCCATAGGAGGTTTTATCGTTGCCCTTTCAGAAGTATGCCAGAACATCATCGAGCACAGTGAAAATACAGGCTTTGTGGGGATACAGAAATATAGTTTTCAGAAACGCGACAGGAACGTGGTAAAGATCGCGGTGATGGATCTTGGGATAGGGTTCAGGGAATCCCTGTCCGAAAGGTTCTCTGCGGCAAATGATCTTGATGCGATTGAAAAGGCCCTGGTACATGGTGTTTCCAGGTACAGGGATGAAGGCAGGGGACATGGGCTTGCAGCGGTGAGAAGATTTATCAGGCAGTGGAATGGTAAAATTACTATCCGTTCGGGGACTGCGAGATTCTCAATTATCCCGGACTGGGCCTGGGGAAAAGAGCGTGAAACGAACCTGACTTATTTCCCTGGTTCCCAGATACATATAATGCTGCCGGAGGTGTGATGGTAGGGGCTCGGTGCCCGTTACCTTTGGTGCATAATATCAAAGAGTTCACAGGTGCCACAGTCAAAAAGAGGGGTGAGGTGATTTTATAAGATGAACACTATCAATTCAGATGATAAGCGTGACACCGGCTCAATAATCCGTTCAGAACTTGCCGATGAGCTCAGACAGGCATTTAACGCCCTTTCTCCTTTTATAGAGAAACATACTTCGATTGTCTGCCCTGAATGTAAGAAAGTATGCTGTATCGATAAGCATGGCCGGTATGATAAGTATGACCTTGTATTTCTCAGTGCGCTCGGCGCAAAGAAGCATCATGCCCTGCCTGAACGCGAAGAATCAGACCCCTGCAGGTTTCTGAATGAAAAGGGATGCTCACGTGAAAGATGGGAGAGGCCATTCCGCTGCACTCAATTTTTTTGCGATGCCCTCCTGAAAAGTCTGGAAAGTGACAATGCCAAACTGTACAGGGCATTTGTGGAGTATTTACAGCACCTGATTTCGGTCAGGCAACGGCTTCTGGAATAACACATGATGGAATGATCCGGGTCAGGCTGCGATGCCCTGGCTCATTGAAGGACCCTGCACGCTCATCCCCCTTTGACAGAGCGTGTCATTGTGAGTGTGCCGACTCATGGATTCCCGCCTAAGCCTGTCCCCGAAGCGAGTCATCCGGGAGACAGCGGGAATGACGGACTACTCATAAAATTTTTTTATGAAATATTCAGGGTTATCTCTTAATTAATACATCATCCGCCCAGCTGATTGCAGCCGAGACAGCGGGAAATCCGATCGTGCTTGTCAGGAGAATCAGCGAATGATACACCTCATCCGGGGTTGCGCCTGCCTCAAGAGCCCTTCTCACATGGCTGTGCACCGCGCCTTCAGAGCGGATTGCCACTGCTGCTGCCAGCTGGATCAGGTGTGAAGTTTTTTCATCCACAGGACCGAGGCTCCTTGCCGTTTTCCCGAGATGTTCAACTGCACCTGCAAGGTCCTCATAACGTTTTCTGATACTCGTGTACATCTTCGGAAGTTTTTTTGCAGCCATCACGTTTCCTCCTTTGCTCGTTTGTTTAGGGAATATTACTAGAATCCTATAGTTCTATCAATAAGATTCTTATGGGTATGAAAAATAATCCTGAATGCCCCGTTTTGTAACCATGGATAAAAAGATCTCCGTTAACATATCCCCCTTTGGAAACGGGGGATTTTATAAGTATAACATTTGAGGAATAAGAGGAGAGATGCATTTCTGCAAGCTGCCAGGAAAGAGACGGACAGGCTCAAGATTAACATTACATACGATGACCTCGTATGTTTTTGAATATATAACACTGATATTTTTTCTTCACGAATAAGTAAGAGCAATTTTTTCTTGACAATCGGTGGCCAATATGATTCAATTGATTCAATTGAATCATATTAAATCATAAATGGATGTTGCAGAATACGGAGGCTGAGATGGCCTATTACAGAGATGCATCAAGGGACATTGATATTGAATCTGATCAGTTTATTGAAATATTTGGAGAATTCAATTTTACCTGTTATGACAATGAATGCAATTTCTTCTGTCCTGAATGCAGAAATATGCTGAAATGCGCGGCATATATCGAGTTCAGGCAGGACTGGGAATCTTTCTACTCGTAAAATAAATGCCCCGCATACTTCGGACAGGAAAGCGTGCAGTGGGATCATAATAAAAACAAATCAATTAAAACCCATATATTACCGGGAGGAATAATATGTCGGACAGAAAATCAGGTGATAATGAAACCGGTCCGGGCCGGCAAATGGTTGTCATGCATGACAGGAGAATGGAAGAGGTGAGAAAGAATTTTGCAGTTGGAATTCAGCGCATCGTAGCAGACAAGAGTATGAGCAGGGGACATGGTGTGAAAACAAGGCAGAGAAATACTGCATAGGGCCCTTGTATGCCGCATTTCTGGTAGAGACCATGAACACCTACGACTTATATAAACTGCTTAAGGAGGAACTCAAAAACGGCTCCAGCGATCTTGTGACGAGACGATCGGGACAGGTGATACGGGGGCGTATTGAACGTGATATCCAGCAGGAGGAACACAGGACAGTGACCGCCCTTGATTTTTCCGCGATAGGAATTATCGACTATTCCTGTGCCGATGAAATTATAGCCAAACTTATATCACGCCTTCTCAGCGGTGAGTACGGAGATAAATACATAATACTAAGCGGTCTTAATGAAAACCAGAAAGAAAACGTGGAGGTGGCCCTTGAGAGAAAAGATCTTGCCGTGATGGCTGAGACCAGAGACGGGGCCAGGCTTCTTCTCGGGAATCTGAATAATTATTTAAAAGAGACGCTGTCTTTTATTGAGAAGAACAAAAGGGTAACTGCCAAAGACTTGTCTGATGTCATGAAACTTGAGGCAAACACAAGCGGCACGCGTCTGCTGAACCTCCACAAAAAACGTCTGGTGAAACGCACTGACGAAATCCGCGACGGACTGAGGGTGTGGGTGTATGAGCGCTTGTGACATGAAATGCGCATTCAGGACTTTACAGAAAACTTTTCCTGACTACGAACACCGCCCCCAGCAGAGGGAGATGGCCGAGGCGGTCCTTGACTGTTTAACGGACAAGAACCGCTTGCTTGTTGAGGCCGGGACCGGTGTCGGGAAGTCTTTTGCATATCTCATCCCCGCAATCCTTTCGAATGAGAAGACCATTATCTCAACGGCCTCCATCGCACTTCAGGACCAGCTCATATACAAGGACCTCGTGTTTCTTCAGAAGATCATGCCGCAGACATTTTCATTTGCCATGCTGAAAGGCAAGAACAACTATCTCTGTCTTAAACGGGAGAGGGAATTTACGGAGCTTACTGACTCTTTCATGATGTTTCGTGAGTGGGCCTCCGGGACCGAGACAGGCGACAGGGACGAACTTGATTTTATTCCCGACTTCTGGGCAGAGGTCTGCGGCGATTCAAATGATTGCAGCGTCAGGCAATGTCCGTTTTACTCAGATTGCTTCTATTACAGTCATTACAGGAATCTGTACAAGAAAGACATAATTGTAATCAACCACCATCTTCTCGTCTACGACCTTGTCTCCGGTTTTAATATCCTCCCGTTCCATGAACAATTAATCATTGACGAGGCGCACCAGATGGAACATGTCATATCCCATGTATGCGGAAGCGTGCTGAATCATTTCCAGATAGTGTGGCTGCTGCATCGTTTGAGAGGATTCAAGATTGAAACAAGTCATCTCTTTGAACCGGTGGAGAAGTTCTTTAAAAATCCGCTTATTCCTTCTGTGGCTAAGGGGGGTATCACCGATGAAATTACTGAGGGCTTAAAGAAACTTAAAGAGCAGGTGGCTTTTGACAGGGTGGTTCACCGATTAACTCTTTACAGGGAATCCGCTGAGAGTGACGAACTTCGGGACAGGGCGGAGACCACCATTACCTATATGCATTCGCTTGGGATCATGATTGATGATTTTATTGCGCGGGACAACGGGGGGAAAGTTTATTACACGGGGGGAAATAAAAAGTCCCTTGAGCTGAAAAGCAGCCTTGTCGAATGCCAGAAGCCGTTTGGTGATCTGATAAACGGGTACGAGAGTGTAATCATGACATCTGCCACCCTTACTGCAGGAGGGGATTTCAGTTTTATAAAGGAGAGACTCGGCATTGCGGACTGCGGGGAAATAGTGATAGGTTCGCCGTTTGACTTCAAACGCCAGGCAATGCTTTATCTTGAAAAAGGACTGCCTTCCCCAGCAGGGGGAAACAGCGAACTTTTTCAGGAGGAGAGCCTCAGGGTTATTCAGGGCTTGATACATGCCTCTAAAGGCCGGGCACTCGTACTTTTCACCTCGTATGCCCATTTACGCTTCATTGCGGCACATATGGACACAAAATATCCCACTAAAGCGCAGGGCGATATGCCTCCGGCAAGGCTTATCGAGTGGTTTAAGGAAACTGCTAATTCCGTTCTTCTTGCCACTGCCACGTTCTGGCAGGGCATAGACATAAAGGGTGAAACATTAAGCATGGTGATTATTGTGAAGCTGCCGTTCGGTTCGCCTGGAGACCCGGTGTATGACGAGAAATGCAGAAGGCTGGGGGAGCGGTGGTTTTCAGATCTGGCCCTCCCGTCTGCTATCCTGTCTTTACGACAGGGGATAGGGCGGCTCATAAGAGGCGCAGGGGACTACGGCGTCAATGCGATATTGGATACGAGGCTTATCAAGAGTTCATATGGAAAGACTATCATTTCCTCTCTCCCGGAGATGAAGGTTGTGCACACGGTTGCGGAGGTTGAAGAGTTTTTTCACAAAATACCACACTCAGCAGGTCGGGAAGGGCNNAGTAAAATCAAAAAATTTAAAATTGAAGCTGTTTCACTGATATGTGTATATGTAAAAGATCGGATAAAAACCGTGGGGATGCGTAACTAATTATGCCAACAGAGATCAGCCTCCTTGTTTTAGGCTTTGTATTAGGCGGAGTTCTTTTCAGCCTTGTCCTGTATATAATACTTTCAAGAAAGATTTCCTTCTTTGAGGGAAAAGCCGGAAGCGCTGAGGCGATAATCAATGAGCTGAGACAGCAGGTGGAGCAGAAAAGCCGGGAACTGGGCCAGACGCAGAATGAATTACAGAACGAAGCCCAGATCAGGGCCGCCATGGAGGCCAAATATCATGAATCTGAAAAGAACCTCCAGTCCATGGAAAAAGACCTGATGGACAAATTCAGTACGATTTCCCTGGACGCACTTTCAAAGAACTCTGCTGAATTTCTGAAACTTGCCGAGGAAAAGCTTAAGTCCCAGACCATGGAGGGGAGAAAAGACCTCGAAGGCAAGAAAGAGCTCATTGATAAAAGTCTGACCGAAATGGACAAGACGCTTTCTGATGTCAGACTGAAGATCGAAGCAGTTGGTAAGGGAACCGTGGAGGTATCGACACTTATCAAAAAACATGAGGACGTAACACTAAGGCTGAAGGACACCACGGAACATTTGAAAGAGGCGCTCGCCAGTTCAAAAAAGAGAGGCGAATGGGGAGAACGCATGGCTGAGGATGTCATCAGCCTTGCCGGAATGGTGGAAGGAATTAATTATATTAAGCAGAAGACACTGGCGGGCTCGTCAGGCAGGCCTGATTATACTTTCCTTATGCCGAACGACTTAAAGATAAACATGGATGTAAAATTCCCTCTGGACAATTATTTGCTTTACCTCAATGCCTCTTCGGACCATGACAGGAAACGCTACCGGGACGAACTTCTCAGGAACACGAAGACGATGATTAAACAGGTGACAACCCGTGATTACATCAACCCTGCAGACAATACCGTAGACTATGTTCTCATTTTTATTCCAAATGAGCAGGTGTACAGTTTTATTAATGAGGCTGATATGACAATTATGGATGAGGCATTGAAGCAAAAGGTCGTTTTATGTTCCCCATTCACTCTCTATGCGGTTCTGGCAGTGATACGGCAGGCAGTAGAGAACTTCAGCCTGGAGAAGACCGCTTCTGAAATACTCAAACTTCTCGGTGAATTCTCCAAACAGTGGAATGCGTACAAGGACAAATTCAGGGTCATGGGGGACAGGCTGGATGCCGCCCGGAATGAATATGATGCCCTCATCACGACAAGAAGCAATATGCTCGAGAGGCCGCTGAAAAAGATTGATGAACTGAGAAGCCAAAAGGTAATAGCCCTTGACTCGGATATGAATCTTGACGAATCAAAGGTGGTTGAATGACGGATTAAGGGCACTCATTGGCAAATTGGAAGTATGAAAAATAATTTCCTGAAAATTTGCAGGAGCGTGAAACCTTTTTAAAAGGAGGACATTATGTCAGAGAAATTGAGTCATGAGGAATTTGTAAAAAAGGCCATTGTCAGTCTCAGGAAGGAAGGCTATAAGGGCATACATACTGTTTATTCCGGATTCAACAATGCCTTTAAAAAGTACTTTGACGGTGAAAATCCTATTGATGCGACAAACAAGCTGGCCCATGAAGGAAAGATAGTGCTGAGGCCTGTCAAGGGCGGCGTAATGCTTTATTTGCCGGAAGATGCGCCTGCGACAAAAGACGTGGCTGAGGAAGCGTTAAAGAAGATGGGACTGTAAAAGCGGGTATTGGTTTTCAGGGGGCAGGGATCGTAAGGAGCGTTGCCTCTTACCGTTAACACACAGGGGATAAAGGTATGACAGACATTCTTGGGCAGATGAAAGAAATAAGGAAGATCTGGAGCGCTTACCAGTCTTCACGGATATTGATTACCGCAAACAATTACCGGGTCTTTGATCATCTCGATGAGCCGAAGACAGCGAAAAAACTTGCGAAAGAAATAAAGGCAGACAAGAGGGCCACGGAGATTTTACTGGACGCCCTTACCGGGATCGGTCTTCTGAAAAAGCAGAAAGACAGGTATAAAAATACGAGCTCAGCTTCCCGGTTTCTCGTACACGGACAACCCCTTTATCAGGGGGACATAATAAGGCATGCAGAGAACATGTGGAAAAGCTGGTCAGGTCTTGACAGTGTGCTCAGGACAGGCCGCCCTTCATGCGGGGAGCGGGACCATGAGTCCTTCATCCTCGGGATGCATAATCTCGCGGCATTAAAGGCAAGGGATATTGTTAAGGAAATTGACCTTTCGGGGGTAAAGAGGGCACTTGATCTTGGAGGAGGGCCGGGCACGTATTCCATTGAACTGGCAAAGAAGGGAGTACATGTCTCTCTCTTTGACACACCCGAGACAATAAAGATCGCGGGCATGGTGATTGGCAGATCAGCGATAGGAAGGAAAAACATCCAGCTTCATGAAGGAAACTTCCTCCACGAAGATATCGGCGCAGGATATGACCTCATCTTTATCAGCCAGATTCTGCATTCATATTCTGAGAAAGATAATATGTCTCTTCTGAGAAAATGCAGAAAGGCATTACACAGAAACGGCAGAGTCGTGATCCAGGAATTCCTGATTGATGAAAGCAGGACCGTGCCTGTCCAGGGCGCGCTGTTTGCAATCAATATGCTCGTCAATACGGATGGGGGACGGACCTATTCCCCAGGCGAAATGAAGAGATGGCTGTTAAAAACGGGCTTTAAGAATGTCCATCAAAAAATGGTTGCTGACGGGGTGTTAATGAGTGCAGCACGATAAGGTCCCAGGAAAAAAAGACGTGAGGGGTAACGTATGATGCATGATGAGTTTCAATACACATAGCGCAATAAAGTTTTTCATCTTTTTTAAAAGTGGCAGCCGATCTGATGGAGGATAGTTAAGAACAGACACATGAAAAAAAGTACATTAACCATACGTGAACAGACCGAGGAGATCGAGCGAAAGATCCTGCATCCAAAGGCGTGTCTCAGTTCAGACAGCAGGGGCAGGCAGAAAAGGGAAAAGGAAGGCGATATACGAACCTGCTTTCAGAGGGACCGGGACAGGATAATCCATTCAAAAGCCTTCAGACGATTAAAGCACAAGACACAGGTGTTCCTGGCCCCCAGAGGGGACCATTACCGGACGCGGCTGACACACACACTTGAGGTGTCCCAGATCGCGAGGACTATTGCCAGGGCACTCAGACTCAATGAAGACCTCACAGAGGCTATAGCCCTCGGTCACGATTTGGGCCATACCCCTTTTGGCCATGCAGGAGAAGATATATTACGTGAAATCTACCCGGGAGGATTTGAGCATTTCAAACAAAGTCTCCGGGTGGTTGATATTCTTGAACGAAACGGCCAGGGCCTGAATCTTACGTACGAGGTCAGAGATGGGATCGTGAAGCATTCAAAGGGTAAGGGAGAAATATTTTCATCCCGCGGCAGGAGCAAAACCCTGGAGGGCCAGATAGTCAGGGTCTCGGATGTAATTGCATATGTGAATCATGATCTTGATGACGCGATCCGGGCCGGTGTCCTGAAGCGGTCAGGCATCCCTTCTGAATTTTTTAAAATCGGTGAAAGCCAGTCAAAGAGGATAGACAGCATGGTCAAGGACGTAATCTACCGTTCATTGCGATCGGACCTGAAAGAGATTACAATGAGTGATGAAATCAAGGGCGTTACTTACTCCTTGAGAGAGTACTTGTACAATAATGTGTATGAAGGTGATGTCTCCAAGCTGGAGTTTAGAAAGGCCAGAAAGATTCTACTTGATTTATATAATTATTATATGGAACATATAGAGGAGGTTGTCAGGGAATTTCCCAAGGAAGTAACAACGGAAAAGAACAGAATCGTATGTGATTTTATAGCCGGAATGACTGACAGGTATGCGATTATGATGTATGAACAGCACTTCCTCCCTCAACCCTGGCTGATTTTTTAAGTAAAGGTGTAAGGGCTACTGAGTGTAACTTGCATTCGTATAAGCATTTTTTTTAAATTTCCTGTAGAATGTATATTGTTTATTGTTGAAGCACTGACTTTCAGTAAATTAATCAGAGAAAAATAAAAAAAGATTGGGTCAATTAATCCTGGTCTTCTTGACAATGACGGTATGTCCTCTTATAATTTAAAAAAAATGATTGGAGGGTAGTTATGACTAAGGCAGAGTTGGCAGACAGGCTTTATGAAAAGGTAGGGCTTCCCAAAAAAGAGGCAACAGCGATAGTTGAAACATTGTTTGACTCAATGAAGAGTATCCTCGCGGAAGGGGAATCGATAAAAATTACGGGATTCGGGACCTTTCTTGTGAGAAAGAAAAGCTCCAGAAAAGGCAGAAATCCAAAGACCGGGACCGAGCTCGAAATCGAACAGAGAAGGGTTGTTACATTTAAACCAAGCCTTCAGTTCAAGGCTATCGTTGAAAAGGTTTAGTAATCCATGGGGGCTTCACCTCAAAAGAAAATAAGTACGGACCGTCTTTTCTACAAGATCGGAGAGATCAGCAGTATCCTTGAAGTTGAACCCCATGTGCTGAGATACTGGGAGACCGAGTTCACTTTTCTCAAACCCCGGAAAAACAGCACAGGACAGCGCATATATACAAGAAAAGACTTAGAACTTGTGCTGCAGATAAAAAATCTTCTTTATAAGGAAAAGTATACTATTGCAGGTGTGAAGAAGAAATTCGGGGACAATAAACTGAAGAAGAATTCTGTCTCCATGGAAACGATCCAGGGAGTAAAAAAGAAACTGAAAGAGATACTGGTTACATTGAATAGAGATTTAAGCAGCAAAAAACCTACGATGATCTCGGACAAAAATAAAGGCCCTCGACTATTTCTGTGAGTGGCGGCTTATCTGTCTTTGATTTCTGTTGAGAGTACCTGTAATGATTCATTCAGTACTTGGAATCCTTCGGTCAGAAACACTTTATTTGATATCAAATGAATCGGGGCGTAGCGCAGCCTGGATAGCGCACTCGCTTGGGGTGCGAGAGGTCGGCCGTTCAAATCGGCTCGCCCCGACCATTTCTTTCTTTTCTTCCCTATAAGTTAAAATTTATATGACCTGTTATCCAGTTCCATGGGAGTTCCATGCTAATTTTTTTATAAGACCGCAGAATAAAATGTACTTCCCCAGAAAACCACCTGCAATACCTGCAAATCTATATTTCAAAAGGTTGTGAACGCAATGCAACATTTGAATTTGAATTAGAGGCAAGCATACCTTAATGAATATATGAGTGTTTTTTCCATTGATCGCGACTAATAACCNNCATAATTATCGGGTCCGGAGATATGCCTTAATCTCTGGAGTTTTTGATAGTAGGGTCGCTATCTGAGAGTAACATTTCAGGTTGCGGACTTTTTTTATTTAAGACAGGCGGGAAGTAAGACTCTACTTGCTTGGATATGCAAGGAAGACCGAAATACTTCACAAGAACTTTATTGGATAATATTCTCTCAAATTCATATTAAAGAAAAAGGAGAAACGTATGAAAAAATTGTTCGTATTAATAGGTTCAATAGTAATAGCTATTAGTTTCGTATTTTCTGCAGATGCAGCACTGAATAATAACGAAGATGGCACAATAACTGATACGGATACGAATCTGATGTGGCTTCAGGATTTTAACCTTGCGTCAAATCCAGATAACCATTTTGGTGTTTCTGGAATTTTTTATGACGAAACGGGCACTTTCACTTCCGGATCGATGGCTTGGCCTACTGCCAATGAGTGGATATCGGCCATGAATGCGGCAACATATCTTGGATACAACGATTGGAGACTGCCTTATTCGGACACTAATTGTGGAAGTTACGGAGTTGGATATGACTGCACCAACAGTGAGATGGGACATCTGTATTATGATGAGTTGGGGGGAATAGCACAATCTGACCTCAGTAGTTTTAGTCCTTTTTTAAATGTCGCACCGGAACGCTACTGGTCCGGCACCCTTGCCAGCGATCAGCAAAGTCCATACATTTTTTGGTTTAAAGACCTGTGTTGTTCTTATGATGGTATTCAATCAACCTCTTATTCTGGAAACGGATTTTACGT
>DKBK01000147.1 GCA_002451135.1 Nitrospiraceae bacterium UBA6902
AGAAAATCAGCATTGGTGTAGCTTTTTTCACAAATGTCTTTTAATGCCTCATTCGTTTGGTCATCAAATGAGCAGTAAAACAGGATGCCTGTCCAACCAGCCAAGTTTTGTTTGTTTTTTTCCTTAAGATATTCCTCAAGCTCTTGGCGTTCTTTAGCACTAATCTCATGTTCAGCCATGCTTGGCGCAGTAATAAATACCGAGCATGTAATAAATATCAAAATGCTAAATAGTTTGGTCATAACTTTATTTTGATGCCTAACGCCTGAGTCATGGATGCGTACCCTTGAGCACAAGACCAAGCCCTCAATCTAATTTGTAGATCGTAAAACAATCACATCCCAATTCGACGCTGCTGGTACGCATTCCAATGCACTCTGTTGTTATCTTTTAATCTACGCTATTAAGTGACCGTGTTTGCTCTGAATAAAATATTTCTTGGCTCATAATGGGAGCTTTACATTTTAAAACTGGCGCTGGATCTTTAAGGTCATCATCCTTCTCTCTGAACTTAACTTTTGATTCAAAGTGTATTAGTTTTAAAACCTCATCATCTAAGTTGTCTGGTTGATCCTTATCTTTATAGCCTTCATGAGAAAAAATAGAATCGAACATTAAACCCATTTGAATTTTCTCATTTATTCTTCGATGTATTTTTTCGCAGATGTTTCTTGCTTCATTGATGCCTGCTGCTATGAAGTTCATGTCATCTGGTCGTGAAAAGACATTAATTTTATTATTATCATAATCATATGAAACTTCTGCTTCTAACTTGACCGAAGAAAGAAGCTTTTCTTTATGCTTGTATTCATATTCCTTAACATCAGATATAGTTAATTTATTAAGTCTTTCTTCAAGTTTATATATTGCAAAATCAAGCAAGCTCACACTTGTTTTTGTTAGGTACCTTGTAACAGTGTTTGGCTCCGCATAGACAAGCGACGTTAATAAAAGGACAATCATTAACATAGGTAATATTTGTTTCATGCTATGTAACCTTTCTCATATCATCATCTTTATCCAAGATGTAAGTACTGCTTAAAGAGCTTTCGCCCCTGCTCAAAATTGTCGTTAAACCACCCTATCAAATCAGATTCTTCTTCAATTAGTGAATTCCAATTCTGCTTATCTTGTAGACGTGGATTCTCAGTAACTTTGTTAAGATATCGAAACCGACCGGCTTTTTCAAAAATTAACTTTATAAAATCAGCCACGGTTTCATCATATAAAAAAAGAGCTTCATGTGTTTTGTTTGCAAACTCGAAAAGATCATCCATATCTATTTTTGCTTGTCCTACAATCTTCCGAACAAGATCACGGTAAGCATAATATATAGGAATCCTAAGGTTATATATTTCAGGAATAATTATATGTCTCTTCGCTTTTATAATTATCTTTTCATTAGCCGTTGGCTGGCTCGTTATTGCACGAATAATTTCCGGATATATTTCTTCTTTATGCTTCTTGATAAATGCTTCTAAATTATTCTTTGATCTCTTTAACTCTTCCTGAGTCCACCCTTTAGATTGGCTAGTCGTACTATCATATTCATCGTGATGATCCCAACATAAAAACACTAAATTTGATAGCTTATTATTGCTATTATTGTGATCTATATGCGCAATTTGACCCTTTTTAAAATTAAAATCAAATTTATAATCGAAACATAATGCACAACGTCTTAGGCTACTAGTCTGCAATATGTCAGCTTGGGTATCTTTTTTAGGTTTTTTTCTTGTCATTTTTTAAGATAACAGTATATTATATTGATGCGGCTATTACCTATTACTGAGGCTGCAGTATAGTACAGTAATTAGTGCATCAGTATAGTATTTATAATCATTATTAAATATGAGCCAATTCCCCTCATGATACGTCCCCTTCAAATTTAATGTCAGCGAATTCTTTAAGAAATTCAGGGTAATACAAGATATTAAAACAGTATCAGTGAAAATTCAAGATAAATTTGTTATTATGAGAAACCTTTATATCCAAAGGCCGGGGACAGTTCATAACCATCTTAAAGGGGGCTCTATGTCATCTCAACCCAGGCCGGTCAATAATGCCTTATCAGCATCGCTGAACGTTTGGTCTTCGTTTCAAAATCTTTTACGGAAGAAAGGAATACAGGGGAAGAGCGCTCAGTGGTATATTAACTGGGTACAGCAGTTTGCGCGTTACGTAAAGGGGAAAAGCCTGCGTGCATGCACACTGCAGGATGTGACGTTGTTTCTGGACTATCTGGCAGGCAAAGATAATATCAAGTCCTGGCAGATCGAACAGATAAAGGACGCGCTGTATGTCATGTATAGTGAATTATTTGAGGCATCATGGGCCTTGCAGATTAAACGCATATGTCCGTCTGCCTCTGTACCGGTTGAGGAGCCGCCGTCAGGAATACTGCATAAGTCATCACGGCATCCTGAAACAGACCGGTCATACAGGGGCTTATTTGAAAATCTGAGGGCCGAGATAAGGGTCCGCCATTATTCCATCCGGACTGAGCAGGCATATGAGCAGTGGGTACGCCGTTTCCTTTATTTTAGCAAGTTAAAACCAGAGGAAGAAATGAATGCGTCTGACGTCAGGAAATATCTGGAGTATCTTGCGGTCAACCGGCAGGTCGCGGCCAGCACACAAAATCTTGCCCTTAATGCCCTTGTCTTCCTCTTTAATCATGTGCTGAAACAGGAGTTGGGAAAAATAGGCGACTTCGAACGTGCCAAACGTCCACGGCGCCTGCCCGTTGTACTGACCCACGACGAAGCAAACAGGCTGATTGATAAGCTTCCAGGAATACTTGGCCTGATGGCGGGATTGCTATACGGAAGCGGACTGAGGATTATGGAGTGTGTACGGTTAAGAGTAAAAGATATTGATTTTGAACAGCATCAAATTGTTGTCCGTGACGGCAAAGGGCAAAAAGACCGTATTACCATGCTGCCGAAGCGGTATCATGTACTACTAAAGGAACACCTTGAGTCCGTACGAAAACTGCATCAGGAAGATCTCACTAACGGATACGGCAACGTGTATCTATGGCAGTCTCTTGAAAAAAAATACCGGAATGCACCGCGGGAATGGATATGGCAGTATGTGTTTCCCTCCGGCAATTTGTCCGTGGACCCCCGAAGCGGAACAATAAGACGACATCATGTGCATGAAAGCGCTTTGCAAAGGGCGGTAAAGAAAATCTCTGAAGATGTGGGGATTAATAAGAAAGTGAGCTGTCATACCTTCCGCCACTCCTTCGCCACCCATCTTCTCGAAAACGGCTACGACATCCGCACGGTGCAGGAACTGCTCGGACATTCCGACGTTTCAACCACCATGATCTATACTCATGTCCTGAACACGCCCGGGCTGGCGGTCAGGAGCCCGGTGGATTGATTTAAGCTGTCAGCAGTCAGCCATCAGCTTTTAACAAAAGGGATTGGCAGACGGTGATTTCGGCACTCACAGGCCCCGCAAAAAAAAGAATGACAGAAACGGATAAAGAAGTTACAATGGAGCGTGGAATTTAGCGGGTCCTGTAAGAAAGGATAGTCAACAGAGGGGAAACGTGATACTATTTATATGTCGGAAATAAATGTACATTCAGACTTTAATCGATGTAATACAGCAGACTGCCGGGTGGTTAAAACGATTTAAATGTGTATTGAAAGTTATCTCAGGATTTAATAAAGGAGGCATAATATGGACAATATAAAAAACCGTGTATACACAGCAACACGCTTTACTGAACACGATATTTATCTTTTTAAAGAGGGAAACCATTTCAGGCTCTATGACAAACTTGGCGCTCACGCGATGACGGTGGACGGCAAACAGGGGACGTATTTTGCCGTATGGGCTCCGAATGCTGAGAGGGTATCTGTCATGGGGGATTTTAATGGCTGGGACAAGGAATCCCACCAGCTCATGCCAAGGTGGGATGAATCAGGCATCTGGGAGGGATTTGTTCCGGACGTGAAAGAAGGTTTCAATTACAAATACCACGTAGCATCCAGATACCATATGTACAGGGCTGATAAGGGCGATCCCTTTTCTTTTCACTGTGAACGCGCCCCGAAGACTGCTTCAGTGGTATGGGACCTCAATTATCAATGGAATGATAACGCATGGATGGAAGGGAGATATAAAAAGAACGCCCTGGACGCCCCGTATTCAATATATGAGATTCATCCCGGATCGTGGAGGCGCGTGCCGGAAGAGGGGAACAGGTATCTCACGTACAGGGAGATGGCCCATTATCTCGGCGACTATGTAAAGGAGATGGGCTTTACCCATGTTGAATTAATGCCTGTCATGGAACATCCCTTTTACGGCTCCTGGGGATATCAGACCACGGGATACTTTGCGCCTACCAGCAGATACGGCACGCCGCAGGACTTTATGTACTTGATCGACCATCTGCATCAGAACGGGATAGGCGTGATCCTGGACTGGGTGCCTTCCCATTTTCCCTCGGACGAGCACGGGCTGTCCTATTTTGACGGCACCCATCTCTACTCGCACCAGGACCCGAAAAAGGGCTACCACCCTGAATGGAACTGTTATATCTTCAATCATGGAAGAAGCGAGGTAAGGAACTTTCTCATCAGCAGCGCCTTGTTCTGGCTTGAGAAATACCATATCGACGGCCTCAGGGTTGACGCGGTTGCCTCGATGCTTTACCTCGACTATGCGAGGAACGAGGGAGAGTGGATACCCAATATATATGGCGGAAACGAAAACCTGGAGGCCATCAGTTTTATTAAACGGTTAAACGAAGCAGTCTACAGCGCGCATCCGGACGTGCAGACCATTGCTGAAGAATCCACGGCCTGGCCCATGGTCTCAAGGCCCGTGCACCTTGGAGGCCTGGGTTTCGGGATGAAATGGAATATGGGATGGATGCACGATACATTAAAATACTTCTCCAACGAACCTGTGCACCGCAAGTATCATCATAATCAGCTTACGTTCAGTATCTGGTACGCATTCTTTGAAAATTTTGTGCTCCCGCTTTCGCATGATGAAGTTGTCCACGGCAAGGGAGCCCTGATCGGGAAAATGCCGGGTGACGAATGGCAGAGCAATGCCAATCTGAGGCTCCTGTTCGGATACATGTACGGCCATCCGGGCAAGAAACTCCTGTTTATGGGCGGCGAAATCGGCCAATGGAAGGAATGGGACCACGGGGAGAGCGTGGAATGGCATGCCCTTGAATATCCGTTTCATCAGGGGGTGAAGAAGTGGGTGAGGGACCTGAATCATGTGTACCGAAACGAGCCCGCGCTTTATGAGCTTGATTTTTCCAACGACGGCTTTGAATGGATTGATTTTCACGACTGGGAGGAAAGCATCATCAGTTTTATCCGGAAGGGTAACACTGCCGGTGACATAATGCTCGTGGTCTGCAATCTCACCCCTGTNNCATTCTCTTTCATTGACCCTGCCTCCGCTGGGGGTACTGTTTTTTAAGAGTTAAAAATCAGGAGACAGATGTGAAGAGGCGGGGGATGAGGATAAGACAGGCACCATCATACCCGTGAAGGCGGGTATCCAGCAGCCTTTGGTGTTAAAAAATACTGGATGTCCGATAAAGACATCCGGAATGAAGAGCTGAAGCCTTACTTCTCACGATTTCTCGAATCCTTTCTTACATTATGGAACGATACATCTGTATTCATGCGCACTTCTATCAGCCGCCGCGGGAGAACCCGTGGCTTGAGGCCGTGGAGATTCAGGATTCGGCCACTCCCTATCACGACTGGAATGAACGCATCACCTCCGAGTGCTACGCGCCTAATGCCGCCTCCAGGATACTGGATGAGAGGGGGCGCATTTCAGACATCGTAAGTAATTACAGCCGGATCAATTTTAATTTCGGCCCCACACTCCTTTCATGGATGGAGCAATACTCCCCCGCGACGTATGAGGCCATTCTGCAGGCAGACCGGCAGGGCGCGGAGCATTACTCCGGCCACGGCAATGCAATCGCTCAGGTGTACAATCACATGATCATGCCTCTTGCAGACAGCCGTGACAAACGCACGCAGGTAAAATGGGGGATAAGGGACTTCGAGCATCGCTTTAAACGTCCCGCGGAAGGCATGTGGCTTGCTGAAACCGCCGTGGACCATGAAACCCTTAATATACTCGCCGAGCATGGCATAAAGTATACGATACTGGCCCCCCGACAGGCAGCGAAGGTGAGGAAGATTGGCACAGGTAAATGGAAAGATGTGAGCGGGGGGATTATTGACCCGGCAAGGGCCTACCTCTGCAAACTGAAGTCGGGCAGGAGGATACATATTTATTTTTATGACGGCCCTATATCACAGGGGGTGGCCTTTGAGAAACTGCTGGACAGGGGAGAGGATTTTGCAAACCGCCTCCTTTCCGGCTTTAGCGATGCCAGGAAATGGCCCCAGCTTCTCCATATCGCTACAGACGGGGAAACATACGGGCATCATCACCGGTTTGGAGACATGGCCCTTGCATATGCCCTCAATTATATCGAAGCACACGGACTCGCGACACTGACTAATTACGGGGAATATCTCGAAAAACATCCCCCGACCCATGAGGTCCAGATATTTGAAAATTCGTCATGGAGCTGTATTCACGGCATTGAACGGTGGAAAAGTAATTGCGGGTGTAATTCCGGCGGACGTCCGGGATGGAACCAGGAGTGGCGCGGCCCCTTACGTGACGCGCTGGACTGGCTGAGAGGCCAGCTTGCGTTCAGGTTCGAACACAAGGCCAAACAGTATGTGCAAAACGCGTGGAAGGCGAGGGATGATTTCATTGAGCTCATACTCGACCGCACAGAAGAACGCGTGGATGATTTTTTCAAAAGACATGCGAAAAAAGAGATGTCGCGGGACGGGAAGGTGCTTATGCTCAAACTGCTTGAAATGCAGAGGCACGCAATGCTGATGTACACGAGCTGCGGATGGTTTTTTGATGAGCTCTCGGGCATTGAAACCGTGCAGGTGCTTCAGTACGCGGGACGGGCGGCCCAGTTATCTGAAGACATTATGCAGGACAATATTGAAAACTCTTTTGTGAAGAGACTTTCCGCGGCAAAGAGCAATCTGCCGGAGCATGAGAACGGGGCACTCATTTATAAGAAATTTGTCACCCCTGCCATTATCGACCTCAAGAAGGTTGCGGCGCATTACGCGGTCAGCTCTGTGTTTGAGGAAAATAACGATGAGCGCGGGATCTTCAGTTATACGGTGAAGAGTGAAGACTACAGGAGGATATCGGCGGGAATGGCAGCACTGGCCATCGGCAGGATTACCGTATCGTCAAAAATCACATGGGACTCCGGGGACATATGCTTTTGTGTCCTTCATCTTGGCGGCCACGCGGTAAATGGAGGGGTGGGCCCATATTTCGGGGAATCGCTGTACCGCGGCATGAAAGAAGAAATGGTACGGGCCTTTGAAAAGGGGGCCTTTGCGGACATGATCAGGCTGATGGACCATCATTTCGGGACGCATAATTATTCATTAATACATCTGTTCAGGGACCGGCAGCGTAAAATTCTGAACCTGCTGATTGCCGGGACGATCGAAGGCTTTGTCGATACGTACACCTCAATATATGACACGAACCGCATACTCATGGGGTTTATACGGGAAGAGGCCGGCATGCCGGTGCCGAAGGCCTTCCGCGCTGCAGCAGAATTGACGCTTAACACCAGCCTCAAACGGGCCCTGTCGGACGATGTATTAAATGTGGACGGGATACAGGACCTTATCCGTGACCTCAGGCGATGGAACATAACCGTGGATTTTCCGGATATCGAGTTTACGGTAAGGCTGAGGTTTGAACGCATGATGAACAGGTTGCAGGTTCAGCCGCTTGATGTAAATTATCTGATTGAGATTCAAAAGCTGCTGGAACTGATTAAATTGCTGCCTGCGGAAATAAACTACTGGCACATGCAGAACATCTATTACAACACAGCAGATGCCTTGTTCAGAGAAATCTCTCTGAAGGCGGCAGCGGGTGATGAAGAGGCCTCCAGGGGCATCGCTACATTCAAGTATCTCGGGGAGCTGCTGAACTTTAATATTCCTGCTATATTTAAGTAATTATGACCGGGGAAGGCCTGCACATTCCCTCTTTCCACGCAGAGCAAGAAATATCGTTAACACATCATTGAACACCGGCAACATGTTATATTAGTAAAAAGCATTCCCCGCAGCTTTGCTGCCGNNCTGCAGACGCGACCGATATCAGGGTGCCTGTGCCTCCCCCTGTAATCCTGCCCCCGCTCCCGCCATTCCATCTTGATATCAGGGATTATTTTAACGTGCCTGAGCCGGAGATAATAAAAATCAGTGACCGGCATATACCGGATGAACAGATTCCGGTGGTACTCTTTCTTGCCTCTATGGCGAGCGTACCGCCCCCGGCAATAATAGACCTGAGACAGGCCGGCAAAACCTGGATGGATATATGCCGGCACTTCAGTCTTGCCCCTGATATATTTTATGTGCCGGTAAAAGAGGGCGTGACAGGCCCCCCCTTTGGCAAGGCCTATGGTCATTTTAAAAACAAACCGAAAAAGGAATGGAAGAAAATAGTGCTTGACGATGATGATGTAATAAACCTTGTAAACCTCAGGTTCATCTCCGACTTTCATAAATTCCCCCCTGAAGATATCATACGGATGCGGTCGGAAGGCAAGAACTACATAACCATCAATGAAAGATTCAGGAAAGAAGACAAGGTACGGAGAGAACGGGGAAAACATCAGGATCACGACGATGATAATGGGAGCAAAACACATGGAAACCATAAAGGGAAGGGGAATAAAAATAAACATGACTGATGTGTGTCATGACCATTGGGTGAAATAAGAAACGGGATATCGCGACGCGATATCCCGTGTTTATTAAGAAGAACAGGTGAATCAGGATACCTGCAGGAAACCCTT
>DKBK01000032.1 GCA_002451135.1 Nitrospiraceae bacterium UBA6902
GCAAACGATTTATTTATGAGCCAATGAAATTATGCCTTCGTGATAGCTTCACAGATTGACGATATATCGCATATATCATCAACTTGAACAAATACAAAGAGCTCAGAGAAGAAGAGAATGTGCACTATTTTCTGAGAATTGTTTTGCCTGGATTAAATAATGAAACACAGACCAGGGAGGATGTGATATCTATTAAATCTTGGTCACCTTTATCTTCTCAATCTTCTTGCCGTCCATCTCGAGGATAAGAAATCTGAGTCCGTGGTACCTCATCTGTTCGCCTGTCTTCGGGAGATGGCCGAAGAGTCCGAACAGGAAGCCCCCGATGGTATGAAACTCTTCGCTTTCAAGTTCTATCCCGACCAGTTCGTTGATCTCATCTATCCCGGTCGTGCCTGATACCACAAAGGTCCTCTCATCCAGGACCTCCACCTCTTTTTCAGCCTCTATCGCCTCAAATTCATCCTGGAGCCCTCCCACGATCTCTTCCATGATGTCTTCAAGGGTTATGAGGCCGGCGGTGCCACCATGTTCATCGACAACAACGGCGATCTGGAATTTGTTCTTCTGCATGTCATCAAGGAGCGCGGTCACCATCTTGCTTTCAGGAATATAATAGGCGTCTCTCACAAAATCCCTGATTACTGTCTCCGGAGGTACATTTTCTACCGCCATTTTTCTCAGAATATCCTTGACATATAAAACTCCTGTTATGTTGTCTACCGTCTCTCTTATGACCGGATAACGGGAGTAGCCCTTTTCCGACACCAGGGTGAGTACATCTTTTATCACAGCTTCCTCGGTAACAGCGACTATCTCGGTCCTTGGCACCATTGCTTCGGTCACCCTCTTGTCCCCGAATGCAAAGATATTATGGAGCATTTCCTTCTCCTCTTTTTCAATTGCGCCTTCTTCCTCACCGATTTTTATCATTGACTTCATCTCTTCTTCCGTCATGAGCTGCGGGGCAGGTTTTATTTCTCCGCCTAAGAGCCTGATTATTGCATTTGAAAGCTTGTTAAAAATCCACACAAGAGGTGAAATGGCCCTGATATATAATTCAATCGGTCTTGCCATGGCAAGGGAAATACTCTCTGAATGGGTCACGGCGAACGTTTTAGGCGCAAGCTCGCCAAAGATAACGGTAAGTATGGTCATAACGATTGTGGCAACAATTATGCCGATATCTTCACCCAGAAGTGTGATTGACAATGCCGTGCCCACGGAGGTCGCAAGGACAGTAAACAGGTTGCCCGACAGGATTACGGCGCTGAAAAGGCGGTCGTGTTCATCGCGAATCTTCTGGGCGATCGCAGCCTTTTTGTTCCCTTTTTCAACAAGATACCTGAGCTTGATCCTGTTAAGAGAGATAAACGCTACTTCAGAGCTGGAGAGGACGGCAATGAAGATTATACAGATTATTATTATGAGAACGCTGAAAGGGGCAGGGTCCATTGATTATATAGCCATTTTTGCAATGATCGCATCAGCTACCCCGGAAGTAGTTGCAGCCGTGGGGTCATCAGGGACGGGTTTCATATCATACGTAACGTCCCTGGCTTCTCTTATGATAGCACCAACTGCGTTGTCGAGCCTTTCAGCCGCTTTCATTTCACCAAGGTGCCTTAACATCATCACCCCGCTGAGTATCATTGCAAGCGGGTTAACCTTGTTAAGTCCTTTATACTTGGGTGCGCTTCCATGGGTCGCCTCAAATACGGCATATTCCTCGCCGATATTGGCGCCCGGTGCAAGTCCGAGCCCGCCTATTAATCCTGCGGCGAGGTCTGAAATAATGTCACCGTACAGGTTCGGCAAAACAAGTATGTCATAAAGCTCTGGTTTCTGCACAAGCTGCATGCACATATTATCAATGATTTTATCTTCAAATTCAATGTCCGGATAATTTCTGGCAACTTCCCGCGATACCTCAAGGAACAGACCGTCTGAAAACTTCATTATGTTTGCCTTGTGGACAGAGGTGACCTTGCGCCTTTTATTTTTTCTTGCATACTCAAAGGCAGCCCGGACAATCCGCTCTGTGCCGAAGACCGAAATCGGCTTTATACTGATCCCGGAATCCTGACGTATCGTTCGCCCGGAAAGCCTTGCTGCCAGATCGATTACAGCCTTGGCGCCTTCGGACCCTTTTTGATATTCTATCCCTGCGTAAAGGTCTTCCGTATTTTCCCTGAATATTACAAGATCAATGTTGTCGTATCTGGTTTTTGCGCCTTTATACGTCTTGCAGGGTCTGACACAACTGTAGAGGTCCAGTATCTGTCTCAACGTAACATTTACACTCCTGAACCCAGTCCCCACAGGGGTAGTAACAGGCCCCTTTATAGCCACTTTGTTCTGCCTGATAGATTCAATGACCCTGTCAGGCAGTGGGGTACCCTCCTGTTGATATACCTCTTCCCCCGCATTCTGGATGTCCCATGCAAAGGGAACACCGGTAGCTTCCAGCACCCTTGTGGTAGCCTCTGTTATCTCAGGGCCAGTTCCATCACCCGGAATAAGGGTTATTTTATACATTGCATGTACCTGGGAGCTGCCGCTGTCATCTTGCCCGGCTCACTCCATTCATGATAATTGTATATTTCATAAAGAAAATTATTAAACCATACTTTAGACTTTATTTACAACCTGTTGCCCTCAGATGAACCAGAAATTGATACAGGAACGATATGCTCATGTTCATACATTCTGTGTAAAGTCTATGAGCGTGTATTGACTGTCACATTCGTCCCTTTGTGGCTGAGTGCTCTGCATATTGACAGGAGAACCCTTGTAACTGCTTTACAGCAATCTATCCTGACCAGTATGACGAGATACCTGCCCCCGCATTGAAAGAGATATTCGGGACATATCAGGATTGAGAAAGGGGTCAGTCATCAGGGGGCGGGGAATGGTCTTCAGTAACTAAGTCCCCGCGATTTTTAATTTATTCCCATCTCTTAAAGAGAGAGTGTGTGATGTCTCCGGCATCGAGAATCTTCCCCACGACAAAATCTATTATATCGTTCAGGTCTTTTGGTTGCTGATAAAATGCGGGGACCGGCGGCGCGATCTTTACGCCCATACGGGAGAGCTTTAGCATGTTTTCAAGATGTATCACATTGAAGGGCATTTCACGTGGAGAAATAATAAGCCTCCGGCCCTCTTTTAATGCCACATCTGCTGCCCTCACAATTAAATTGTCTGCATACCCGTTGGCAAGGCCTGAAAGCGTTTTCATTGAGCAGGGAACAATAAACATCCCGTCTGTGATAAAAGAGCCGCTCGCGATGGGTGCTCCAAGATTGGTTTCACTGTAGTATTTGATTTTTTTCGATGAAAAGTGTGTCCGGATCCGCTTCTCTGTTTCAGNNGTCTTAAGAAGCTCTTCTATAAGCCGCATGCCGTAGATCGCCCCGCTTGCGCCCGAGATAGCGACGATGAAGGATTTCATGGTTACATTTTACATGAAAGAACGACCAAATTTCTTTGGGCATCCGCAAAAGGCAGGGGCACTGTCATCACTTCAACGACCGGGACTGTATCGTAATGAGCCTGTTTCAGCTCTTTTAATTCCTCAAAAACCCTTGGCCCTTTATTTAAAATAAGCCTCCCTTTNNTCTTGTGATATGCCGCAAAAAGGCCGTCTTTTTGCCGGATGACTCAATAAGAGCGATTTCTATTTCCGGTCTCACGATTTTCAGGGGTATCCCGGGGAAGCCCGCGCCTGCGCCGGCATCACCCAATTTTAATGGGCCAGCCGGAAGGGCTTTCACATAGAGCAGGGAATCAAGGAAGTGCTTTATGATGATATCTTCGTCTGTCTTAAGGGCAGTAAGGTTGTAAGCCCTGTTCCATTTTTTGAGCTCATGGAGAAAAATCATGAATGCATGGATTTGCATTTCGGTAAATGCAATGCCAAGCTCCTGCATCCCTGTTTTTAGCAGGTTATTTCCACTTAGTGAAGCGTTCTTTAAAGCCATGCTACATTTTAACAATCCCCTGTCTTAATTTCTTCTTCATGTCACATGTCGCGGAATCGCATCCCTGACAATGCCCCTTCTTTTTCCAGAGCGACCGGTACAAAAGATAAAACGCCCCGCCAATGATTAGAATTATCAATACAATATCTGCAAATCCCATTTCGACCTCCAATTTCATCGGTAGAGACGGGTTTAAAACCCGTCTCCCCTGTATTCTATGCCAACCCTATTAATTTCCCACCTTGATAAATTGCAAACGCAACACCCCATGCCAAAACCATTTGATAAGCAAAAGCTATCCCGAACCACTTCCATGTGCCGAACTCCTGTCTCATTGCCACGGCAACCACAACGCATGGCATATAGAGAAGGACGAAGGTGATGAAGGCATAGGCGCTCAGGGGAGTGAACTGGTTTTTGATTTCACCCCTGAGTGTGGCCCTTTCTTCCTTTTCTTCAGCTGTTTCTTCTCTACTCAAGCTCGCTATCCCGAAGGTGAATATTACATTCCCGGCAGCGTCTTTGACAGCGGCTGTAAAGGAAGTCCCGATTTCCTTCAGGTCATCCGTCAATGTGGGGGCTTCTGTCTGGTTCACATCATTCGTTCGCTGAACATATATCTCTCCCATTGTCCCGACTACGATCTCCTTGGCGATCAGGCCTGAGACCAGGGACGAGGCAGCTTCCCACGTGCCGAACCCGAGTGGTTCAAGTGCAGGGGCGATCTCTTGCCCCATCTGTCCGAGATAGGAATCCTTCCTCTGCTCAACACCCCAGGGGAGGTTAAGGAGAAACCAGACCAGGATCGAGACCGCAAGAATGTATGTGCCCGCCTTGATGAGAAAGTGTTTTCCCTTTTCCCAGGTATGAATCATCAGGCTTCTGAAAGACGGCATCCGGTATGGAGGAAGCTCCATTATGAACATGGGAGATTCACCCTTAAAGAGCGTCCTTTTAAAGATAAGACCCATAATTACGGCCAGGCCGATACCCATTACATACAATGACCACAGGACCGTACCCGCATGTGAGGGGAAAAAGGCTCCGATAAAGACTACATATACGGGAAGCCTTGCTCCGCAGGACATTAGGGGGATGAGCAGCGCAGTGAGCGCTTTGTCCCTCGGGTTCTCGAGGGTCCTTGTCGCATATACCGCAGGGACGTTACAGCCGAATCCGAGGAGCATGGGGATGAACGATTTGCCGTGGAGCCCGATCGCGTGCATGGCCCTGTCCATCACAAAGGCGGCGCGCGCCATATACCCGCTTCCTTCAAGAAAAGTAATAAAAAACATCATGGCGAATATCACCGGAACAAACACGATAACAAACCCGACGCCCGCAATAATGCCGTCAGTTGCAAGCGATGTCGTCCATACAGGGGCATGGACGGCCCCCAGGATTGCTTCCGCCCATCTTTTGAATGGCCCTGTTGTCATGGCGTCAATCCAGTCTGCAAAGGGAGTCGAAAAATCGAAGGTGAACTTAAACATCAGCCACATGGCTGCAAGGAATATCGGAATTCCAAGAAACCTGTTCAGGACGATCCTGTCTATCTTTTCCGTTATCTCCAGTTTTTTGAATTCAGGCTTTTTCAGGACCTCATGGGCAAGGCCTGACGCCAGGGCGTATCTTTCGTCCGCCATGATTGATTCAACGTCCTCGCCATGCGCCTTCCTGATATGCTTTGTAGCTTCCCCGATAAAGGAGATATCTCCAAGAACAAGGCCCTCCATCGCATGGCTGTCTCCCTCCATAAGCTTGAAGGCGAGCCATCTTAACGGGTACTTTTCTATGAGCTGCGGGTATTTGTTTTTGACCTGCGACTCTATTACTGAGGCGGCAGCTTCAATGTCATCGCCGTAATTCAGTCTCTTTGGCCGGTCAAGAAAAGTACCGTCTGCTGCGCCGGCAATCGCCTTTAGCAGCTCATCCAGCCCTGTCTTTTTTGTTGCCACTGTTGGGATGACCCTTATGCCGAGCATCGTTTCCATCTTCTTTATGTCGATCTCGTAACCTTTGTTTATCGCCTCGTCATATATATTCATGGCGATAATGACCGGAATACCCAGCTCCAGCAGCTGGACCGTAAGATAGAGGTTCCTTTCAAGGTTCGTGGCGTCCACCACATTTATGACAAGGTCCGGATTTTCATTGACGAGATAGTCTCCTGCTATGATCTCTTCCTGCGTATAAGGACTCAGGCTGTATGTGCCGGGAAGGTCCACCAGTTTGATTTTTGCGTCTTCGTATTCAAACACCGCCGATTTCTTCTCCACCGTGACACCGGGCCAGTTACCGACGTGAAGGCGCGATCCAGTAATCGCATTTATCAAGGTCGACTTGCCGGAGTTCGGATTTCCTGCCACCGCTATGGTTATTGTCTTTCTTTTTGTTTCTGTTAACTCTAACCTCTTAACTCCTAACTCTAAACTCACTTTATCACCTCCACGTCAATCCCCTCCGCCTCTTTTTTTCTGAGGGAGAGGTTGTAGCTTTTTATGGTAACCTCAATGGGGTCGCCGAGGGGGGCGATCTTCTCGACCTTTATCTTTTCTCCTATCAGCACCCCCATATCCATAAGCCTTCTTTTTAAAGGACCGACCGCCCCCATCTTCGTTATTCTTCCGTTCTCACCCGGTTTTAACATCGCCAAATTCATTGTTCTTTCCTCCTCACCATTATCTTCATAGCCATTCCCCGGCCTATAGCAATCCTTGACTCCTCCACTTTCAAGAGAATTGGGCCCCGTCCTTCATTGTTTAGCATTTCAATCATCTTGCCGGCCCGCAATCCCAAATCCTCTATGTGGCACAATTGGTCCCTGCTGCTTCCCTGCTTGCAGCATATCTGCCCCTTAATCTCTACAATTTCAGCCTGTTCACCTCTGCTTAAAAGTCCGAGTGGCGCCATACTCTTACCCCCTTTTATTGTTTCCATTAATATCTCACTGCCATACCTGCGAGAAAGGTCAAATCCGTCTCAGGCTTATTGAGACCGGCCTTGACTCCAGTGTCGATGTCGAAGTTTTCTGTAATTGAATAAATCAACCCACCCAGGACAAAGGCCGGATGGGAAGTCAATTCTTTGTCAGGATTGCGTTCCGTCCCAATGTTTGCCACAATTCTCAGTCCGCCGGCAGCCTCAAATTCAGAGGCAAGCGAGACATGCCAGAGGTCTTTTCTGCTGGCATCCGCGTCTTCCTCAAGCTTGTATTCATTACGCATGTAACCGATATTCACATGAAAAAGCCACGGCTCCATCTCCTTCGATGTGATGAACGTGAGCGCATAAGACGCCTTTCCGTTGCCCAGCCCTTTTTCTTCATCTCCTGTCGGTAGAGTGATAGCCGGTTTAAAGGCAAACGCCAAGCCGTCGTTCTCAAAGAATCTCCACTTGATTTCCACAGACATGTCGCCTGTTCCGTCTTCATCGGAAATGGTTTCCCCGTCCTCTTTGATTTTGCTCTGCTCATAGGGCAGGCCCAGCACGATATCCATGCTGTCTGTAAGCCCGTAAGACGCTATCGCAGCTATTTCATTGCCGGTTTCTTTTGTCGTTATATAGTCCTCTGACTCTTTGTCTCTGCTGATCTCGCAGTTGACCTCGACCTGAAATTTCCCTTTCCCCTGGGTTCCCGCGTCGTCCGTGATAAGCGGATGCGCGGCATAAGAGTTGGTGGACAATGTAATTTGAACGAGCAACAGCAAGAAAAGGGGTAAGCCTTTAATCTTCATATTTGCACCGTTCTCTCCTTTAATTCCGGGCACTATGATTTTTCATCTCCTTTTTTTTCAGGCAATTCAAACAATCTCTAAATGAGCAGATACCGCACGAGTGGAGCATGAATACCGAAATGTCCCTCGATCTCGCTGCTTTCATCACCACGTTTTTTGCCCTGTGCGACACTTTATTTGTGAAAATCAGCACTGCATCAACGTTTCCTAATTTTGACGACAGTCCCGGCCCCGGCTTACTGAACACTTTAAGGTCGACTCCAGCCTGTTCGGCCTCATTTTTATAATGTCTTTCAAGCCTGTCCATTCCGCCGATCAGGGCTATGCACATATTCCCTCCATAATTGTATTGATATGCATTATCATTAGCGTGGTACATTAAAAGACAGAAGCGCGGCCTCTGCCATTTACTGAAACTAATACTTCACTTTTAAAAGGTCCAACTCTTTCTTTGTCACGTCAGGCCATTTCTTGAGGTTCCAGTTGCCTATCCATGCCTTAAAGATAGAGAGGTTCTCCTGTCTTTCTTCATCCGTATCACCCAAATTGTTATACATGCTGCCCGGTTTCCCGGACTTGGAATTCTTACCGTCATCGAGCCTGCGCATAATAGCCCCGGTTTCCGGCCATACTATAAAAGATGTCAAATATGTATAGCTGTCCATCCGGGGACCTTTCTTCAGTGCCGTGTATTTGTCCTCGTTTTGCTCGAACTCGTCGTGCTCCGGAGACCCGGCGCCGTGGCATTTAGCGCACCTTTGCTCGAAAATGGCCTTTATTTGAGTCGTATACATGACCTCGCCGGCGGTATTCTCCTTTTGATTTGAAACGGCCTTCTCGTGCTCATGTGCGTAACTGTCCATTGAGAACAAGAAAATAAATGAAAAAACCACAAGTGAACATATTTTCGGTACTTTCATTCCTGAAACCTCCTAAAATATTATTTGAAATCAGCGGCGTTAAACGCCGTCACACTTTCATTGGGACGTAATATTTTTCTGCTTACATCCCTGCCATTAATTAGTAATAATGATATGCATTATCATTAATATGCCAAAAAATATATCACCTGCATTTATTGCAAAAGCCGAATATTTCGAGCTTGTGCCTGACCGGTTGAAAATCCTTCTGCTCCGCGAGCTTGTCCTGAAGTTTTTCGATCTTTTCGTCATTGACCTCTATGAATGTGCCGCAGTTAAGGCATATCAGGTGGTCATGGTGCTCATGACCGTATTTCAGTTCATACTTGGCCTTACTCGTGCCTATCTTTATCTCTTCAGCAAGGCCGCTTTCACACATCAGTTTCAGATTTCGATGTACAGTCGCGTAGCCTATCTCGGGATGTTTTTTCTTCACTATGTTGAATAGGTCTTCTACAGTGATATGCTTTTTCGAGGAAAGAAATGCATCAAGGATTATTTCCCGTTGTCTGGTATTGCGCAGACCCTTCTCCTTTATATGACCTGAAAAAATATCTTTTGCTTCAACAGAAGGCATGTTGAGCTCCAATCAATAATGATAACTATTATCAATAGTACCGGATGGCTGTACGGTTTGTCAAGTAGTTTTTTTAATAAAACCGCGGGACCGAGAAATATCCTGATGAAAAGTCGTTACATCAGCTACGAAACTTATCATTTATATCTTTATCAAAAGCCATTGCTTATCTTTCAAATGCACAAGGCTGTACTTGCCTGACAAACGATCACCCTTCAAATCGAAAACTATGGTCTTCGCTGACTCAGCCTCCAGTTCGTAGGAGCCCTTGTCCCAGATCGTTACTGTCCCGGCCCCGTATTCACCTTCTTCTATCTCGCCTTCGAAATCAATGTAATCCAGGTCGTGGTCCTCAACCTGTATTGCAAGCCTCTTGATCAGCTTTTTCTCCGGGACGCCCTTTGGCACGGCCCAGCTTTTGAGAACGCCGTCTTTTTCAAGCCTGAAATCCCAGTGCAGATGACGGGCGTGATGCTCCTGCACAACAAACCTGCTCAAGGAACGGTCCCTACATATACAACAGCGGCGCCGAATGTCAATTTATAGTATTTGACATCCTTAAGGCCCGCCTCTTCCATAAGGCGAGAGAACTTTTCCGGAGGGGGGAAGTTGAGCATTGAGTCCGGCAGGTATTGGTATGCTCCTTTTTTACCGGAGACAATCTCGCCTACAAAAGGAAGTACTTTGCCGATATAGAAATGAAAGACCGGCTGAAAGAAACGGCTCTGTGCGCTCGTGAACTCAAGGATAACAACCTTGCCGCCGTTTTTCACGACCCTGCCCATCTCGCTGATCCCTTTTTTGGTGTCCTGGACGTTGCGTATGCCAAAGGCGATAATGGAGGCATCGAAGACATTATCTTCAAACGGGAGGGCGGTCACATCGGCAAGGCGCAGTTCGATGCGGTTGTGTAGGCCCGCGCTGAGCACTTTCTCTTTCCCGAGTTTGAGCATTCCTTCACTGAAATCCACACCAATCACTTTTGAATCAGGGGGAGATTGACGAATTATTTCGAGTGCCACGTCACAGGTGCCTGTGGCAACATCAAGATATCGGGCGTGTTCACCTCTGGGAAGCTGATTCACTGCAAATCTACGCCATGACCGGTCAATACCCAGACTCAACACCCTGTTGAGCAGGTCATACCGGTGTGCTATGGTTGAAAACATCGTCTGGATTTTAACCGGGTCTTTTGCTGAGCTGTCCATGAATAGAAATTATAAACTAAAGAGCCCCGAAATATCAGGAACACGTACGGCATTCTTCATAAGTGTTATTGTCAACGCAGGGGTACTGGGAAAACGTATTGAATGCGTTGTCATCCACTCATGAGATAAGGGGCGCTATTGATCATTAACATGTAAAGTGTTTCAATCGTTTATTGGGGATGTCACGCTCCCAAATTTTTTCTGGTACACCTGCGTTACCTCATCAACAATGTGCGTAAATGTAATAGTTGCCTTGATGTATAATCACATTATGGACTTGCAAACAAAACTGAAGCAGGCCCCCTCTTCCCCGGGCATTTATATTATGAAAGGTGCCAAAGAAAAGGTTATTTATGTAGGGAAGGCGCAGAATCTGAGAAACAGGCTCAGGTCATATTTCCAGAAATCCGCTTCGCTTGACCAGCGCAAGTCGAAGATGGTCAGGGAGATCAGGGACTTCGAATATGTGGTGGCAAAAAATGAGCTTGAGGCCCTGGTCCTTGAGGCCAATTTCATAAAGAGAGTCAAGCCGAAGTACAACATTATTCTCAGGGACGATAAGAACTATCCGTATCTGAAATTGACTGTCAATGAAGAATGGCCCAGGCTCGAAGTGGTGAGGCGGATTGTAAAAGACGGGGCCCTCTACTTCGGCCCCTATGTCCCTGCGGGCTCCATGTGGGAAATGCTGAAATTCATTCGCCGTAATTTCCCCATGCGGCTCTGCAGATATAACCTTGAAAAACCCTTCCGGCCCTGCGTGCAGCACCAGATGGGAAGATGTGTTGCGCCTTGTGCTGAGGCCCTGAGGACGGCATCGGACAAGGAGAGGTACCTGGGAATAGTTGATCAGGTGAAGTCCTTTATATCAGGAGAGAGGAAGGAACTGCTGGCGAGCCTTCATTCCCGTATGCAGAAGCTATCGGACAACTTACAGTATGAAGAGGCTGCCGGGATCAGGGACAGGCTGAGGGCCCTTGAAAAGGCGTGGGAGTCCCAGCGGGCAATTACTCCTGAACTTGGTGATATGGATGTCATAGGGCTGTATAGAGAAAACGGAGAGGCATCGATATTTATGCTGTTCATAAGAAACGGCACAATTATCGGTCAGAAAGATTTCTTTCTGAAGAACCTCGGTGATATGGAAATCACAGAATTGATAGCCGGGTTCATAGAGCAGTTTTACTCTAAAGAACTGCTGCTGCCCCCTAAAATAATCATTCCCGTGGATGCAAGGCTGACGACTCAGGGAAAATGGCTGAGCCAAAGGAGGGGGGGCAGAGTCAGGTTTGTTCAGGGGAAAGGTGAACTTGAAAGTAAAGTGCTCAAGATGGCCGAAGAAAACGCATTCTATTCTTTTAATAAACACAAACAAACCCGGGTTGATGAAACCCTTTTGAGGATAAAAAACCTGCTGGGATTGAGCAGGGTGCCCCACAAGATAGGGGCTGTTGATATATCCAATATTTCCGGTTCAGAAGCGGTAGGGGCATTCATTTTATTTGAGGACGGCAAATTCATGAAAGACGACTACAGGCTGTTTAAGATAAAGACCGTTAAGGGGATAGATGATTTTGCCATGATCGGAGAAGTAGTGGGCAGGTATCTGAAGAATATATCGGATGACGAAGACAGGCTGCCCGACCTGATCCTGATAGACGGAGGAAGGGGGCAGTTGAGGTCTGCACTCCATGCAATGAAGCAATTTCACCTGCCTGTTGAATTGGCGGCGATCGCAAAGGCACGGGATGAAGTCCCCGGCAGAAAATCCGCTATCCGAAGTGAAGTAGAGAGGATGTACCTTCCCGGCAAGAAAGAGCCGGTTTACCTGGAGCCGCTTCAGCCGTCAACGCACCTCCTGCAAAAGATACGTGATGAAGTCCACCGCGTTGCCATAAGTTATCATAAAAAACTCCGCTCAAAAAGGACGCTTGAGTCACCTCTCGAAAAAGTAAAGGGGATTGGAAAGGCGAGGAGGCTTCTGCTCTTGAAACACTTCACCAGCATCGAGGCGATCAGAAAGGCATCGACAGATGAGATCGCTTCTTTGAAAGGGATGAATAAAAAGGTCGCGGAGGATTTAATACACACACTTCAATCAGGCCTTGAGGGACAAAGGCATAAAGGGACAGAGGAATGATTAACGAAAAGAGCATCAAACAATATATCAAAAATCTCTTTGGAGAAAAGGTGCGGGATGTAGCCATAGAAAAACTCGGAGAGGGTGTCCAGGGCGCCGGATTTCTCATTGAGGTGAAGACCGGAGAAGGTGATATGCACTATGTTATCAAGGGGCTCTTCCCCGAAGGCCTGGAGCACGATTATCCGGCAGACAGGGCAGGCGTGTTCCTGCTGGACCTTGATGAGTTTAAGAACCTTCCCAAGCATGTCAGGGCGGTTGATGTGCTTTCGGAACTGGAGGACGGGTCGATAAAATCCATCGGAGGCGGCAAGGAATATTATTTATTGATGGAACGGGCGGAGGGGAAAGACTACTTTAATGACCTGGCGGCTTTTGCCGGGAAAGATAAACTGGATGCCTTGGATATTGAAAAGATTCAATCAATGGCGTTATATCTGGCCGGGATTCACACTGTCAAGAAAGATTCAAAGCAGATGTATTGGAGAAAAGTAAGGGACACTATCGGGCATGGCGAATGCCTGATGGGGGTTTTTGATACCTATCCTGAAGGAACAATCAGCAGCGCTGAAATGACGCATATTGAGAAAAAATGTGTGGACTGGAGGGCAAGACTGAAGCCAAAGTTCAACAGACTCTGCCAGGTGCACGGGGATTTCCATCCTGGCAATATCTGGTTCAAGGAAGCCGGGAGTCAGGTCGGAATCGACTCGTACCGAGAGCCAGGGGCAGGCAGGGAGGAACGGCCGTGTACCCCTGTAAAGGTTGATTTTATTCTTCTTGACCGTAGCAGGGGCCCCTGGGGGGATGCTGCTGATGACGTAGCTGCATTGACGATAAACTACATCTTTTTTTCAATAAATCATTTTGGGAACCTGCATGGCCCCTATCTTGAGGCGTTTCATCTGTTTTATGATACATATATTAATGCGACGGGAGATACTGAACTTTTTCAAGTGCTGGCCCCATTTTATGCATTCAGGGGCATAGTGGTTGCAAATCCTGTCTTCTATCCTGAGGTAACTCCGGAGAACAGACGAAAGATATTTAACTTTGTGCATGGTGCATTGGATGATACATCATTTAATATTAAGAAGGTGAATGAATATTTACGTAACAAGTAACGAGGTGCAAGAATGTAGTCTTGATACCCGTCAGACATTACCCATCACTCGTTACTCAATTCAATTTTATGGATATTAACGATATCAGAAAAATAGGTTCACGGCTTAAAAAAGAAATTGCATCACAATTGGATGTACTGCACAACCATGCATCACTCGGCAGGGGCGCAAGCGGTGATACGACGCATCCGGTTGACAGGTTGGCAGAGGACATTGTGTATGAAGAGCTTGAAAGGCTTGGGGAGCCGGTTACTCTTGTTTCAGAAGAGTGCGGAACCAGGGAAATAAAGGGCGGCGGGCCACGGCTTTTGGTAGATCCGATTGATGGCAGCAGGAATGCCATCAGCGGGATACCGCTTTTTTCCACATCCATTGCCCTTGTAGACGGAGACACTATTAGTCAAACAAAAATCGGCTATGTGGTCAATCTTGTCAGCGGTGATGAGTTTTGGGCCATGAAAGGGCAAGGGAGTTTTTTAAATGGTTCACTCATAACAACGCAGCAGGACGAGGTTTTCAGAGTAATAGCGTACGAAGCGCAGACACCGAAAACGGATATTCCGCGCATCATGCCTCTGGTTTCTGTATTTCACAGGGCGAGGTGTTTTGGTTCTACGGCACTTGATATGGCGTTTCTCGCGCAGGGTGCGGTAAGTGTATTCGTGGTCGCTTCCCTCTCAAGGAGCTTTGATTTTGCCTCAGGATATCTATTGATAAAGGAAGCGGGCGGCAGAGTCACGGACCTTGATGGGAAGGAGATCGACCGTGTCGAAGTCAGTGTTGACAGATCGACGCCTCTTCTTGCGTCAGCAAATGAGGCACTGCACAGCAAGGCAATAGAAATATTATCGCGAAGAGGATTGAACGCAGGCTAACGCCTGCAGTTGTCAGAATTATTCATGCCCGAAAAAAGAAAAGACCAAAAGCACGCCTGTCCTGACTGCACGTTTTGCCAATGGTGCACTGATGACAAGTGCAGAAAGTGCAGACCCGCGTGCAAGAATCACGGGGATAAACATAACACCCCCCCTGCTGTTACTCCAAATAATGCTGTCATTAAAAAATAATTTATTTACGTNNCAGCGCCTGCATTATTGCAAAGGCATTACGGGCGTTCATAGTACTGGTAAAAAACAGCTACCACAAGCCCCTGAAAAGCCACCTCTTGAAATTCCAGAAATGCAGCACCTTCTGGGTGAAGTCGATTTGCTCAACATTGGTTGCCAGATCCCTGATCGCTGAACTGTTCTTTGCTATCTCTCTGTCTCGCGATTTATCGAGCCCCCCGTCCGCGATGAAATGCTGTATTTTTTCAAGCTCACCTGCATCAAGCCAGACCCCGTGCTTATCGCACCTGTCCAGTATTACCCCCGATATTTTACCGAAATTCCCCCTGTTCATCAGCTTCCCGCATCGTACGCAGGGTATATATTCCACAGGCCCCCTGACCGGGGTTTTACGATATTCGCCCTTGATGTCTACCTTTTTATAAACATCCCTTTCTCTCGTAGCCCGGTGAAACTCGTCCCTGTCCAACCAGAGACCCCCGCACTGCGGGCAGATATCATATTCTTCACCATCACTGACGAGAATTTTAAGGGCGATCCTGCACCTTGGGCATTCCGGGGAAAGCATCTCTTTTGCACCTATTTGATTAGTGCCGCAAAAAGGACAGTCGCTGTATTTAATATTTATATCTTTGCCGCAGTATTCGCATTCTTTTACATTATTAGCGATGTTCATTATTATCCAACCTATAATATATATTGTATTTTTCGGCATATTGCGCACATACTTTAATCTCAGCCCTGAGAATGATCAGGGAATTCTTAAAAAAATTAAAGTTTTCACTGTAAATGACGATAACATAAATGTAAGATAATTTTACAGTTTGTGAATTTGGGAGGTGACCAATGATTAATGAAATTTCTCACATATATGACCAACAGGGGCAGGTTCATAAACCTGGTAATCGTCACAAAGACGTTCAATCATCAGGCACGCACACCGATAAATCAGGCGAATTTGATACAAGTGATGTAGTAGAAATTTCCCAGCTAAAACCGGTGCAGCCTGTAACTCAAGATAAAAATGAGATTAGTTTCTCATCAGATGCCAAGAACGCTGAAAAAAATATAGCTGTACCAGGGGCTTTAGAAGGTACTGATGAGACTTCGCGAGGCAAAGAAGCGTCACAAAATGACACCTCTTCTGTGTATGGCAAACAAAAATCCGAGATTGGGAAATTCTTAGATACAGTAGCATGAGAATGATTTCACTTCACGGCATGGCTACTGTAATCTCGTAACTTCCTACTGATGCCTTATCTGCAAGCCCCTTTTTCCATAACAGATCGATAATTTTCGCCTTCGACACCTTCGGGATCATTAATATCAATTTTGCCCCCAGTCCTGAAAGCGTCTTCCATTCATCTGCCTTTTCCTGGGTGATGCTGCCCTCGGTCTCAACTTCCATTATCGCAAGTACCAGGCCATGATTTATGAGGATAAGGTCAGGATAATGTCCTTTAAACTCATTATTTCTCTTTTCTCCCAGATTAATTCTGATCTCATCGTAATTTCTTGAGAGCTTGTCCTTGAGATATGAGACCATCCAGTCGTGAATTAAATTTTCATTTTTCATATGTTCGTCTCTTTCCATAAATATTTATAAGTGAAGTTAATTATAAAATCAGGTGAACCGGTTGTATTTAGGTCCTCTGTCAATGAAAGTTCATAATTGCTCCGATCTGAATAATACCTGCCGCCGAATGCAATAAAGAAGGCCCTGCCGTCTACTGCCGATATCCCGGTATCGGGATATATTTCTGATTGCCCATGGAGCTGGACTATCAGGTTGAGATGTTCTGTCAGTTCGGTGTCCACTGCAAGCCCACCGTGCACATAATTTCGCAGATCCAAATTTTCATGTCCTCTGACATCCCCTGGGAAAACCACGCCCAGATTCCAGTATGTCATTGTGCTGCCGGTGATGCTTTTATCAAACAGGAGAGCAATCCCTGTATCCACACTCCCGTTACTGTATCCTTTTTTAGCGCTGCTGACAGGCACCTCGATGTCTCCCTTTACGCTCAACGTGTAATCATCGGCTGACATCAAGGGTTTTTTTACTGCAAGCCGGATGTCGCCGAGTTTTGTGCCGGATTTGCCACTGATGAGTATATTGCCGTCCCTCCGGACTTCATAAAGGAACTCATTGTGTGGTCTATTTTTTCTCCCGTAATCGGGGAAGTTAAATGTATCGTGATAATCTTCAAGGAACCCGTCCATAAAGCCAGCGCTAAAAACAAGCACAGGTATGTCCAGATCAAATTCAAATAGATTCTTTATTATCCTCTTATACCTGAAACTAATCTCCGTAATTTCCATGTCGAGGTGGATGACCCATCCCGGGGACTCTTCTACCGTGTAGGTACTTGAATGTGAAAGACTGAAGGACATGGAATTTTCCATACCAGCTTTTTCAAGATACGGCTGATCGGCATGAAGAGATATGGGATATAAATTATGTATCTGAAGAGGACCGTCAATTGATAAGGCAGCGGATGAAAGACACGTTAAGAAAAGAACAATAGCGACTAGAAACGCATATGCATGTATCACAATATGCTTTTCCCCGCACTCTCCTTATTCTCCATTAAGGCCTGTATGGGTTTCAGGCCATATGGACTTCCCTGCTCTATGGCAGTCAGTACGGTGCCGCCGCCGGTGAAGAAGTAGTACCGGTTACTGTCAAGGATAGAAAGGTAGAGCCCCGGGCACAGATTCTTAAATTCCTGAAGCGTATCCCCGCCCCCGTACATTTTTAATGCGAGGGTGTTTTTATCTATTGTCATATCAAGGGCCTTGGAGCCTTCGGTAAAATGAGGAGTGAAGCCCATAACGGCATTTACAAATATAGTGCTTGCATTCAAGAGGGCCTCGTTGACTTTTTCGTCTGCAAAGGATTGAGGATCAATATCCAGTATATAGCCGTATTGAGTGCCCGCCTTAAAGTCCTTCAACGACAAGCTCCTGTATTTGCCGGCGATCCTCCCTTCCATGGTATCTGACTCAACAATATAAGGAAGCTCTATGATCTTTTGTTCTGCCTTATCCTTATTGACCAGCTCCTGCGCAGCCCTGATGTCTTCTTCGGAGATCCCTTTAATGGAAATACCGTATTTGGCGCAGAGGTATGCATTATACAGGACCCCTCCCAGAATTAAATGATCGGCCTTGTCATATATTGCATATAACGGACCTATCTTCGTGTCATATTTGGAGCCTGCTATGACTGCAAGAAAGGGCCTGTCAGGATTTATCACATGATTGAGATTCTCGATTTCCTGCTGCATGAGAAAGCCCGCGTAGGAAGGAATGAACTTGGTGATATCATATGTTGACACGTGCGGCTGCCAGGAGCCGAAGGCATCATTCACATACACGTCTGCAAGATCGGACAGGAGTACCGCAAAATTGTCCCTGAAAAACCCCTCTCCTTCCTCGCCGCGAAACCACCGTGTATTAGGAAGGTAGATGCCGCCGATTTTTCTGTCCTTCAGTTCTCCTATGGCGCGATACACGGAATTAGATAATCCTGATATTCCAAGGTCAGGGTCGATCTCGCACTCAGGGATATAAAAATCCACATTAAGCTTCCGCCTGAGGTATTCCACGATCGGTTCAACTGAAGTTTCCGGACTGCAGGTAATTTTCCCGGTCTTTTTATCTTTCGGTCTGCCTACGTGGGTCATCAGGATGGGTCTGCCGCCCCGGTCTACAATATAATACAGGGTGCCAAGGGTCTTGTCTATTCTGAAGGGGTCTTTTATAACACCTTTTTTTACCACATTATGATCAAATCTGACGAGGACTATTTTCCCGTTGAGGTCGGCTTCCGTGATAAGCGGGAGTCTTTTGCTAATACTTCCATTGAGTTCCATAGCACATTCTACCAAAAGAGCGTAAAATTGAAAAGCCTTTTTAACATGTGCCGCGCCATACCATCATATAAAAATTGCAGTATAATTATTACATGTCCTGGGTATTGTGGATTACCGGTTTGCCAGGGTGCGGGAAAAGCACTGTTGCGTTTAAAGTCAAGGAACTGCTTCCTGATGCAGCGGTGCTGCAAATGGATGATCTGAGAAAAATAGTCACCCCTGCCCCTACCTATTCAGATGAGGAACGGGAGCATGTATACAGGGCGCTGGTTTATACGGCAAAAACCCTTTATGACGCAGGACAGAATGTCATCATAGACGCCACAGGGAATAGACGTTCATGGAGACAGCTTGCAAGGCAACTGATACCTGCATATATGGAGGTATATCTTGAATGTCCGGTTGAACTTTGCATTCAGAGGGAGAAAACAAGGGTTGACACTCATGCTGCGCCAAAGAACATATATGAAAAAGGGAAAGCGGGCTGGCCGGTGCCTGGAATAAAGGTGCCGTATGAAGTACCTGAGAAACCTGAGTTAATCATTGATGCTGAAAAGGAACCGCCTGAGGAGGCGGCAGAGAAGATCGTTAAATTAATTCAGGCAAGATAATCCTTTGAACGGCAGATATAATCCACAGATTCCACAGATAAAGGCAATTATACAGAGATAGGCACATACAGGCTGACAAGCCGGCAAGCCTGCATGCGATAAAGACAGTTAAGTTTTTAATACGTCTGTGAAAATCTGCGTTAATCGGTGGACAAATACTTTTTTTGGATTATGGATTAAATGAAGGAGGGGGTATGAGATCATATCGAAAAGAACTCTGGTTTAATGTCCCGACCAGGCGTGCATTCATGAACATTACACAACAGGTTGAAGAATGTCTGAGGGAGAGTAAAATCCGGGAAGGCCTCTGTCTGGTCAACGCAATGCATATAACTGCCTCTGTCTTTATCAACGACGATGAGTCAGGGCTTCATCATGATTATGATGTCTGGCTTGAGAGGCTTGCGCCCCACGAACCTGTTTCACAATACCGTCACAATGCGACTGGGGAGGACAACGGGGACGCGCATTTAAAGCGGCAGGTCATGGGACGCGAGGTCGTGGTTGCCGTGACGGACGGGAAACTCGACTTTGGTACGTGGGAGCGTATTTTCTACGGCGAGTTTGACGGGAGACGGAGAAAAAGAGTGCTCGTGAAGATAATAGGTGAGTAACGGGCAATGCCGGAATCGATAAAGATTCTATCATCGATCCTTGACTAATCATCAAGCCGATGAGTTATAATTCTATTCACATTGTTCAGGTGCCTTTAAGGATTAAAGGGGAATCCAGTGAGAAACTGGAGCGGACCCGCCGCTGTAATCCCGATTTCCATTATTTCGGAATTCACAGTCTCTACTCACAGAACGCCACTTGTTTAATTGACAGGGAAGGCAGATAGAGATCGGGAGAGCCAGAAGACCTGCCTGGACAGAGCCTCACGAGATAGCCTTCGAGGGAAAGGGCTGTGAGGGTAAAGGTAATTTGGCTTTTATCCCCGGCTTTCTCTAGAGAAGGCCGGGGTTTTTTATTTGGTATGAAAATTACATTTATCATAGGCGGTGCGCGTAGCGGGAAAAGCTCCTTTGCCCTGAGAGAGGCATCAAAGATTGAAGGGCAAAAGGCATTCGTTGCCACGGCAGAAGCCCTTGATGATGAAATGAAGCACCGTATTGAAATGCACAGAATCGAAAGAGGCAGTGAATGGATCACCTACGAAGAACCGATAAGGATAGCCGGCGTTTTATCAGAAATAAAAGACAGATATCCCGTAATCGTGCTTGATTGTCTGACGATCTGGCTGTCTAACGTGCTTCTTCAGCAAGAGATGGCCGTTGACCGGGAGACAGGGGAGGAGACCATTCGGGAGTTTACAGATGGATTGCATCAATTAAACAGCGGGACCCTGAAACCGGGCCCCGAGACACAATGTTTTATGGTGTCCAATGAAGTCGGCTGGGGGATTGTACCGGAAAACAGACTGTCAAGACAGTTTAGAGATCTTGCAGGGGCATTGAATCAGAAGGTGGCCGATATTGCGGATGAAGTCTACCTCGTAACAGCCGGGATACCCATGAAGATTAAGGAACAAAAATAAAAATTTAATATGAAGGTACGGAGGAACTTATGGAATTAAATGCGTTATTGTCTTTAATCAAAAATACGAACGGTAAATTTGCGGAAGATGCACAAACCCGTCTGGACAATCTGACAAAGCCACAGGGGAGCCTGGGCAGGCTTGAAGAGTTTGCAAAACAGCTGGTTGCCATTTCCGGAAGCCTCATGCCGGAGATGGATAAAAAAGTCGTCTTCACGTTTGCGGGGGATCATGGCGTTGCGGAAGAAGGCGTCTCCGCCTTTCCAAAAGAAGTGACCCCCCAGATGGTCCTGAATTTTATTAATGGAGGAGCAGGGATAAATGTTCTTGCACGGCATGCTGGTGCAGAGGTTGTAGTAGTGGATATCGGAGTTGACTATGATTTCAGAGGTCTCAAAAGAGAGGGATTTGTATCAGCCAAAGTCCTTTCAGGCACCAGGAACATGCGTAAAGGCCCGGCAATGACAAGAGAAGAGGCAGAGAAATGCATTCAGGTCGGGATCGGGCTCGCGAGCGAATATGCGAAAAAAGGATATAAGATTTTCGGCACCGGTGAAATGGGTATTGCCAACACCACCTCATCAAGCGCCATAACCGCGGTCATTACCGGGGAATCAGTTGAGGATATTACCGGGAGAGGGACCGGGATAAATGATGCAGCTCTGGACAATAAAGTACAGGTGATCAGGGATGCAATAGCAGTCAACCATCCTGATCCTTCCGATGCGCTTGATGTGCTTTCAAAAATCGGAGGAGCGGAGATTGCAGGAATTGCCGGGCTGATCATTGGCGCCGCTGCAAATAAAATCCCTGTGGTTGTTGACGGCTTCATATCCACTGCCGGCGCATTAATCGCATATCTCATTGAGCCAAAGACAAAAGACTACATGTTTGCCGCGCATATGTCACAGGAAGTCGGCCACAAGGCAATACTTGAGAAGATCGGGCTCCGGCCGATACTCGACCTTGACATGAGGCTTGGCGAGGGCACGGGCGCGGCGCTTGCCATGCTTATCATTGAAGCGGGCCTGAAGATATACAAAGAGATGGCCACATTTGCCGAGGCCGCGGTTGCAGGGAAGAATAGTTAAGAGATTCAAATGAAATGGTGTTACGGGGCAGCGACTGGATCCCCGCAAAAGGACTGCGGGAATGACGAGCTGAGACAAACGATTTTTATGCAGCATTGAGGGTGCATTTTTTCAACAGATGAAAAAACTTTTATTAGCATTCCAGTTTCTTACCATCATTCCCATGCAGGACACGGGAGACGTTTCCGGCGAAGAGATGGGGAAGACAACCGCGGTGTTCCCCCTTGTGGGATTTGCCGAAGGGGTGGTGCTTGCCTTTTTGGCCGCGCTTTTGCTGAAGGTATTTCCTGCTGAGCTCACAAATGCCCTGCTGGTCCTTGTTCTCGTAATAATGAACGGCGGGTTTCATCTTGACGGTCTTTCAGACACCTTTGATGCCGTTGCATCAAGGGGAGACCACGGAACAAAGCTTGAGATAATGAAAGACAGTACGGTCGGCCCTATAGGGGTCGTAGCCATAGTAATGACCCTTCTGCTCAAGTATGTATTACTGAACGCGGTGTCTTTTCAGTCAACGTCAGTGGCGTATTTAATGACCGTTCTTGCGATGCCGCTCCTGTCCAGATGGTCCATGGTCACCGCAGCCTTTTACAGCAGCGCTGCAAGACCTGACGGACTGGGAAGGCTGTTCATAGCGCATACCGGAGCCAGACAGCTCATATCAGCTACGGTGGCCTTGATAGTGCTTATGGCCCTGGTGTGCATCATGGTTTCACAGTTTTCGCTTTTAATGTTTTACATAATGTTTGCCATACCGGTGCTGTACGCGTTCAGTTTCGGGGCCGTATGGTTTTTCAAAAAGATGTTCGGCGGGATGACCGGTGATTCATTCGGTGCGCTCAATGAACTTGCGAGCCTGATTTTTTTACTGAGCGCAGTCATAAACAATGCCAGACTGGCCTAGCATCATGACAAGGGTATATTTAATAAGACACGGAGAGACAGAGGACGCTGATTCCCGGCGGTATAAAGGGCATATTGATGTACCCCTGTCTGAGAATGGGGTTGAGCAGATGAAGAGAGTGGCAAAATACATAATGGGAGACAGCAATCTGGCACGGCGCGTACCCCTACGAAATGGATGCGGGGGGCCATTAACCGCTGTCTATTGTTCTGACCTCAGCCGGGCAATAAAAAGCGCGGAGATTATTGCCCATCCCTGTGATCTGAAGCCCGTTCATATTAAAGGACTTAAAGAGCGCAGCTTCGGGGAGTGGGAAGGGATGACCTTTGATGAGATAAAAGAAAAATGGCCTGACGCCTTTTGTGCATGGGCGGCCAACCCTCTGAAGTTCAGCCCGATGGGCGGGGAGAGTACCACTGAGGTGAGAGACAGGGCGATAAAGGCCTTGAATGAAATTANNTTCAGGATAGAGCAGGGGTTCGCGGCATTAAATGTGATAGAGATATGGGACTACCCGGTGGTAACACTCATTAATGGGAGAGCGAATTAATATGCGGTGGACAGTACACAGTGCACAGGAGACTTATTCCTGACTACTGACTACTGACTACTGATTACTGTCTATATGGCAAAAGCAATCATGATACAGGGAACAGGTTCAGGCGCTGGGAAAAGCGCCATAGTTGCCGGCCTCTGCAGATTATTCAGAGACATGGGAATTAAGGTCGCTCCGTTTAAATCGCAGAACATGGCGCTGAATTCTTTTATCACAAAAGAGGGCGGCGAGATAGGTCGGGCACAGGCCTTTCAGGCCGAGGCAGCAGGACTGGAGCCTTGCAATGACATGAACCCGGTACTGCTGAAAGCAACAGGAGAGGCAGGATGCCAGGTCATCCTGAACGGAAAAGTCCATGCGACAATGAAGGCGCATGAATATTACGGGATCAAGGACAAGGTCTGGCAGGAAATAACCGCTGCCTATGACAGGCTTTCAAAAGAATATGACCTGATCGTGATCGAAGGTGCGGGGAGCCCTGCGGAGATCAACCTTCAGGAAGAAGAAGTTGTTAATATGCGTGTTGCCCGGTATGCAGATGCCCCGGTGATTCTCGTCGGTGACATCGACAGGGGCGGGGTGTTTGCCCAGTTTTACGGGACGGTGGAATTGTTGAAAAATCCCCATTTGGAAAAGGGAGATATAGGGGGATTTTGTGATGCTGACTATATAAAGGCGTTTATCGTGAATAAGTTCCGCGGGGACATAAACATTCTCAGGCCTGGTTTGAGAATGATAGAAGAGAAGACAGGAAAGCCGGTCATCGGCACCCTTTACTATCAACATCATATGGGGCTTGATGAAGAGGATGGTCTTTCCATCGAGAAGTTTGCAAGATTTAACCAGTCGGCTCATAAAGATCTGAAAATAGTCGTCCTGAGACTGAAGTACATATCAAATTTCACAGACTTCGCTCCTTTTTTATATGAGCCGGATATTGAGATCAGGTACTCAATGTGGGAGGAAGATATCAGGAGTGCGGACCTCATTATTATCCCTGGTTCAAAAAATACGGTCAGCGACCTCATGTTCCTGAGGGAAAACGGAATTGAGGACTCTGTGAAGGCGGCTGTCAGCAAAGGGGCCTCTCTGATCGGCGTCTGTGGCGGCTATCAGATGATCGGAAGAAAGATCTTTGACCCGCATAATGTTGAAAGCACCCTGAGGGAAGTTCAAGGTATTGGCCTTCTTGACACGGTTACTACATTTGACAGGATAAAGACGACATGTCAGGTGGAAGCGTATAAAACGGGGATCAGGGATCAGGGGTCAGGGGTCAGGGAACAACCACTGAAGGGGTATGAAATTCATATGGGGAATACAACCGGGGAGGTAGGTTTGTTCAGCGTGAGAAGATATGCTTCTCACGCCGAACGCATAACTCATCACTCTGAACTTATACCTGACGGCTCGGAACAAGGCAATGTGTGGGGCACGTACATTCATGGCATATTCGATAATGATGAATTCCGGACGGAGGTCATCAATTCCCTGAGGCAAAGGAAAGGCCTTCCACTGCGTGATGTGGAAGTCTCGTATCAGGCAATAAGGGAAGAAGCAATAAACAGGTGGGCAGATACGTTAAAGAACAGCGTGGATATCTGTTTTATTTTAAAGCATGTAGGAATGGAATACTGCTTGAAGAAGTAAGAAGTTTGTAATCAGGGAGTGAAAAGGGGGTCTTGTCCCCCTGGTTCCTGCGTTTAAAGTGGTGGCTGAGCATGACAGAGGCAATTACATTGACAGCGGCGTATTTATTGGATATGGCTATTGGTGATCCACGATGGCTTCCTCATCCGGTGCGTGGGATCGGATGGGCGATTGAGAAAATGGAGAGGGTGTTGAGGAGGTCAGAAGTCAATAGGCAGAAGACAGAAGATTTGACTGAGAAGCTGTCCGGAATCCTGCTTGTTGCGGTTGTGGTCGGAGTGACCTATGGTATATTTTATTTTATTAATCATCTTCTCCTTACGTTCCACTTCTCGCTTCTCACATCTTACCTTGCATTTATCATCCTTGCCGTTCTTATCGCTACGACCATTGCGACCCGGGAGCTGATGAAATCCGCACAGGCAGTCATTGACGAAGTTAAAACCGGCGAGGTCGAAAGGGCACGGGGCAGGCTGGGAATGATCGTGGGAAGGGATACGCACTCTCTGGATCAGAAGGGCATATTGAAGGCGACTATCGAAACCCTTTCTGAAAATGCCTCCGACGGTATCGTTGCGCCTCTCTTCTATTTTGCCCTTGGCGGACTGCCTCTTGCGATGGCGTACAAGGCAGTAAACACGCTTGATTCAATGGTCGGGTATAAAAATAACACCTACAGAAACTTTGGCTGGGCAGCGGCAAGACTTGATGATGTTGCCAATTACGTTCCGGCAAGGATTACAGGGATATTAATTGTTGTTGCGACGTTTATAGTGGGGATCAGCGAAAAAACTACAGGTGATACCATATCATCACTGAACACAATGCTCCGTGACGGGAGAAAGCATTCAAGTCCAAACAGCGGGATTCCTGAAGCTGCAATGGCAGGAGCGCTTGGCGTGAGGCTCGGCGGGCCTTCCGTGTATGGAGGCGTTATCATTGAGAAGCCGTTTATCGGAGAGGAGAAGTCGGATGTGAATGAACAGATATATGAATACCTGTATCTTAATGCTTCAGAGAAGGCGCTCTTTATCGTTAAAATAACCTCTCTGCTCGGCTTCGGGCTTGCCCTGTTACTCCAATATGTAAGGATCATTATATGTTGCACATAAGATCAGCGCCCGATAAGGGCGTACTACAATATGCCCCTGAAGAGCATGGCGGCAACATCTATAAAATAGCGGGAGACCTTGGATTGCCTGAAGACAGGATGATTGATTTCAGTGCGTCCATTAACCCTCTCGGTCTGTCTAAGAAGGTAAAGGAGACAATCAGAAAGGGGATGGATGGGTTAGTGAACTACCCGGATCCGGATACATCAATGCTGAGGCAGAAGATAGCTGAACGCCATGATATTGACCCCGGAACAATACTCTGCGGCAATGGAAGCACCGAACTCATCTATCTCATTCCAAGGGCGCTGAAACAGGAAAGGGTGCTGATACCCGGTCCCACGTTTTCGGAATATGAGAGGGCGTGTAGATTGAGTCAGGGGTCAAGACTCAAGAGGTATGAGTTAAAGGAGAAGAATAAATTCCAATTTCATATTGATTCGTTTATCAGCGCCATACAGGGTTGTGATATTGCGTTTTTGTGTAACCCGAACAATCCCACGGGAACGCTCCTGCGACGGGAAGAGATATCGGCAATTGCCGATGCCGCAGGAAAGCAGAGGTGTTACCTTGTGGTGGACGAAGCGTTTATTGATTTCTCTCCCGAAGAGTCGGTGATCCATGAAGTGAAGGACAATCCTTATCTGATTGTACTGAGGTCGATGACAAAATTTCATGCATTGACAGGTCTCAGGATCGGGTACGCGGTTTTTCATAAGAACCTGCTGAGGCGTGTACGGGAATTCAAGGAGCCGTGGACCGTAAATAGCCTGGCCCAAAAGGCAGCTATCACAGCGCTTGACGACAGGGACTATATTGAGAAGACGTATAGATTAATCACCCGTGAAAAACGGTATATTGAGAAATGCCTTGGAACATTCGGGACAACATTCTTCCTGTCCGCAGCCAATTACTATCTGTTGAAGGTTGATGATGCGCGCGGACTGGTGGGCCGGTTGAGGAACAAGGGCATACTTGTC
>DKBK01000127.1:0-5820 GCA_002451135.1 Nitrospiraceae bacterium UBA6902
AGCGTGGTAACATTGTGTATTACGGTAGGCTCACCGTAGAGACCATATGCCGCCGGAAACGGAGGTTTCAGTCTCGGTCTCCCGGCCTTGCCTTCAAGAGACTCAATAAGGGCAGTTTCTTCACCGCACACATAAGAGCCGGCGCCCCTGAAGACATCTATATAAAAAGAATAATCAGAGCCCATGACGTTGCTTCCGAGAAAGCCCTTTGCCTGGGCATCTTCTATGGCCTTTACAAGGACCTTTGCTATCCAGCCATATTCTGCGCGGATGTAGATAAACCCGTGATGCGCACCGGTTGCATATGCAGCTATTGCCATACCCTCAAGCAGCAAATGGGGATCAAATTCCATCACATATCTGTCCTTGAACGTTCCGGGTTCTCCTTCATCCGCATTACAAATGAGATACACTGTCTTTACCCTGTATTTTGTCAGCAGTCTCCACTTGGCGCCTGCGGGAAACCCGGCTCCTCCCCTGCCCCGCAGACCAGATTCTTCAACCAGAGAAATAATAGCTGAGGGCGTTAAAGAGAGGGCCTTCTTAAGGGCGGTATAGCCTCCGCGACCTGTGTATACGTCCAATGACGCTGAATTGGGGACACCCCTGTTTTTTAGCAGAATCTTTATCATGCTCATACTGTCATTTGAAATAATTCATATCATGAGACCTGTCATCCCCGATGTTTTCATCAGGCATCCAGTTGCTGCTACAAATCTGGATTCTCGATGCGTGTCTGCGCGAGAGTCACTTCTACCCGCGCAACAGACTGCGGGCATGGCGTTCATGGATACTTCCCCGTGAATTCCTTAATAATTAACTCGATTATCTCATCAGCTTTTTTAAAGTTCAGGTTCTCGTAATGCTCACTATTCACCATCATTGCCGGAGCATACCCACAGGAACCGAGACATTCAACGGATTCGAGGCTGAATAAACCGTCCGGGGTTATTTCTCCTTCACCTATGCCGAGCTTCCCGGAGATGTGGTCAAAAAGAGTTTCTGTTTCAACTAATGAACATGAGACATTTGTACAGACCTGAATGTGATACCTCGCCTTTGGCATTAATTTCAGCATGGAATAAAAGCTTGCCGCACTGAAAATACGCGCCTCGGGAAACTGCAATATGATGGCCAGGTCCTCCATGTCGTTTTCAGAGATATGGCCCTTTACCTTCTGAATATAGGAAAGAGAGGGAACAACCGCGGAATCCCGGCAGGGGAACTTTTTAATTAAACCCTCGATTGTCTGTCTCATATTCTCATCTATCATTCATCCTCCTATGGGCATCTTTCCCCAAACAGGTGAGAACTGGTGCCTATGACTTCTCCAGGCGTATCGCACAAGCCTTGTATTCCGCGGTTCCTGTTACAGGATCAAAGGCATTGTTTGTAAGTACATTGGCGCATGCTTCATTAAAATGAAAGGTCATGAAACAGACCCCCGGCATGACACGGTCGGTCAGCCAAGCCTTCACCCTCACCTTTCCTCTTCTGGATACAGCCGTTATATAATCACCCTCTTTGATATTGAGTTTTTCTGCGTCTGCCGGATGGACTTCAATCAATTCCTCAGGAAATATTTCATTGAAACCGGCAGACCTCCTGGTCTGGGTCCCGGTGTGATAATGCCAGAGACGCCTTCCGGTCGTCAGGACAAAAGGATACTCTTCATCCGGGACCTCTGCTGCCGGTTTCCAGTGAGCAGGCTGAAATTTAGCCTTTCCACACGGGAATACATTGTCACAGTACAGATAACAGGTCCCGGTGTGATCAGTGTCCGGACAGGGCCATTGAATGCCCTGGCACGCAATCCTTTGATAGGTTATTCCCGCCATGGTGGGAGACAGTGCCCGGATTTCCTCCCATATGTGTTCCGCAGAGGCATATTCCATAACGAACCCCATCCTTCGCGCTATCTCACATGTAATCCACCAGTCATCCCTGGCCGTTCCAGGCGGCTCGACTGCCTTTCTGACACGCTGTACGCGCCTCTCTGTATTGGTGAATGTCCCTTCTGTCTCTGCATAGCATACGGCAGGNNTCCGACATTACCACGTTCTCACCTATCAGATAGAGGGCCTTTATGTCACCGTGGGCTATACCGTCAAACATTGCCGGCATCTTTGTCCCCTCAGTGTCAGGCAGCTTTGCTATCCCCCAGGCCTTTTCGAATTTCTCCCTGGTCCCCTGATTTGAGGCTTTCTGATATGCGGTATAGACATCAGGCAGTACACCCATATCACAGGCACCCTGCACATTGTTCTGTCCCCTGAGCGGATTGACACCTGCGCTTTCTATCCCTATATTCCCTAAAAGCATCTGGAGGTTTGCACATGTCCTGACATTGTCCGTGCCGGTTATATGCTCCGTAATCCCGAGGGTATAAAAAAGCCCGACCTTTTCGGCAGTGCCAAGGATACTCGCAAGTTCCCTGATTTCATCCGCGCTGAGTCCGCATATAGCAGAGGCATATTCGGGGGTATACATGCTCACTGTTTCTTTCAGATGATCAAAGCCCTCGGTATGGTTATCGATAAAATAACGGTCATGCCATTCATTCCTGATTATTTCATGCATGACCGCATTGAGCAGCGCTATGTCGCTGCCTACCTTGTGCTGGAAATGCCGCGCTGCCCAGCGTGTCAGGGCTATTTTCCTCGGGTCTGCAACTATCAGCCTGCTTCCTTTTTTCACCGCCCTTTTCATGTGGTATGAAATGACGGGATGAGATTCAGTAGTGTTGGAGCCGATGACAAATATAACAGGCACATCCACAATCTCACGAATGGAATTCGTCATCGCCCCTGCACCGAGTGTGGAGGCCAGACCGGCCACCGTGGGAGCATGTCATGTCCGCGCACAGTGGTCAACATTATTTGTGCCTATTACTGCGCGCATAAATTTCATCATTACATAATTGCTCTCATTTGTAGACCTTGCGCAGCCTATGCCGACTATCGAGTCAGGCCCATGCTCCTGTTTAATATCCAAAAGTCTCTTTGCGGTATGATCCAGGGCCTCTTCCCAGCTGACCTCCTCAAGTCTGCCGTTCTTTCTTACAAGAGGGGTCTTCAGGCGTGCGGGTGAATGGACAAAATCGTATCCAAATCTTCCCTTTATGCAAAGAGACCCGTAGTTGGGCTCAGCATCTTCAACCCCGCTGACCCTGACTATCTCATTGTCTTTTACATGAAGGTGTATCTGGCAACCGACCCCGCAATACGGACATGTGGTCCTGATCTTGTTTATTTCCCAGGACCTTCCTTTTGCTACCGACTTTTTTTCTGTCAATGCCCCGGTCGGGCAAAGCTGTACGCACTCCCCGCACACTACACAGGAGGACCTGCCCATCGGCTTATTGGTATCGCATACAACCGTCATGTTACTGCCGCGGAAACCCATATCGAGAACTTCATTGACTACGATATTGTTGCATCCGACAATACAGCGGTAACACTGGATGCACTTATTCATGTCTCTGATAATCATCGGACTCGAAAAATCAGGCGGGATATCTTTTTCCAGAACGGGAAACCCCGATTTCTCAATCCCCAGTTGATATGCGGCATCCTGCAGTTCACATGCGCCTGCGGCCTCGCACGATATGCAGTTGTGCTTTCCGTTTGAAAGATACAGTTCCACGATCATCTTCCTGGTCTCGATGATCTTTTCGGTATTCGCAAGCACCACCATCCCGTCCTGCGCCTGAATGGAACAAGAGACCTGTAATCCGGGCAGCCCCTGCACTTCAACAACGCACATTCTGCATTTACCCGCCTGTCTTGTCCTTGGATGATAGCAAAGGGTGGGGATATAGATTCCGTTGTGCCGTGCTGCAGCAAGCACGGTATTCCCCTTCGCAGTCTGAACGTATTTGCCGTCTATATGCAGGGATATATTTTTCATGAGAAGTTCTTCACTACAAGTTTATACTGAACCATTCTCATGTTCAAGGGCTATTATTATATTTATTAGATTGTTACTCAGCAGGTCATTATCAGGGGTCGGTTTTTAACTTCCTGAAATATTCGATAGTCTCTTGAAGCCCGTCTTCCAGATTGACCTTGGGCTTCCACTTCAGGGTCTTTCTGGCAAGGGTAATATCAGGCTGCCGCTGAGTGGGGTCATCATGCGGTAATGTCTTAAATACAATCTTTGATTTTGATTTGGTCAACTTGATCACTTTATGGGCAAGTTCCAGGATGGTAAATTCCGTGGGATTACCGAGATTCACCGGCCCGGTAAAATCATCAGGCGAGGCCATAAGCCTGAGAAAGCCTTCAATCATGTCCTCATAATAACAAAAGCTTCTTGTCTGTTCCCCTTTTCCATACACGGTGATGGGTTTCCCCCTGAGGGCCTGCATAATGAAGTTGCTGACAACGCGGCCGTCATCCGGATGCATCCTCGGGCCGTAGGTATTAAAGATCCGGGCAACCTTTATTCTGAGTCTGTGCTGGCGCTTATAGTCAAAAAAGAGCGTCTCCGCACACCGTTTCCCTTCATCATAACAGGAGCGGAACCCAACGGGATTCACATTGCCCCAGTATGACTCCGGCTGGGGATGGACCTTCGGATCACCGTACACCTCAGATGTTGACGCCTGTAAAATCTTTGCCTTCACCCGTTTCGCAAGGCCCAGCATATTGATGGCCCCGTGAACAGAGGTCTTCGTAGTCTGCACAGGGTCAAACTGGTAATGGATCGGTGAAGCAGGACATGCCAGATTATAAATCTCATCAACCTCTACATAGAGCGGAAAACATACATCATGCCTCAGTACTTCAAAATATGGCTTCTGAATAAAATTCACTATATTTGCCCTGCGACCCGTGTAGAAATTATCTACACACAGGACCTCATGCCCGTCATTAAGCAGTCTTTCACATAGATGCGAACCGAGAAAACCAGCGCCGCCGGTAACCAGTATTCTTTTCATGGAATCCTCACTTTATTACACAGGAGATATTTTAACATATCGGCTTTTTTATTGACTTTATTTTTCTACAATTAATATAATGGCTTAATTCCCCGCATTGATAATATTACAATATTTTCAAGGAGGTCTATCCGTATGAAGAGTATTGTCCTGAGATTGTTTCTTGCCGCAGCAGTGATATTGTCGATGATGATCGCACTATCCTGCACTAAATATGTATCAGGGTCAATCAAAGTGGGAGTGGCGGGCGCCCATAGCGGTGACCTTGCATCGTACGGACTTCCGACGGTAAAGGCAGCGGAGCTCGTTGTGAACGATATCAACGCAAAGGGCGGGATACTGGGCAGAACAGTAGAGCTGCTGGTTGAGGACGATGTCTGTAAACCTGAAGTAGCCACTAATACCGCCACTAAACTCCTGTCTGAAGGTGTTCATGTGATTCTGGGTCATATATGCAGCGGGGCCACTAAGGCAGCGCTCGGTATTTATAGAGAGTCTAAGATCATTACCATGTCCCCCTCTGCAACAAACCCTCCTTTAACACAGAGCGGGGATTATCCCAACTTCTTCCGCACAATAGCGTCAGATGACGCACAGGCAAAACTCGAGGTTGATTTTGCCCTCAATGTCCTGAAACTGAAAAAGATAGCCGTATTGCATGATAAAGGGGATTACGGAAAAGGTCTTGCAGAGTTTGCAAAGGATTTCATTGATAAATCAGGCAGAGCCGAAGTGGTCCTGTATGAAGGCATTACCCCGGGAGCAGTTGATTATTCCGCAGTTATTCAGAAAGTAAAGAACTCAGGGGCTGAAGGCATAATCTACGGCGGCTATCATCCCGAGGCCTCCAAACTCGTTATGCTCATGCGTAAAAAGAA
>DKBK01000127.1:5828-8517 GCA_002451135.1 Nitrospiraceae bacterium UBA6902
CGCGTTGAGAACCGAATATGTGGATACCCCTCTCGGGAAAATCAGATTTGACGAACGGGGTGACGCAATAGGCGTAGGGTTCTCCATGTTTCAGGTAAAGAACGGGGAGTATGTTGAGGTGACATAGCTTGAATAAAGAAAACTTCTCAGGGATACGCTTTAAGGCGTATCCCTTTTTTTTATGTGATTTTTAAAGAACAGGATTTTAAAAATTACCTTAGCTTCCCATTGTAAGACTTGACCTCATCTCATCAGAAACCCGCCCCCTTTGATAAAGGCAGGGAGTGCTACCCGTATAAGGGGAGGGAATTAGTCCTGAAATTTAACTTGTAACTCTACGTGTTATTTCACATTAATCAAGAAATCACGTATTATATGAAGTTGAAATGGAATATTTCATTCAACTGTTTCTCGGAGGCCTTACCAGAGGAAGCATTTATGCCCTGATAGCCCTTGGCTATACTATGGTATACGGCATAATCGAACTGATCAATTTTGCCCATGGCGAGATATATATGATCGGCGCCTTTACGGCCCTTATCGCAGCAAGTGTCCTGACGTTGTATGGCTTTAATGAGATTGCCATACTGGTTATTGCTTCACTGGTCGCGGTTATATATTCTTCAGCATATGGCTTTACTATAGAAAAGATTGCCTATAAACCCCTCCGGCACGCGCCCCGTCTTTCACCTTTAATAAGCGCCATCGGCATGTCGGTCTTTCTTCAGAATTATGTGCTTCTGGCTCAGACCTCTGACTTTCTCCCGTTTCCGGGACTTGTCCCCGAATTTGCATTTATGAACCAATACGAACATATGTTCAGCTCCTCGGAGCTGCTGATTTTTCTGACAACCGCTGTTGTCATGATTGCGCTGACACTGCTTATTAAGTATACAAGGACAGGCAAGGCCATGCGCGCGACAGCACAGGACAGAAAAATGGCCATGCTTGTAGGTGTCGATGTCAACCGGATAATCTCCATTACATTTATCATCGGATCGGCACTTGCCGCAATCGGGGGGGTACTCATCGCATCACATATAGGTCAGATTAATTTTTCTATCGGTTTTATAGCCGGGATCAAGGCCTTCACTGCTGCGGTNNAAATCAAGATCACAGAAGGTTTGAAATATGAAAATGCACAATTCATCTGAATTAAAAAAATCGTTATTAGTGTCTGTCTGGTTCATGTTCCTCACCTTCCCCATCATGGTAATTCGCGTCAATCCTATTGAAAAAGTGGTTGAATGGAGATGGTCCAATATGGTCCTTGTCGGCGCGGGTAGTTTTATTCTCTCTCTTGTATGGCGGTATATGATCAGGCAAAAGGAGGCGGGTCTGAAAACAATTGCATCCGGCAACCGGCATACGATACCTCTCATGCAGAGGGTCAGTGAAGAGCCGAGGATATTTAATCCCTTGATGGGAATGCTTACACTCTTTGGAGTTTCGTTCCCGTTTATCTTCTCTGCCTACCAGGTAAACATCATGACAACGGCCCTGATGTATGTTGTACTCGGTCTCGGTCTCAATATCGTGGTAGGGCTTGCGGGCCTGCTCGATCTTGGGTATGTCGCCTTTTACGCGGTAGGCGCGTACACATACGGTCTGCTTAATCATCATTTCGGCCTCGGATTCTGGGCCGTGCTTCCCGCAGGTGCCTTTATGGGGGCCCTTTTCGGGATACTTCTGGGTTTTCCGGTGCTGCGTTTACGGGGAGATTACCTTGCCATCGTGACCCTGGGATTCGGAGAAATTATCAGGCTTGTACTCGAAAACTGGAATGATTTTTCTTTCGGTCCAAGCGGCATTGCCAGCATCGACAGGCCGTCTTTTTTCGGAATTCAGCTTTCACTGCAGAGCGCAACTGTGTATATGTATTTTCTCATGATTGCTTTTGTCCTGTTTACGGTTTTTGTGGTTAACAGACTCCAGAACTCCAGGATAGGCAGGGCCTGGGTCGCGCTAAGGGAAGATGAGATAGCGTGCCAGGCCATGGGAATAGACAAAACAAAGACAAAGCTTTCCGCTTTTGCGCTCGGCGCAACCTGGGCCGGAATGATGGGGGTGTTCTTTGCGGCCAAGACTACCTTTATTAATCCCGCAAGCTTTACGTTCATGGAATCAGCCATCATCCTTTCTATTGTCGTGCTGGGAGGTATGGGATCAATCGCAGGGGTCATCATCGGCGCCTTTGTTCTTATTCTTCTCCCTGAATATTTAAGGGTCTTTTCAGACTACAGGATGCTCCTGTTTGGAGCCATCCTTGTAATCATGATGGTATTTCGCCCGCAGGGCATAATCAGCAATGTCAGACGTACATACAAATTTGAANNACCTCGAGGTCAAAGAAAGGGAAATTCTTGCCCTGATCGGTCCTAATGGCGCTGGCAAGACTACATTGTTCAACTGTATAACAGGTATCTATGCGCCTTCGGAAGGCACTATGCTTATTTCCCCTCCGGGTAAAAAAACCGAGACAATAAACGGATTACCACCTAATATAGTCACAAAAAAAGGCATCACCCGGACATTTCAGAATATACGACTCTTCCCTAATATGACGGTCCTTGAAAATGTCATGATCGGCCGTCATTGCCGCACCCACTCGCGCATTGCGGGAGCGGTATTCAGAGACACGTCAACGCTCAGGGAAGAGAAAGCAACAGTAGAATACAGCTATCGCATT
>DKBK01000151.1 GCA_002451135.1 Nitrospiraceae bacterium UBA6902
CCAACCCTGGCCCATATTACCACAATCTTCAGCCGGATTCTACAGCTTATCGCAATTATCTGAGGGCGGCAATACTTCCATACAAGAAACGTCTGTTCTGATGTTTATTTATCCCTGCTCCTGGGCCTTTTATTCACCTCAAGGACTCTCTTTCTGAGCCTGATAGACTGCGGCGTTACTTCAACGAGTTCATCTTCTTTGATGAACTCTATTGCCTGTTCGAGATTCAGCAGTTTTGGGGGAATCAGCATGAGTGCTTCGTCACTGCCTGAGGCGCGCATGTTGGTTTGCTTTTTTTCCTTTGTGACATTAACGTCCAGATCGCTTTCCCTAGAATTTTCACCGATAATCATCCCTTCATACACCGGCATATTTTCTTTTATTAATAAGGTGCCTCTTGGCTGCAGGTGAAAGAGCGCATAGGTTGTGGATTTGCCCCCTCTGTCAGACACAAGCACCCCCGACTGCCGCTTTGAGATATGGCCGTGCCACGGCTCATATCCGTCAAATAAATGATTGAGAAGCCCTGTTCCTCTCGTATCCGTGAGGAACTGTGACCTGAAACCGATTAATCCCCTTGAAGGGATCCGGAATTCAAGTCTCACCCTGCCACTTCCGTTGTTCTGCATCTTCTGCATCCTGCCCTTTCTCATCCCGACCTGCTGTGTCACCACACCGACAAAATCCTCAGGAACGTCTATCACGAGCAATTCCATGGGTTCGTGCACCACATCGTTAATTTTCTTTGTTATCGTTTCCGGCATTGCAACAGAAAGCTCGTATCCCTCGCGTCTCATCATTTCAATGAGGATCGCAAGCTGTAATTCGCCGCGTCCCATGACATTAAACGAATCCGATGCGCCTTCAAAATCCACCTTAATGGAGACATTATAGAGGAGCTCCTTTTCGAGTCTTTCCCTCAGGTTCCTTGAGGTCACATACCTGCCTTCCTTGCCTGCAAAAGGCGAGTTGTTAATAGAAAACACGATTGAAATTGTCGGCTCGTCAACCTTTATTCTCGGCAGGGGTTTCGGATTTTCTATGTGAGTAATTGTATCACCTATGTTTATCCCTTCAATGCCTGCAAGCGCCACAATGTCCCCGGCAGACACCTCCTTTACCTCAATCTGTTCAAGCCCCTGGAAGGTATAAATTGTTGTGATCTTGCGTTTTAAGGCCTCCCCGCTGCTGTTTATCATGGCAACAGTGTCGCCAACCCTTACCGTCCCAGAAAAAATCCTCCCGATGGCGAGCCTCCCGACATAATCGTTATAGTTAATGTTTGTAACCAGGTATTGAAGAACCCCGTTGCCGTCACCATCAGGCGGAGGGACCGTTTTCAGAATAACGTCAAACAAGGGCATCAAGTCCTCTGCTTCATCGTTCATATTGAGTTTGGCAATACCCACTTTTGCATTTGTATACACAATAGGAAATTCGAGCTGTTCTTCTGTCGCGTCAAGGTCAATAAAGAGGTCATAGACCTCATTCAGCACGTCCTGTATCCTTGCATCAGGGCGGTCAATCTTGTTGATCACAAGGATCGGCGGAAGATTCAGTTCAAGGGCCTTCCTCAGCACAAACCGTGTCTGGGGCAGAGGGCCTTCAGAGGAGTCGACAAGGAGCAGCACCCCGTCCACCATCTTCATTATCCTCTCGACCTCCCCGCCGAAATCCGCATGCCCCGGCGTATCCAGAATGTTTATTTTTACGCCGTTGTATTCCACGGCCGTATTTTTTGCCATGATAGTGATCCCTTTTTCTCTTTCAAGGTCATTGCTGTCCATGGCCCTTTCCTGCACCCTTTCATTGGCACGGTAGATGCCTGCCTGTTTAAACATACAGTCCACAAGGGTTGTTTTGCCATGGTCAACATGCGCGATTATGGCGATATTTCTTAAATCTTCACGTTTCATATCATCTCTTTTCTAAACAATAATTTATATTCATCCGTCATGAGATAAGTCTTTAGTATTTTCTGGTGTACAGAGAAAACTAATCGGCGAGTTCTCGTGCTTAGATGTTAACTGATAATTATAAACTAATTGCAGTAGTTAATACTATACTATATCCCTCTCCCTGTTCATAACTGAACTAATGAATATAACAATAGATTCGCATTGGATTGACTGATTTGTGCTCTTCTCCTAAAGATTGGGGGTATTCCCGCCGATATAATCATCAAATACCGGATTCGCAATCTATAAATTTAAAGGTATTTCATTACGCGGATGGGAAGATAAAATGGGAAAAAAGAAATTAGGTGAAATACTCACCAAAGCGGGACTTATCACAGAAGAACAGCTGCATACTGCCCTCCTGCTGCAAACAGGTAAAAACAAGAGACTCGGAAAGGTTATTGTTGAGTTAGGGTATGTAAACGGAGAGCAGATTTCTGAAACAATCTCACAGCAGCTTTCGGTACCCCTGGTCAACTGTAATAATTATTCACCTTCAAAACAACTGATTTCCCTGGTTTCAAGAGAAACAGCCGAGCGTAAATTGATATGTCCTCTTGAAATAAATGGCAAGACGTTAATGATCGCGATGGCCGACCCGCTCGATTTCAGAACCATTGATGATATTTCTTTCAAGACCGGATTAAAAATTATCCCGGCAGTTGCGTCTGAAACAAATATATTAAATACCATAGAAAGGATTTACGGGTCGTCAGAAATAACCTGGGAGGTGCTTAATGAGATACCGACATATAATGAAGTCGAGTTTGTCAAAGAAGAAATCAGGAATGACGAAAAACATGAAATAAGCTTTAATGCCTTATTTAAGGACAGCGAGGCCCCTCCTATCGTTAAGCTTGTCACTATGGTTATTGCGGATGCAGTAAATTTTAGCGCAAGCGACATTCACATCGAGCCCAGGGAAAAGATCGTTCAGGTGCGCTACAGGATAGACGGGGAGTTAAAGAATGTGCTGACCTTCCCGAGCAGGATACGTGATTCGGTCATTTCAAGAATAAAGATCATAGCGAATATGGATATCACTAACAGGCGGTTTCCCCAGGACGGACGAAGCGCCCTGCGGCTTAAAGACAAGACCGTTGATTTACGGATATCAACACTTCCCTCGATTTACGGTGAAACCATAGTCATCAGACTCCTTGACCCGACGACCGGCCTGATCCCTTTAAGCAGGCTTGGCTTATCAGAGAACATCATGAAACCTCTGATTAATATCATCAATCAGCCTCAGGGGATGCTTTTGATTACAGGACCAACCGGAAGCGGGAAGACCACCACCCTCTATTCCATGCTCCAGCAGCTGCGGACCGAAACAAAAAACATTATCACCATAGAGGAGCCGGTTGAATATAAGCTTGCTGAAATAACCCAGGTGGGGATGAATGAAGCCATCGGGTTTACCTTTGCCAATGCGCTCCGTTCTGTCCTTAGACAGGACCCGGATATCATTATGGTGGGAGAAATAAGAGACGCTGAAACGGCAGAAATAGGAGCGAGATCGGCCCTGACCGGCCACCTGGTGCTTAGCACGCTGCACACAAATGACACCGTTTCCTCAATCACTCGTTTGTTGGACATCGGATTAGAGTCGTTCCTGGTGACGTCAGCTGTAAGCGGTATTCTGGCCCAGAGGCTCATAAGGAAAATATGTACGCATTGTAAAATCCAAATTGCACCGCCTAACGATTTACACGGCATTATCCTTCCGCCCTTAAAAAATAATTACAAAGGTACCGGCTGCAGCAAGTGCAACTATACCGGCTTTTCAGGCAGAGTCGGAGTCTATGAGCTGTTAAGCATGGATACTCAGCTCAGACACGTGATTACGAGGAAATTCTCCGAAGACGATCTCTGGGAATGCGCAAGGCAAAGCGGGACACAGACACTGTTCGAAGATGCCTGGTCAAAAGTTGAGGAAGGCATAACAACCGTTGAAGAGATCCTCTCCAAAATCCCCTATCAGCAGAGTATGAAGAAAGAGGATACCCCTTCATCCCGGAAAAAAAGTAGACATATCCTTGCAGGCAAATAGGATCGATGTCCCGTCACGGATGCCCCGGGACGTTCGATCATTCAGCAGATGTTTCCCTGCGTGTTATTCTGGTTTACTCGCAGGCTCACTGCCGGCCAGCAACAAGAGAAGGGCATCCGCCTCGCTCATGGCAGCATCAATCTCCTGAGAAAAAGAAGCAACCTTGTCTGCAGCAGCATCCAGTTCAATCGTCAGGGATTCTGCAGTCTCACTATTGAGGTTATGCCTTGAGAAAAGCACAAGGTCACTGAACGCGGCCAGCACAGGGCCTGCCTTCTCATTGGCCAGTGTCATAGCGCTTATCAACCTGTTATTTTGACTCTTCGCCTCCTGCATCCTTTGCTCACTGCCGCTGCGAAGATTTTCACTGTAATACTGATTCAGTTCGGCCTCCCACTCCGCAAACATCGATTCAGAGACCCGTAGCACTGAATCGATGCTTTTTTGAATATTCCCTGTCTTCTTTTCAGTCTTTTCATTTTCGGATTTTAGCGTTTTATACTTTTCCTCAAGTTTCCCCTCTTGACTATGTAAGACATTGTTGAAGGTATCCATGGCCGACTGGAACTGTCCCTTGACTTCCTCCAGTGAATGACGGGCATCTTTGACCTCGCCAATCATGATGTCTCTTTTCTGCATGCCAAAAGCTTCTCTTGTACTGTCGTAGACGCTTCGCGCAGTCTGACAGGCTGCCAGAAATACAGACCCTGCAGCAATTATCGTGAAAAACAAGGCAAAACGCACAACGAATTTTTTCATATGAGTGACCTCCTTATTAATATGATTCCTCTAAGAATGTGGACTACAGAAAAGTTCCTCTTTTGATCAGCGGCACCCCTGGCATATCTTCTTTCATATAATTGAAAAAGTCTAATCAATACTAATGAATTTGTAAAGTAGTTTTTTCAGGAGTTTTTTCAGGGCGGGGCACAACGAACGTCAATACGGGAACAGGCCGGGTTATTAATTTATTGACTGTTCCGGTAGTGTATTGACATAGAGAGGAAGCGATACCTCATGTCTTCCATCAATAGCCAGGTCTATTGAATATTCACCATAGACCGGAAACTTAAGTCCCTGCAGGTTCAATATCAAATTCGTTGCCATTGAAGTAAGCGGCGTATTTTTAAACTGGATGTTCAAACTGGCCTCAACCGGCCTGACAACCCCCTTGCCGTCTCCGTCAACAATGCTGATTTTAACCTTATGCTCGCCTTCTTCTATTTTCATGAAGCGAATCCTCAGGGCAACCGCGCATAATGGGTGCACGGCCGGTATCTGGGTGGCCCAGATTGAGTCAAATGTTCCAAGCAGGTTCAGCTTTCCCTGATAATCCGTGGCAGCATCACAAAGCACAAAAAGCTCGACCTTCATCCTGTTGTATCCTTTTCTCGGAATATTGCTCTCATCATATTGTCTCCGGCATTACGACAAAATTCACCGCTGAACAAGTCTAATCAAATCTGTCAGGGATTGTAAACCCTATCAGCCGTAGTACATTCAGGCGCCGTCAGACGCGTATATTACTTGGTTGCTGCGCCTTTAGCTTTGATATTTCATCCTTCCGATAACTTATTCCACTTCTTCATTCAGTTCATATTCCTCAGTCACTATGCCTCTTTTTACCATGATATGATAGATAGTCCTTGAACGGCCTTCTACATATCTTGATGTCCCGGCAGGATTATACCTCCGTGGATTGGGAAGCACGGACGCGAGTCTCGCGGCTTCGTCCGGAGTCAGATCTGCTGCCGGTTTCCCGAAATAATGGAAAGAAGCCGCCTCTATGCCAAAGATCCCTTCACCCCATTCAACCAGATTAAGATAGAGTTCAAGTATCCTTTTTTTTGAAAGGGTCGTTTCTATCCTCCATGTGAGAAAGGCTTCCATTACTTTCCTCAGGGGATTTTTGGAAGGGGAAAGATATAGATTTTTTGCAAGCTGCTGGCTTATGGTGCTCCCGCCAAATTTGAATTTCTTCTGTTTGATGTCTTTTTCAATTGCCTTCTGAATCGCCTCAAAGTCAAACCCTTCATGCTGGTAGAATTTGTCGTCCTCTGCGATAAGGACCGCCTTTACGAGATACGGCGATATCCTGTGAAGCGGGATCCATTTCTGTTGTATCGTTAAGGTCTTTCCACGTTCCCGCCATTCCTCTTCACGGTCTTTCATGAATGATGTCGTGACCGGGTTTTCTTTTTTCAGTTTTGAGATGTCAGGATAAAGAAAGGAGAAGCCGATACCTGCAAGCAGGAGAATCACAATGCCTGTAATGATTTTGTTAGGCAGGCGGATGAAAGTCTTTTTATAAGGCATACGCAGTATGTGAAGCAATAGAGTCAGACTTGCCTGTTGACAAAGCTAATGTATACGTCACTGTCAAGTGCCACTGAATCATAAACAAATTCAACCCGCGTTATAAGTTGCCAGACATTAAAGTAAAAGCGTGTAATGCGAGCTCTCCAACCCCACCTATTGTCTCGACCTGACCTAAAAAAATGCCTTCACTAAGAGACCCCTCTATCCGAGAAATATTTTGAAATGAACAGGTCAAACAGTTCGAAATCAGGATGGAGTCAGGACCGAGCTTACTCCAAGTGAAGTCGATCGCAGTCCCGGCATTTTCTGAAAGTACTGAGCCTGTCGTTGATTTTCCGGTACCGTCTCCGAAGAAGGCGATGTTGTGAGAATTGTTGAATGAACTCCCATCGGTCCAGAAGGTGTTAGCGGAAGCGTGGTCAGGCCCATTAATAATGAAGTCTGCTGGCTGAAGGGGGCGGGTAACGGTGATGTGCACACTCGCAGTTCTTGCTCCTGTCCCGTCTGCATCAGCCGTCGTCATTATCGTGTTGTCGCCGAGTCTGAGCCCATAGACGTCAGCAAACCAAGAACCATAACCCTGGTTGTAATTGACATATCCCTCGACGATTGCCCCCGTCGAGGTATTTCGTACGTGCACGAAACTTGCGTGAGATATGGTGCCACCTAGCCTTACCGAAGACCAAGTTGTTGAATAACTAGAAGCGCTTGTTGGAACTTCAATGCTGATTGAAGGGGTCTGGTATACGTTTTCCGAATCCCCACCACCACCCCTACCGCCGCAGCCTGCAATGAGCATCGAGATGAAAGGGAACACTGCCACTAAAGACGCTATCGCTGGGCTAATTTTTATCATGCCCTTCATTCTGTTGAAAATGCTCTTACGCATATAATGCCTCATTGTGATCATGTCTTTGAGATAATAATGTCCCCGGACACCGGCGTAGGATTCTTCAGGCTGTCGACTACCGGACAGTGACTGATGATTTTCTCGGCAAGTGCGCGCACCCGCATCTCGTCTTCGGGGCTTACGATACGAAGGACAAACCTGATGTCCTGAAAGCCGGCGCTCACGTCGCTAACCATGAAGAGCCCCCGAAGGTCGAGCGTGCCTTCGACATCGACGGATATGGATAGTATCCTCAATCCCTCATACTCGGCGAATTCGTAAAAGGCCGCCTCAATGCAGGCCGCAAATGCCGACAGCAGTAGTTCGATGGGATTGGGCGCCTGGTTCCCGCCTCCGGCCGCTTCGCCGTAGTCAGATTTCACCAAATGTTCCCGGACCTTCGTCTCGGTATATAAATCCCTGATGTGCTGAGACAAAACTACTGGCCTATAGACCGCAGATTCCGGCTTACGTTTAAATATATCGATCCGAGATGCGACAATGTCTTTAAGGCTCCGTTTTCCGCTCATGAAGAAAATCCCCTTTCACTGTTTGTTTTGGTATCATAACGTCATGATATGACTCAAAAATCTTCAGGTGGTGCCCTGCAAATTACATAAGAGATGTAAAATGCATAGGCTTAACCCCAGTGATTTCTTTTTTGACATCGCGTAAAGCTCAGTGAATCGAACTC
>DKBK01000095.1 GCA_002451135.1 Nitrospiraceae bacterium UBA6902
AAAAATAAGGCAGAGGCAGCACGGGAGGCGTTGAGGCTGTTGATCGAGATTATGAAGGAAGGGCAGGGCATCTCCGCACCTGCTGGATGAAACAATGACACATGTTCCTGCTGAAATAAAACATGAGATAGGGAAACTCGTCAAAGACCTTAATTATCACTGCTACCGCTACTACGTGCTTGACTCACCTGTAATCTCTGACGAGGAATATGACCGGAGATACAGACATCTGGAAGAGCTGGAACTAACATATCATTATACCTGCCCCGATTCTCCAACGCAGCGTGTGGGCGCTCCTCCGTTAGATAAGTTTGAAAAGGTCAAACACACAGAGCCCATGCTTTCTCTTGATAATGCCTTCTCGCATGATGAAGTCCGGGAGTTTGATGAAAGAGTCAGGAGATTTCTCAAGACTGAAAAAGAAATCGAGTATACGGTGGAGCCGAAATACGATGGACTTGCAATGGAGCTGACATACAAAAACGGGATTTTGTATAAAGCATCGACGAGGGGCGACGGGTACGAGGGCGAGGACGTTACACAGAATATCAGGACGATACGAGCCGTGCCTCTTAGGATAGAGGAAGCTGAAATGCCCCAGAGGATTGATATCCGCGGTGAAGTCTATATGGACATCAGGGAATTCGAGGCCCTGAACAGAGAGAGGGAAAGACAAGGCGAACCTGCGTTTGCCAATCCGAGAAACGCCGCTGCCGGTTCCGTGAGGCAGTTGGATCCTGCCATTACGGTAAAAAGAAAACTTCACCTTGCCTGTTACGGCATCGGAGCTGTGGAGGGGGCCGCTTTCGGGAGTCAGTGGGAATTTATCATGTGGCTTGAAAAGGCCCGCTTTCCGGTACCGTCAATGATGAGAATTGTAAAAGGCATAGACAAGGTTATTGATGTGATCAGAGAGATTGAGGGAAAAAGGAATACGTTTTCATTTGAAGCGGACGGGGCTGTTATTAAGGTCAATGAGTTTGAATTACAAAAGGCCCTCGGCATAAAGACAAGGGAACCGCGCTGGGCAATGGCATATAAATTCCCGGCGCATCAGGGCACGACGAGGATAAACGACATAATCGCAAGCGTGGGAAGAACCGGTACGATTACACCAGTCGCCTTTCTTGAACCGGTGAGAATCGGCGGGGTCACGGTCTCGCGTTCCACCCTTCACAACTGGGACGAGATAGAGAGAAAGGATATACGGATCGGTGATACGGTTATTGTTGAAAGGGCCGGCGATGTCATTCCTCACGTGGTAGCCGTGATAAAGGACAAGCGCACCGGGAGGGAGAAACATGTGCACCCTCCGGTAACATGTCCTGTCTGCGGATCTGCAGTCGAAAAGGATGAGGGTGGTGTCGCATTCCGCTGTATTGGTCTGAACTGCACGGCGCAGGTCCAGGAACGTATCAGACATTACGCATCAAGGGCAGCCATGGATATTGCAGGTCTCGGTGAGAAGAATGTGGAGCTTCTGTTTTCAAAAGGCCTTATCAGACATTTTGAAGACATATACAGACTGAAGAAAGAGGACCTGCTTGAACTTCCGAGGTTTGCCCAGAAGTCGGCGCAGAACCTTATCGAGGCGATTGAGAAAAGCAAAACGACCACCCTTGCGCGTTTTCTTTACGCATTAGGGATAATTCATGTAGGTGAATATGCCGCACGGCTGCTTGGACGGAATTTCAGAGATATCGAGGCGTTGTATCATGTGCAACCTGACCGGATCGTCATGATTAAACAGATGGGTGAGAAAATCGCGGATTCTGTATCGAGNNTCGAGAAAAGAGGTTGAGGAACTGATTGAACGCAGGGGCGGGCATGCTGCCGGATCGGTGTCAAAAAGCACGAATTATCTTGTCGTTGGTGATGACCCCGGTTCCAAACTCAGGAAGGCGCAGGCGCTTGGCATTAAAACAATATCGTATGATGAACTCGTGGACATGATAAAAAGCGAAGGGAGATTGTTTTAAGGCGGTAAGGTATGTATTGTAATACTTACATGAAGATAGGGATTTGAAGAGTAAATTTAATAATCAATAAGAGATATGAGGAGATGAGTATGGAGAGATATAAAAAGTGGATAATCGTTGTAATCGCAGTCGCTGCAGGAGGTCTGGTTATTGCAAGTATTGTTACCAGACATCCCGGCGGGCCGGGAAAAGCAGCTCGTCAGGCTCCGGGTCAGACTTCCATTCCTTCGGTTGCTCCCGGACCGATGGTAGAGCAGGACCTTAACAGGGTAGTCCCCGTAGAGGAAATGGGAGTGGACACTAAAAATCCAGAGGCGCTTGCACTTCTTGGAGATAAGTATTTTGAGAGCAGCAGGTTTAACCAGGCGATAGAAATATATAAGAAGGTGCTGGAACTGGACCCCCGCGATATAGATACATACAATGATCTTGGACTTGCCTATCAATATGTAAACAGGACGGACCTTGCTATAGATATTTTACAAAAGGGAGTGAAAGAAGGACCTTCACATCAGAGAATATGGTTGAGCCTCGGATTTGTATATATGTCCGCAGGGAACAACGCAGAGGCCAAAAAAGCATTAACGAAGGCGGCGGAACTGAATCCCCGGACAGATATCGGACAGGAAGCAATCCGTATGCTCGGTCTTATTAAATAAGAGGTGATGAAGAGTATTGTCCTTGTTTCCCGGTTATAGAGGTATGGGTGTCTGATAAAGGGCCGGCATCCTGCAGGGGATCAGTCGTTTAAATCGTCGAACTGGATATTTCTTATTGTGTAATAGGCTGAGTATTCAATGACATACTGGATCAGGTCGGAGGACTTGATCCCGAGTTTTTTTAATTCGTCCAGAATCTCACAGCTCGATAAGACCACCATTTGACCTCCTGCTTATATCAAAGCATATTCAGTGCAAAAGTGTATATATAGATTATAAGCGATTTTCATTGAAATTCCATTGAGTCGTTTGACATAATTTAACACCACATATAAAAAGAGGTTATGTCAGCTGCACATAACCTCTTTGAAATATTAAAGAAATTAGACGTTCTCCTGATTGCCGATTTTCTCATATGTCATGCATACCGTAGGGTATAGTTTTTTTTCATACATTGTTTAACATTAATGTAGTTCCCGTGTGTTTTATTTCTGCGGTATTCTGTGTAATTTTTTCCACAAAAACTGATGAACGAGTAAAATTTAATGCAGGGGAAGGTCGATACCTGGAAATTGACTTTTTGAACTGCTTTTGATTATAAAAATATACTGTATGCACTTATTTTAATAAAATCTATTTGAAATTAAGGAGTTTACTCATATGACAAAAGACAACCTTGAATTTAAGACCGAGGTCAAGCAGCTGCTCGATTTGATGATACATTCCCTCTATTCTCACAAGGAGATATTCCTGCGGGAGCTGATATCCAATGCATCAGACGCGATTGATAAGGCACGATATGAATCCCTTACGGACAGCAGTCTTATGGAAAATGACAGGGAGTGGAAGATAAAATTGACGGCAGACAAGGAAGCCGGAACACTTACCGTAAGCGACAACGGGACCGGCATGACCAAGGATGAAATAATAAGGGCACTCGGTACGATTGCTCATTCCGGGACAAAGGAATTTCTTGCCGCTCTCCAGAGCAGACAGGTAAAGGACAACCCGGAACTCATAGGTCAGTTCGGGGTAGGGTTCTATTCATCGTTCATGGTGGCCGACAAGGTGACTGTCCTGACAAGAAAGGCAGGTTCCGGCAACACAAAAGGGGTCAAATGGGAGTCCTCTGCCGATGGATTTTTCACTGTGGAAGATGCGGAAAAAGAGAAAAAAGGGACTGAAGTGGTCCTGCACCTGAAAGAAGATGAAAAGAAGTATCTTCAGGAGTGGGAGATCAGGAATGTAGTCAGGAAATATTCTGATTATATAGAACATCCTATTGTCATGGATATAGAAAAAGAAGAAGAGAGTAAGCTGAAAAAAGGAGAGAAGGTCAAGATAAAAGAAGAAGAGACATTGAATTCGAGAAAGGCGATCTGGCTCAAAGACAAAGCCGAGATATCCACTGAAGAGTACAACGAGTTTTATAAACATGTATCTCACGATTTTACTGACCCCGCTAAAGTAATCCACTACAAGGCCGAGGGAACTTCCGAGTTTGTGGCGCTCCTCTACATCCCTTCAAATATGCCCTTTGATATTTACTATAAGGAATACAAGATGGGCCCGACCCTGTATGTGAAAAGGGTCCAGATCATGGAACACTGCGAGCAGTTGATCCCTAGATATCTGAGGTTTGTAAAAGGGGTTGTTGATTCTTCCGACCTCCCCTTGAATGTGTCAAGGGAGATACTGCAGTCAAACCGGCAGGTTGATATTATAAATAAAAGTCTCACGAAAAAAGTCCTCGACACGCTTGCTGAAATGAAGAAGAATGAATATGAAAAGTACCTTTCATTCTATAAGGAATTCGGCAGGGTTCTTAAAGAGGGTATCCATTTTGATTTTTCCCGGAAAGAGACCATTGCCGATCTTCTTCTGTTCCCGTCCATGAATAAGCCTGCTGACACATATATATCACTGCAGGAGTATGTTGAAAATATGAAAGAGGGGCAGGAGGACATTTACTACATCACAGGAACCTCGTATGCGGAAGCAAAGAACTCCCCTTATCTTGAGGCGTTTAAAGAGAAGGGGTATGATGTCCTGATAATGCTCGATGAAATTGATGATTTTATAGCCACCGGTCTGGAGTACCATGGCAAGAAATTCAAGTCATCAATCAAGGGAGAAATCGACCTCGATAAATCAAAAGAGGCGGAAAAGAAAGAGACAAAGGAAAAATTCAAGGCGCTTATTGAACTTATCAAGGACCAGCTTAAGGATGAAGTGAAAGATGTCCGGCTCTCAGGCAGGCTTAAAGATACTGCATGCTGTCTTGTTGGTGATGAGATGGATATGGATCCGCAAATGGAGAAGCTTCTGAAATCCATGGGGCAGGACATTCCCCAAAATAAGCGTATCCTCGAAATCAACCCGGTCCATCCGATATTTGAGGCCATGAACAGACTGTTCGAGAAGGAGCAGAAGAGCGTTGTTCTTGAAGAATATATAAAGCTTCTCTATGACCAGGCGCTTCTGCTCGAGGGTTCAAAGCCAAAAGACCCGGCAGCCTTTGCAAGCGCGGTGACGAGGCTGATGGTGAAGGATGTTGAAAAGGCCGGTGCGTAAAAACCTTGCCTGCGTTTGTGAATAATAAGGGCTAGACGTTATTGCGCTCACTCTGCTTCGCTATCTCGTGGCAGAAAATCGCGCATGCCATGGCAACGTTGAAGGAAAGCCGGGCCCCTTTCATGGGAAGGGTCACCTTCATGTCAAGATGTTTCTGAATCCCGTACCTTACCCCTTTGCCTTCAGAGCCCAATACGAGTGCGAGAGGAAACGGCAGGGAGACTTTATTCAGATTTTGACCGTCTTCAACGACCGTGCCTACAGCCCAGTAACCGGCCTTCTTGGCTTTTAACAGGGCTGCGGAGAGATTCGTGACCTGTGATACAGGGACAAAATTTTCTCCTCCTGAGGCTACATGAATAACAGTTTCATTGACCTCGACGGAACTGTGCTCCGGAATCACGAGCCCAAGGCCTCCGAAACAGGCGGCGATGCGCATTATCGAGCCCAGGTTGTGGGGGTCATTGAGGTTGTCCAGAAATAACAGAGAGGGCCGCTGTTCACCTGGTACGTTCAGCAGGTCCTCTAGTAGCGTATATTGATATTTATATACTTCTGCTACGATTCCCTGAAGACGGTCTGCGCGTTTGATTCTCATGAGATCATTTTCGCTTACTACTTTCACGGGAATTTTGTTGGCCTTTAACAGGGCGGTTATATGCGGCGCGTTAAAATTGTCCTGCAGATATACCTGCCGAATGCTTCCGGGATTTGCCTTTAATCGTTCATGAACGGAATTCTTTCCGTACAGGTACATTTTATTTCTGGCCACGTCTTCCCTCCGGGTTCCTTCTCTCAAAAAAATATCTTTCTTGTGTTCTTCCGCCTTGAATCCTCAAGATAACAGCAACTTTATCGGAGATGATACAAAATTAACGTATCGATATGAACTCCGATATTTTTTTTATTGCCTCTGCCGGGGTAGTGACATGAATAACGCCTTCAATGGTGTCCCACGCGTTAATCCCTATGACCGGTTTTCCGAGCTTTAAGGCAATGGCTATTTCGGAGAGGGTGCCGTATTCACCCGCAATGGCGATTAAGGCATCCGCGGATCGCGCGATAATGGCATTTCTTGCGTGACTGAGCCCGGTTGCTATCGGGATGTCTACATACCTGTTTGCTTCATCTTTACTCAACCCGGGGAGTATCCCGACCGTGATGCCGCCTTCTTCCTGGGTCCCCTTGGAAGCGGCCTCCATTACGCCGCCAAGGCCACCCGTTACGAGCACGGCCCCGTTCATGGCAATGAGCTTTCCGACTTCCTCGGCCATACGGTATATTTCTTGACTGCAGGAGCCTGCACCAATAACTGCTATGATCATGGTCATAATTTTAACTTATTGGTTTAATGAAGACAAATAGAAAAAATCATATGATAATATATATCTTAATACCGGATTCCAGATATTTCTTCTGCAGGGGCTGTTCAGTGAGTCTCCCCGATCAAAGGTCGGCCACAGAGGAGGTGCCTCTGCAGGGGGGATGAAGATATTTTATAATTATCTTAATACGCTCAGGAGGGATGATGACTTACGGATTTGAAAGCGCAGCTGCCTGCTGGAAGGCGATACTGTCAGATGTGTCTGCAAACAGAGGCTTATTGTCAACGATAGAGAAGTTTGCCAGGGAAAATACTGCACCGACAGAAGTTGTGTTCGGTACCTCGGGGTGGAGGGGCGAGATCGGCACGGATTATACATTCAACAATGTACGGATAGTGGCTTCGGCGATCATCAGGATGTTCAGGGAGAGTGATCCCGCTGTCATGGAGGCCATGGGGGTGTCCGGCTTTGAAGATATAAAGAAAAGGGGCGTGATTGTCGGACACGATAACCGGTTTCTCGGGCCTGATTATGCAAGGGAAGTGATCGGGATGCTCCAGCGGGACGGGATAAAGACGTGGTATGCGGGAGAGGCAGCCACCCCTGAATTTTCAGCCGGGATAGAGATGCTCAACGCAGCGTGTTCAATCAATCTTACCCCTTCCCATAATCCTGCCAATTACGGCGGTTTTAAATTTAATCCCTCTGACGGCGGTCCTGCAGGTCCTGAGATTACGACGAAAATTGAAGAGATCGCCAACAGGATGATGAGCGAATCCCGGGTTCTCGGTACTGCGGAGCCTGACCATGTTGAAAAAATAGACCTTACAGACCTGTATATGAAGTACATTGCCGAGAGAAAGACACTGGATATTCAAAAGATACAGGAGTTTGTTGAAAGGGAGGACTGTATTATATGCATTGATAACGTTCACGGCGCAACCAGGGGACGCATCGAGAGGATTATAGGGAAAAACCATAAGATACAATATCTGCGCACAGAGGACGATTATCTTTTTGGAGGGGTTGCTCCCGAGCCTTCTGATAGCAATATGAAAGGCCTGAGAAAGATCTTGAAGGAAGGCAATGCATCATTTAATCTTGGGGTAATCCTTGATCCGGACGGCGACCGTATTCGCCATGCGGATGATCGCATGATAATCCCGATGAATTATTTCGGCGCGATGGCTTTGCACTTTCTTCATGTGTACAAAGGCATCTCAGGAGTGGCGGCGAAATCCGTGGGGACGAGCAATCTTGTAAACGCCATAGCCGGGAAATTACACATCCCCGTCAGAGAGACCAGGGTCGGGTTTAAGAATTTCAGGCCGTACATGCTAAGGAAGTCTCAGGAACGGGCCATTATCTGTTTTGAAGAGTCGGACGGAATATCCGGTTTCAATCACACCCTGGAGAAAGACGCACTCTTTGGGATACTGATTGCCATTGAAATGATGGCAGTGACCGGCAAAAACCTGAGTGGATACCTCGAAGATATCATGGACGAATTCGGACACTACTATCCTGACCGGTCCGGCATTGAGGTGGACCGGTCTTTTGCCGGAGACGCACTGGTCAATAAGCTTTCATCAATAAGGGAGAAGTATAAAGAGGGAAGCGTGATCAATATTAACGGAAATCAAAGGACCGTAAAAGATGTCATTACCGTAGACGGCACCAAGCTGGTATTTGATGACGGGTCATGGTTAATGATAAGACCATCCGGGACAGAGCCCAAGGTCAGGTTTTATATTGAGGCAAGGACAGAGGAAGGGAAAAGGGCTGTTTTTGCGACTGCCGAAAAAATGACCAGGGAGGCCCTTGGACTGCATTAACAGCTCCATGCCAACCCACCGCATGACCGCGACATAATACAAATAAAAAGTTCTTTCCTGTATTCTATGACATGACATTAATTCACAAGAAAACAATAATTAAAAGGAGAAAATCATGTTAGATCCTAAAAAAGTAATATTGTATACAGGTGGCCATAAAGGCACGGAAGAGTATTTCGGAGAGGCAGCAGAGAAGTGGGGCCTGCAGGAAGTAACATTTAATTTTGAAGGGCATGAAATTAGTCGTGATAAAGGGCTGAAAATACTGTCTGATGAGGAGCTGTCCCGCGGCGGCGTTGGTCCGGACATTATCAGGAAACGCATGGAACGCTCATTTGCCACCACACCCATGATGCAGAAGATCTTTCAGGTATTGTTCCATATAGTGAACAACGGGTATCAGGTCTTTGCAGCCGGCTGGTTATTATCGAATGGAACAGTCAAGGGTGGCACCGGATGGGGCGTTGAGCTGGGAAGGCTGTTCAACAGACCCGTGCATCTGTTTGAGCAGGACAGGAAAGAGTGGGTATCCTGGGTGCACAATGAATGGGTAACGGACGAACCGGTCATATCTCATAAAACAATCGCCGTCACCGGCACGCGTTATCTGAGTGATGAAGGCAGGCAGGCAATTGATGAGCTGTTTGAGCGTTCATTTAAACCTGCTGCCAAATAACGTTACGGGACAGGGGATCACGACAGAGGACAGTGTCGCGGAAGGGAATGGGCAGGGGAGACGTATTCCTCCCTGCGTGAGCCACNNATATTGCATATATGATTAATTGCCGGACGAGAGATATGTATGAATTACATCAAAATTGAAAACAGGGCCGAACTTCGCTCATACCTCAAGAAGTATGAAGATAAAGGGCTTCATATTATCGCGGTAGATATAGAAGCGGAGTCTAATTTGCATGCGTATGGAGAAAAATTATGCTTGATACAAATCTTCGACGGCGTGAACAACATAATTATTGATCCATGCAACATAGATATTGATACCCTTAAACTTCTCTTTGAGGATAAGGACATTCTGAAAGTAATGTATGATGCAGGGAGCGACCTGTCGCTACTTAAAAACACTGCTGATATAGAAATAAAATCGATACTGGATTTAAGACCGGCTGCCGACCTTCTTCATTATGATAAGAAGGACCTTCATTCATTAATTGCCTATGAGCTTGGAATTTTACTGGAAAAGAAAAAAAAATATCAGAAACATAATTGGGAAAAAAGACCTATATCTGAGGATGCAATCGATTATGCTCTCAAGGATGTAATCTATCTGCTTGCATTGAAAGATGTTGTTTTAGCAAAACTGTACGCAAAGAAATTGTTAGAGCCTTTTCTATTGAAGAATTTGCAGATCCAGAACAAGGATTACACCAGGGACCCGGAAGACAAATACAGGAAAATAAACGGGTATAGCAGACTTCGCAATAACAGAAAGGCTGTTTTCCGCAAGGTGTTTGATATCAGGGAAAAGTATGCAAAACGAATTAATATGACTCCTCATAATGTGATTCAAAAGGCTGATCTCATCCATATAGTAGAAGATCCCGCATTCGTTGATAAGATCCGGTTTTCAAAAAGGATCAGTGTGGATTTAATTCAAGACATATTGCATGAACTAAGAATAGCAACTAAACAGATTAAATGAATGTGGAAGACAGGCGATACTATCTCTGTGAGCGCTGTCCGAATCATTATCACTTGAATCAGGTTTAAATCACGATGACACTCACACGGGGCGGGTTTTTCAGCCCCCCGCTATCAGTCAATCGACTTGTCAATTAAGAAAAAAAATTGTTATTATTTCCCATCAATCACAGGTGTAAATTTTGCATAATATCCTGAGGAGAATGGCATGAAATACGTATATGTTTTTATGTGTGTGCTTGTAAGCCTATGCTCCGCACATACCTTCGCTGCGGATTCGGCATCAGGCGAGTCACTATCACAGGAGGAAATGGAATTCTCAGCCACATGCAACCTTGAAGCGAGAAACGCTCTTGTAAACGGAGATATGGCACTGGTGGAGAAGGTATGTATGCAGGCCATCAAAGAGATAGAGAAGTCTCATGCGGACAAGGAGGTTCTGATTAATCCGATAATGAACCTGGCGTTCTCATATACGCTGGCGGGCCAGTTCGANNGCCCTATAAGTTTTTTAAGAAATTCATCAGCAGTCTGACCCCGATTCCGGTCGCCCCTTTTGGAATGTAAGGCCTGTCCTTATCAGTCCATGCAGTACCGGCAATATCGAGATGGACCCACGGGACATCGCCCGCAAATTCCTTGAGAAAATAACCTGAACTGACAAGCGAACCAGACCTGCCCCCCGAATTCTTGAGGTCTGCGATGTCACTTTTTATATACTCTCTGTATTCATCAAAAAGAGGCATCTGCCAGACCCTTTCCGCGGTTTCCTCAGAGGCCTTTTTTAATTTTGCCATGAGGGAATCATCATTTCCCATCATTGCGATTGCCTCGTTTCCAAAAGCGATCGAGCATGCCCCGGTAAGTGTTGCGATATCGATGATGGCCGCGGGTTTGAATTTCTTTACATAACCGATCGCGTCCGCAAGCGCGAGCCTTCCCTCCGCGTCTGTGGATATGATCTCTATGGTTCTCCCCTCCAGGGTCCTGACCACGTCACCCGGTTTTGAGGCGCTGCCTCCGGGAAGGTTCTCTGTGGCCGGGAGGACCGCTAGTAGGTGAACGGGTAAATTCATTTCCGCTACGGCCTTCATCACACCCAGTACCGCCGCACCGCCTGCCATGTCGTATTTCATCTTCTCCATGCCCTCGCTCGGTTTCAGTGAGATGCCCCCGCTGTCAAAGGTTATTGCTTTCCCAATGAGAGCGACCGGACGGACGTTTTTGCCTTTGTAGGCAATGACGATGAATTTGGGAGGTTCCATCGAGCCCTTAGCAACGGATATATAGGCGCCCATGCCGAGAGCTTCGGCCTGTTTTCTGTCAATGACCTTTACGGAGACCTTTTTCAGGGAGCGTGCGGCCCTGACGAGTCCGGAGGGCGTCATGTCATTTGAAGGAGTGTTGACAAGGTCACGGGCCAGATATGTTGCCTTTGCTGCAGCCTCTATCCACTTTATCTGTGTGCCGATATCCTTTCGCGAAAGGACAGTGATGCGCTTCAGTCCCTTATGATCTTCCTCTTTTCTGTATTTCTCAAAACGGTATGCGGAAAGCAGGCAGCCTTCCAGGAAAACCACAGGGGAAATATGGAGGGGTTCGATCGTTCTGGTTGAAAGTGCCGCATACCTGATCCCGAGTGCGCGCAGATACGAGGCAGCCTTGCCTCCCGCCTGTCTCAGCATCTCGGGCGTGACATCTTCTTTTTTTCCGAGTCCTGCAAGGAGGACCCTTTCGGGTTTGATCCTCCCCTGTGTGTGAAGGAGAGACATATCTCCGAGCCTGCCGCTGAATTCTCGGGAAGATATGGTCTTTCCCAGGAGACCGTCAAGCACTTTGTCTATATCACGATACGGACGTACCCCCTGATGTTCCAGCAGGGGGAGAATTACTACATCGCATGAAAATGTTATTTCTTTATTGTCCTTGACCGATACGTTCATAACACGCCCCTCTTTTCTTCTTATCTGCGATGCATTCTATCACATATACTGACAGCAGTTCAATTCGGATTGTTGCATTTAATAATTTTTTCATATAAATTCTTAACTGAACAGTCATTGCATTTGTGAAAGATCTTTTATGTCTATAATCAGGGTTGAAAATCTCGTGAAGAGCTACGGCGGTCTGACCGCGATAGACGGGATATCCTTTGAGGTCGAGGAAGGCACTATCTTCGGCTTTCTCGGGCCGAACGGTGCGGGTAAGACAACCACGATAAATGTCCTCTGCACGCTTATATCGGCAACATCCGGCAAGGCGTTCATCAATGGTCATGACTGTGCAAAAGAACCTTCAAATGTAAGGAAATCCATAGGTATCGTCTTTCAGGATACAACTCTTGATAAGGACCTTACGGCCCGTGAAAACCTGGTGTTTCATGCCTATCTTTACGGGGTTAAAAAGTCAGAAATCAGGACTCGTGTGCATGATGCCCTCACGTTCGTCGGGCTTTATGAGAGGAAAGACGACCTTGTCAAAAAGTATTCGGGGGGCATGAAGCGCAGACTAGAAGTGGCAAGGGGACTTATCCACCGGCCGCGGGTATTGTTCCTTGATGAACCCACTCTTGGGCTGGACCCCCAGTCAAGGGCGAATTTGTGGGGAGTTATTACGGAAATGCCGAAGAAACACAATGTAACGATTTTCATGACTACTCATTACATGGAAGAGGCCGAGGTCTGCGATAACATAGCCATTATAGATAATGGAAAAATAATTGCAGAAGGCAGTCCCGAAGAGCTGAAAAAAACTGTAGGGGGTGATGTCATTTCTCTCAGGACCAGGGACAACCATTGGTCCCGTCAGGAAATAAAAAAGATGTTTGGAATCGATTCGGAGGAGAAAGACGGCGAGCTTTACTTAACGACCGGGAGGGGAGACGCCTGCATCCCTGAACTCATCCGGGGGCTGGGAGATATGGTGCTTTCCGTAAAACTCCAGAGGCCGACGATTAACGACGTATTTCTGAAACTGACTGGCAAGGCTATAAGGGATGAGGATGTCTCTGGGATGAGTAACATAAAGGAAGAGGTAAGGGCGTACAGGAGAAGACACTGATTTTAGTTGTTCGAGCTAATGCGAAGGAGTCCACTCATAAAAACACATTGATTGTCATTCCCGGAATCCGTGAGCGGCAATCCAGGCAGTTACATAACTGGATGCTCCATTAAGAACTTCGGGGATCACGATGTATGTGCTGATTAATCAATTATTAATTTATGGAATTTAACGCGATATATGTGTTAGTTGCAAGAGAGTTTAAAAAGTTCATAAGAGAACGGAGCAGGCTTGTGTCCGCGATTGCACGTCCCCTGTTATGGCTTTTTCTGGTAGGCGCTGGTATGAGCAGGCTGGTCAGTCCGAAGGCAGGCATGCCGTACACCCAGTTTATATTCCCCGGCATACTGGGAATGACCATACTATTCAGCTCGATATTCTCCTCCATATCAATAATATGGGACAAGGAATTCGGGTTTTTCAAGGAAATCCTTGCCGCGCCTGTTTCAAGGTTATCTATTGTGATTGGCAAGGGGTTAAGCGGAACCGTTGTTTCCACGATTCAGGCGTCCATCGTCCTATTGTTGTTCCCGGTCCTCGGTCTGAAGCTCGGCCTGTTTCAGATCTTGGAAGTGCTGATTATTGCGATAGCCGTGTCTTTCTGCATCTCAACCTTCGGTATTTTACTCGCCACATTTTATGAGAGTTATGAAAGCTTCAGCGTTATTATGAATTTTATCGTTATGCCCATGTTCTTTCTCTCAGGGGCCATGTATCCCGTCAAGCTCCTGCCAAAACCGCTTGCTGTTGCCACTAAACTTAATCCTCTGACATACGGTATTGATGCATTGAAGAACGCTATTTTCCCTCTCGAAGAAGGTCCGATGAGCGCTGATTTCAGCCTGGTGACTGATATGGCAGTTATATTATTTCTTTCTTTTACGTTTGTCGTCATTGCGGCACGGCTCTTTGAGCGGAAGAAATAACGGTTTTTCGTCTCAGATATGTTTCTGCTCATCTTTGCCGCATCAATAATAGTGCTCAGGGACGCGAAGAAAGACCGGGAGGAACTGGATTACACCGCCCGTACAACTTTTGTTATAATGAATGCAGGGAGTGAGCAGCATGAGCGGCAAAAAGCAAGGTTCTGAAACACTGGTAACCGGTTCATTCAAAGATCTGAAAAAAATTATCAGGCGCAAGAGGGCCGAAATTTCCTCAAGATCCGTACTTGCACCGCAAATCAAATCCCCCGATGATGAAGAACTGTTCTTTCACACAATGAAGGAAGTACAGGAGATCGGGGAATTCAGAGAGATTCCGCTGTATCATAAAACGGTTGCTCCGCCATTGAAAAATAGACACCCTGACAATGAAGTATTGGATGCCCTTGAAGATACGGTGAAAGGCCGGAATCCCCTCCATCTTCCTGATACCCAGGAATACGTGGAATGGATTGATCAGGAGCAAAGACGAGACACCATAAAGAAACTTCATGAAGGGAAGTACTCGGTCCAGGACTGCCTGGACCTGCACGGAGTCATTGTTGAGGAGGCTGAAAAAGAAGTTGATGTTTTTATCAGGAATTCTGTGAAGAGCGGACACCGTTGTGTTAAGATAATTCACGGCAGGGGACTTTGCTCTCCCAACGGCCCTGTACTCAAGAACATTGTGGTGAAATGGCTTTCCATGCGGTACAGAAAGTACATCAGGGCCTTTGTTACTGCGAGGCAGTGTGACGGGGGGCTGGGCGCTCTGTATGTGCTTTTTAAATGATTGATTACACTCCCACCAGGGCAGAAAACAGCTAAATATTTCGAGCGTTCATGACAGTATGATGTTTTGAATTTAAATGCTATAATTGTGATAACGTTACAGAAGTAAATCTAAATATAGATATATAAATGCCGGATAAAGACATAGTGGGTTTTATTAAATGAGTGATTCTAACTTTATAATTAAACGCGTTAAAGACAAAAAAAGCGATTACAAGAATTATGACTTTACTGAAGAAGAAAATAACGCCCTGAAGACCTTTTTCGATCTGGCCCAGGAAATAGACGATATTGAGGATTTCTATGAACTGTGCGTAGTGATACCCGAATACTTTTTTAATCTGCAGGCGTGCCTTTATATCGTAGACCCGGCCAAGAATGATCTCGTGCTTATTGCAACGACCGAAACCGGGAATTATAAACTGCATACACCGCCGCCCGAGGAAGTGAAGCCCGCGGACGAACCCTATTATACGAAGAAGAACAGTCTGATACTTACGATCCGGGGGAAAGAACCGCTGATTGAGGAGCTCCCTTTTAAAGTAGAAGACGACGTCCTGGGTATCCTGGCCATATATCCGGTCAGGGACCTTTCAGAGCACCGGGAGCTCTTTTTCCAGAAATATGCCAACCGTATCGGATTTAACATACATAACAGATTTCTGGTCAAAAAAAATATTGAGCATCTGAAATTTATCCGCTCCCTGGTTGCCGATATTGAACACAATATTATAGTCCCAAATATGATATACAAGCTTTTTCTCAAGGGCCTGAGAAGAAAGATAGAGAAGAATGTAGAACTGGAAAAAGATTTTTTCAATAAATCAACCGCGGGACTGTGTGACGAGGCCTGCATGAATGATTTCATGAAAGATTTAAACGACAATAACCAGGGTCTGGCAGCGGAACTCGAAAATATCGAAAAACATTACAAGAACATGAGCCTGTTCATTGAGACACTCTTCAGAAAAAGCCATTTTGATCAGGGACGCCTTTCCATCCGCACGAAGCCCTGCAACATGAAAAAAGACGTGCTCCAGCCACAGCTTGACAGGTACAGCGAGCAATTAAAGAAGATGGGGATTTCGATAGATGACCGCATCAGCGGCATCCCTGATTCTGAAATCATAACTGTCGTGGATGTCGGCCTGATAGCGCAGGTCTATGCCAATCTCTTTTCAAACGCCGTTAAATACACCCAGGAGATCATGAATGAATCAGGCGAAGAGAAAAAATATATTTCTTATGGACACGAGGTGATCAGGGATTTCTTCGGCCCGGGGAGAGACGGTGTAAAGCTTAATGTATTCAGCACAGGGCCGCATATCGCTCCGGAAGAGAGGGGGAGATTGTTTGATGAAGAATTCCGCGCTTCCAACGTATTGACTCAGCCGGGCACAGGGCACGGGCTATCGTTTATCAAACATGCGGTTGAAATCCATGGGGGTACGGTAGGGTATGAGGCCACACAATACGGGAACAATTTTTATTTTATCCTCCCTAAATAATTATGTGGATATTAGGGTTATCCTTTGCCGCATACCTTTTTGCCCTGTGGAAAAGCCCCCTCCTGTATGCAGGTCTTGTCCTTCAGGCGGCGTATATATTCTCAAGGGGGGCTGAGCTTGGAAGGCTCCCGCTTGTCGGTCCGCATGACACACTAATATTTCTTGCCGCTTCCATGGCTGCTTTTGCCGCTGCCTTTGCTATTGCTTTAAAGGACCGCAGCCGCTTCTTAAACACTGTTGCAACCATAGCGGCGGTATGTACTGCCTTTGCCATGACTTCCCCTCAGCAGAACACTCCTCTCCCGCCGGTTTTAAAAACCGTCTGGTTTGAATGCCATGTTGTACTGGCCTTCATGTCGTACGCGCTTTTTGGGGTCGCAGCGGTCTTCGGGGGAGTCTATCTTCAGGACAGACAGAACTCTTTTGAAGGGCTTGGATACAGGGCGGTTTTAATCGGCTATTGCCTGTTTACTTTATCAATGATATTCGGCGGTATCTGGGCTTACCTCGCGTGGGGGACGTACTGGATATGGACGCCGAAGGAACTGTGGACCACTATTTTATGGGTATACTACAGTTTTTACCTCCATGCGCGGTTGAGGCAATGGTGGATGGGCAGGCCCATGGCCGTTCTGGGGATTGCGGGCTTCGCCATAACGATGTTTACGTATCTCGGGGTAAGCCTTCTCATGAAGAGTTCGCACAGTTTTTGAAATTATGATGTCCCTATGTTCCTATCGGGAACTGAACAGGGACAGGAGATGTATGATTTTGTTTAACTATATATATAATTTCTTCTTCTCTCTGAGGACTGCCCTCTGGCTCCTTGTATTTTCTCTTATCACTCTTTTTGCAGGGGCCTTCATTATGCCTTTGCACGAGGAGTTCCAGGTCCTCCACTCGACCCCGCTGTTTGAATGGATACAGGATCAGCCTTTAAAAATAACGTGGTGGCTGTGGACCTTGATAGGAATTCTGGCGGTGCTTGCGGTAAATACCTTATTATGCAGCATTGAATCAATTATCAGTAAAAGAAAGGTCACGCAATGGCTCTTGCTGATTTCACCGCAGATAATACATGCCGGATTTCTGTTTATTCTTCTTGCACATTTATTAAGCGGCATCGGGGCTTCACAGAAAATGGCTGCGGCGAGCGAGGGTTCTATGGTGCAAATATCCGGTGAAAATACGGTATTAAGCGTCAAAGAAATTAATATGAGTTTTGACTCCCGTGGATACCTGAACGACTGGGATGTCAGTGTAGAATATCTGTCAGACGGGAACGTGCTTCATCGGGATATTATCAGGCCTAATCAGCCTTCCACCAGGATGGGTTTTAATATTAATGTGAAGGACCTGAGACCTTATCCGAGAGAGGTCGTGCTTTTGCAAATAAACAGGGAACCCGGCGCAATGTGGGCTCTGATCGGGGGGATCCTCTTTACGCTGGGAATTATTACCTTGATACTGCTGAAGATCAGGATGGAGCGATAACATGCGCGTGAAGGGAAACAGAGAGTTCTCAATTAAAANNAATACTTTTTTTTAGGATTATGGGAAACAGTTACAGGACAAATGCCGATCTTCTGAAAGAACTGGAACAGATGCGGCGGAAGGTTCAGGAAGTAGAGGACTGCAAAATGGAGTTCCAGAACGTTCAGGAAAAATATGAAAGGCTTCTGGACTCCGCGCCTGATGCCCTGGTATTTGTTAATACAGAGAATAAGATAGTTCAGGCTAATGCGCAGTTTGAAAAACTCTTCGGATATGATCACGGGGAGATCATCGGCAGGGACCTTGATGTATTACTGCCTGGGCGTTTCAGGGAAAGACATCGCGGATATGTTGCAGGTTTTTTCAGGGACCCCATGGTACGTCCTATGGGAAGCGGTATCGAAATCTATGCGAAGAAAAAGAATGAAGAAGAATTCCCCGTGGACATCAGCCTCAGCCTGTTACAGACAGATGTCGAAATACTGGTTTCAGCCGCCATCAGGGACATTACGATACGGAGACAGACGGAGGAACAGATTAAGCTGAATTTCATGATTCAGCGCACATTGAATGAGATGCTGAAAATATCTTTAGAACCCCTTTCGCTCGAGGTGCAGTTTGACCGGATTCTTGATTTGATACTTTCAATCCCTCATCTTTCCCTCCAGTCCAAGGGTGCCATATACATAATCGAAGATGATCCCGGCATTCTCGTGGTGAAAGCGCATCGGGGTTTCTCAGGCTCGGACGGGGTACCTTGTCAAAAAATTCCTGTGGGCAAGTGCCTGTGCGGTCAGGCGGCCTCACAGTCCGAAACAGTCTATGCCAATCATGTCAATGGCCGCCATGAAATTCAGTGCGAAGGGGGGTTCCCCCATGGGCATTATTGCGTGCCGATCCAGTCTGGCCACAGGACTCTCGGCGTAATCAATGTCTATGTGAAAGAAGGGCATAAGCGGAGCGGGGGAGAGGAATCTTTTCTTGCCTCAGTGGCAAGTACCCTTGCAGGGATTGTTCAGCATAACCGGACTGAGCACGAGAAGGAACACCTTCAGGCGCAGCTGGCCCAGGCTGAAAAGCTTGCTGCATTAGGCAGATTTACCGCAAATGTGGCCCATGAGATCCGTAACCCATTGACCGCCATCGGCGGGTTTGCCAGAAGGCTGGACAAGACAATCCCTCAAAAAACAAAAGAAAAGGAATATGCCAATTTTATCTTATCGGAAGTAGCCCGGCTCGAGGGAATTCTGAAAAATGTCCTTACGTTTTCGCAGGACGTTACTCCTCAACTGGAGGAATATGACATCCACGAGATCATTGACAGGGTAGTAACGATGAAGGAGGAAATCTGCAGAGAGAAAAATATATCAATTCATAAATCGTATAGTGAGTTGCCTGCAGTACTTGTCGACAATACCCAGGTACACGAAGCGGTGGAAAATCTGGTAGTAAATGCCATTGATTCCATGCCCCGGGGCGGTTCACTGACTATTTCGACAAATAAAGAGGTTCATGACGGGATACCCTATGTGTATGTGAGCATACATGATTCGGGAACAGGGATCCCTGAAGATAAACTGGATCTGATATATGAGCCTTTTTATACTACTAAGGTTGCTGACAAGGGGACAGGACTGGGTCTTCCCATAACGAAGAAAGTCGTGGAAGATCACGGCGGTTTTATGAAAGTCGAGAGTGAAGTCGGGAAGGGTTCGGCATTTACGCTCTATTTTCCTTACAAACTGAACCGGTAAGACACACATGAAGGTTCCGCTGTCTTCCTGAGAAACACGTGCGGATCTTAGAAAGGCAGAATCAGTTCATCCGGCATATACTTCGCCTATGAGATCGAACACATCTTCATCCTCAAGTGTGAGGCCGGTGTTTTTGATGGCATAGGCGGCTGCTTCTGCTCTTTCATTTTTTGACAGTGTTTTCCACAGGGAGGAGTTGCTGATGATTTCTATGGTCTCTTTTGCAGTCATGGTGTTTCCTTCCATGGACAACCCATTTATCCCTCCTGATAGTCTTATCGGCACTCTGGTGTAAAACTTCACTGTTCTATCCCAATCCACTCTATGCCTAAACCCCAACTGCGCAGAGACAGGCCCTGACATGATATAGCTCATATTATTTCGCTTCTCATTTATGTAACATAAAACCATTGTTATACGGTTAAGCAGAATTTTGTAATTATTCACAAGGAGGTAAGACGATGGGAACATGCGGCAGTTGCAGTAACGGAGGCGGCGGGCCTTTTTCTGAAGGGAAAGAGCTTGTAGAATTTGTATCAAACGCACATGGAGGGGCGATTAAAGATCAACCTCTCCCTCAGGGCGGGCTGGAAACGAAATGCCAGGGATGCGGGGAAGTGTTCACGCTGAAAACATTTGTGGGTAAGTGTCCCAAATGCGGAGGCGTGCACGCGGTGTCACCCCCGAGATGTGAGGACCAGGCCAATATCCAGTTTGCAGGCGCAGGATATAAATTACCTGAAGACAGATAGGTCAAAAACCGGATAGAGTTGTCAGTTTTCAGTTGTAGGTCTGGAAACTGACAACTGAAAACTTCTTCTCATCTTATCTGCTCTCTGAACGTTTATTTATAATATATGTCTGAATCTCATGTTCAAAATTATCACTGAGGATTCCCTTGCCGATATTCCGATTAATTTCTTCCATGCTCCATGATCTCACCTCGTCAATCTCATCCTTCTGGAAGTTTATTTCTCCGTCGTGGTAACACGAATAGGTGTACACGAGTTCGGTTTCATATTCGTTTGAATGAATATACGTGTATAAAAATTCCAGTGTGCATGACGAGATGCCGAGTTCCTCCTCCATCTCGCGTGTGACGGCTTTATCCAGGGTTTCACCCGCATTGACGTGTCCGCCAACAGATGTGTCCCATTTCCCGGCTGCGACGTCCTTATTCATAGAGCGTTTTTGAAGCAGAAGTTCCCCCTTTGAATTGAAGACGAGTACATGCACCACTCTGTGTATCAGTGATGGATTACCGTGTACCTCTGAGCGCGGGAGGTCTTTTATGACTTCCCCTCTTTCATTCACGACTGCCAGGAGTTCGTCTTTATTGTCCATCAGTAGTATTCCCCGAAGCTCCGTCTAAGCGCGCTTAAAATTAATCTGAGATAATCCGTATACACTGCGGATCTGTAATTATTGCTATTCTTGCAATATTATAAACAAGTTGCTATAGTCTTTCCATGCAAATACCCAGGAAAGCCCTTACCATTGCCGGATCAGATCCCACGGGCGGGGCTGGATTTCAGGCGGATTTACGAACCTTTCAGTCCATGGGCGTATACGGACTGAGCATCCCGGCTGTACTCACCGCGCAAAACACAGAGGGAGTTCATTGCGTGCATGAACTGTCGGCTGATTTTGTTTCTGAACAGATGGATGTCCTCCTGCGGGACATTAGGCCGGATGCGGTCAAGACCGGAATGCTGTATGCGTTCGATACAGTTCAGGTAATTGCCCGGAAGGTGCGCCAATATTCACTGGATAAGCTCGTCATTGACCCTGTAACAGTGTCATCTACCGGGGTCAGGCTTATAGAAGAAAAAGGGATGGACATCATTGGAAAAGACTTATTCCCACTGGCAAAAGTAATTACCCCCAATATTTATGAAGCCGGCGTATTTGCGGGCCTAAAGATAGAACATGCGGAAGATATGAAAGGGGCAGCCCTTAGGCTGAAACAGCTGGGTCCTGAAACAGTGATAATTACGGGTGGTCATCTGGGACATAAGGCATTGGATATGCTTTATGACGGTGAGGAATTTGTATTTATCGAGAATGAGAGGCTTGAAGGAGAATTTCACGGCACAGGGTGTGTTTTCTCTGCATCACTCACGGCCGGGCTCGCCCTCGGATATAATGTAAAGGAAGCATTTATTAAGGCAAAAGACTTTACTTACCGTGCTATGGAGTCTGCTGTCTTTATGGGTAATGGCTTGAAACTGCTCTATTTTTAACAGAGTTAAAAAGCATTGAATTCTGTTTGGAGCATTATTGCGCATGAGGCGTTGATAGCAAAAATAATTCAAGGTGTCGTAATTAATTACACTTATAACATTTTATATTTTATATGTATAATTAATTTACATTAAATGTAATTTATTAAAAAAGGAAAAATAAAAAAAACAAGGAGTTATGCAATGGCAAGCTAATTGCA
>DKBK01000076.1 GCA_002451135.1 Nitrospiraceae bacterium UBA6902
GTCTTTACATTCCCTCGCGGATTAAAATCCCCTGTAACTTCAAGATGCCTGGGTTTAAGAAGGTTTTTGAGGTCGTCAAAAATCTGATTGGTTGCAGACTCGTGAGATATGTTCTGATTCCTGAAATTATTAAGGTAGAGCTTTAAGGATTTCAGTTCAACAATGTATTTGGCGGGGATATAATTGATTGCGATATTAGCAAAGTCAGGATATCCTGAACGCGGACATAAACAGGTAAACTCTGAGAAGCTTATGTCAATTGTGTAATCCCTCTCAGGGCATGGATTGGGCCATTTTTCAAGCTTCGTTTTTGAAATTTTCTTCTCTCCGTATTTCATCGTTCACGGTTCTCCTTTGCTATTCATTCCGGGCTTTATGATTTGATATGCAACTATTTTATGAACATACTATCCAAGACTCGTAATACTTGTCAATCATCAACATGTAATATCCTTTGCAATATGCATTGGATACAGATTACTGCAGAATGATTTGAGAGCAATAAACGGCCATATCACGTGTACAGGTCGTTATGGATTAGCCGCAAGAAGTTGACAGGCCGAGCAGTGTGTGATAATTAAGTTATAAGAAAAGTCTCGTGAGACAGATGGTTATTTGTATGAGGCCGCAATTCTTCATGTCGTAAGCAGAAGGCCGGTGGAAGATATAGACGAGAGTCTGCATGAATCTGAAATGATAAGGAGGACTTTGATGGAAAAGCAGTGCAGTGGATTAAGATATATCGTTTGTTTTATTTTTTTTATGCTGGCTGTTTTCATTGATGTGGCATCAGGTGATGAGGTGGTGCTTGAAAATGGTGACAGGTTGACGGGAAAGATAATAAAAGTGGAAGGAGGAACTCTCACATTGGAAACAGGATACTCTGAACCTGTGAAAGTTCAATCTTCCAATGTTAAAAAAATTACGACAGACGGTCCGGTAGAAATGCATCTCACGAGCGGGGAGATATTAAAAGGGATTATCAATACGGATGCAAACGGAAATCTGATTATTAAGGGAACTGATATGAGGGAAACGGCAGTGCTTGGCTGGCATAACGTATCGGCAGTTAATCCTCCTCCGGTTGAGCCTTCAAGGTGGAAAGGGAGTGTGAATGCGGGGGCTATCTGGCAAACCGGTAATTCTGACCGTACAAATATATCCTTTGGCGCCAATGCCTTAAGAAGGACCGAGCAGGACCGCTTCAATCTCCGTTTCCTGTATAACTATGCGAAAGAGGGCGAGGATGTAACGACGCGGAGTTATTATGGGACCGGGAAATATGATTATTTTTTTACAAAGACCTTTTATGGCTATGTGGGAGTGGAGCTGCTGAAAGATAAGGTGAAAGACCTCAATCTTCGCACCGTGGTCGGACCCGGAGTCGGGTATCAGTTCTGGGACGATGAAGTTAAATCTCTTCTTCTTGAAGCCGGCGTAGCTTATTTTTCAGAAGATTTGAATTTGGGTACTGATAAAGACTGGATTACGGCTCGGCTGGCCGCTGATCTGAGATATAATATTTTAAAGGCTGTTGTCTTTACTGATCAATTAGTAATGTATCCAAGCCTTCAAAACGGAAGGGATTATAAGCTTCGTAATGAAGCAGCGTTGACTTCACCTCTGGCGTCAGGATGGTCCCTGAGACTCGCCAATATCCTTGAGCATGACGGTAATCCACCGGACGGGATAGAGAGAAATGACTGGCACTGGATACTCGGTTTGATGTACAGTTTTTAAAAGAGTGCAAGTCGGCTGATTATGTAGAGAAGGTATCGAATATACCGAGACACATGTAGTGCTTTCTGTAAACTGAAAAACACTCGTTTCATGTAATATCTTTACATATGAAGCCGGGGCGTATTGATTCCACATATGATAAGTCCCCGGGTCTGCCACCGGCGTAATCCCTGTAATCAGTTTTTATCTGAGCAGACTACCGCATGGCCGTTTGATTACGGATATGCTTTAAGAGCTCCTGGATTGGGGGGCCATGCCATTCCGGACCCTGACAAGCCGGGTAAGGTCGTTGTATTATATCTGATAGGTTTTTTTGTCATTCATAAACATAAAATCGTTCCGTAACAGTATCAAAAGTATTTCGTTCAGCAAACGTCCATATGAATGTAGTAAATTGTATAATACTAACTTTGTCACTCCTCTTGAGCTTTGCAGAGATCTCATATTCTGAAACAGATACGTATTCACCGGAGTCTGGCCTGATACATGATAACGGCTACGTTCTGTTGTCCGTTCAGGAAGCAGGATCAGAGCAGGTTCCCGCAGATACGATGAAATACGATGAGGTTGATTCCATGCCGGAGGATAATGGGTTGGATAGAATTGCGGATCCACTTGAGCCTGTCAACCGGATTGTTTTTCATTTTAACGATAAGCTGTATTTTTGGGTATTGAAACCTGTTGCAATGGGGTATTCCGCTATCTTGCCTGAGGATGTGAGGATTTCGGTGCGGAATTTCTTTGACAATATTTCTGCTCCTGTAAGGATTGTGAATAATCTGCTGCAGTTAAAAGTGAAAGGGGCGGGGAATGAACTGCTTCGTTTCGGAGTCAATTCAACGATGGGGATGCTCGGTCTTTATGATGTTGCAAAAGATGAAATGGGCATAAGCAGGAATGATGAGGATTTTGGACAGACACTCGGCGTATGGGGTTTAGGTCCGGGTATATTCATTAACTGGCCATTTATCGGTCCTTCCAGTCTTCGCGATTCGGCAGGGTTTGCAGGAGATTATTTTCTTGAACCTTTAAACTACCTGACCCCGTCAATAAATCGTATGGCGGTAAAGACTGGTGATGGGATTAACAGAACTTCGCTTTCTATCGGCAATTATGAAGGAATTAAGAAAGATGCCCTTGACCCGTATAATGCCGTTAAAGACATTTATTACCAGTACAGGAAGAGTAAGATTGACAGGTAGGGAAAGGGGACTCTGGTCTGACCCGTAAAGAACAGGAGAAGAAAGAGCTATTTGAATGGAATCTTTATATCATCCTGCATAAAGGCTGGAGTGAGACATATAGACTTGTTCTTAAGAATAATGATTTCTTTGTTTTTCTGTAATTTATCAATTACCCTTGTAACGCTTTCACGTGTCAGCCCTGTCATATTGGATATATCCTGGTGAGTAAGCTTTATGTTTAATGAAGTCCCTTCCGGTGTTTTCTCCCCATAATCTTCAATTAGCATGAGCAGCATCATTTTTGTACGGTGTAAGGCATTGTTGAAATTTAACAACTGAATCGTATCCCAGCATCTCCTCAGCCTGGAGCATAAAATTTTTAATAAATTGGTCGTGACTTTATTGTGAAGAAAAATTATTGAGAAGAAATCCTGCTTGGAAATAATGGCTATAAGAGCGTCTTCTGTAGCGATGACTGACGCGGGGGCTGTCTTGCCGTCAATCATGGACATCTCGCCGAAGAAACTCCCGGCTTTGTGCATTGCGAGAATTATTTCTTTTCCGTCTTCTGTTGTGCGGACAGCTTTGACCTTCCCTAATAAAATTATATACATATATTCACTTGTGTCCTCTTCGTAAAGGATGGTCTCATTTTTTTTAAACTGCTTTACTGCCATCTTGTTGATGACCTGCTCCATTTCCTTGTCAGTTAATGAAGCAAATATCTCGGTTTTCTTCAGGAAGTTATTTTTATATTCGTCATTCATTGCATTATTGGCAAATTATTCACTAAAAAATGGAGCAGGCGCATCGCGTTTCACTATACAAATATAAATTGTTTCCCTGCCCCGCATGATTGCAAAGGTGCTTTGTATATGAACCCAGAGTCGTCATAAAACATAATAACACAACTGTAGCAGAAATCTCAGGTCAAGTTGAAAAGTTGCTGACTTTCTGTTGTGTTGAGAGGCACGGTACCGAGAGTAAATGGTCACAATATCATGTATCTCTACGGATTATTTATATATACAGAGTTATATGAATTATTTAAGGTTATATCTCAAAAAGACGTTAATATATTATGAATTCATTACCTGGTTAACTTGTTTCACCTTGAATATGACAAGGAATACTGAGATAAAAAGTCAATGCTGATAATTTCACTCATCACAGCAATACTGACGGTGCTGCTTGCTTTATTTGTCTTGAAAAAACATACAGGCCTTACTAATATTGTTTTCTCTATAAGTCTGCTTTCAACTGCCTCGGTATTATTCTTTGACTCAATGAGCATGCGTATGCCCGAACTTCTCATTGCATGGAAAAGGATAGTTTTTATCAGTGAGGCTGTTATGGTTGTTTCGTGGCTCTTGTTCAGTCTCAGCTATGCGAGAACAGACTATTGGCATGGGGCTGGCAGATTATCAAAATATTTAATATATCTGTCGCCATTAATCGTTATATATTCAGTTTCAGTACCTGTAGACGCCTTCTTCTATTCCCCTGAGTTTGAAAGCAAAAAAGTGCTCCTGCTCGGTAACGCAGGCTACGTGTTCAACCTCATACTTCTTTTTTATTCCATACTTTCAATTATAAATCTTGAAACGACCCTGAGAAGTTCAAAAGGTGAGAACAGAGGGAAAATAAAATATACGATATTCGGTGCGGGGGCCGGCGTGGCGCTCAACATATTTTATTACAGCCATGCCCTGCTGTACCGGTCAATAAACATGTATCTCCTTCCTGTGAGAACAGGAATAATTTTAATTTCNNGTCGCTCAGCCTGATAATAGTGGGCATATATCTTCTGGGGCTTGGATTATTGGGTCAGGGCATGCAGTATTTAGGGCCGGAAGTGGGAAAAAACATTACAACCTTTCTGGGATTTGCAGGTGCAATCTTGGTCCTTATCGTTATATTTTCTGAGAGGTTAAGAAGAAAGACTGTGGTTTTTCTCAACAAGAACTTCTTTAAACAGAAATATGATTACAGAGAGCAGTGGTTGCAGTTTACGCAGCGCATATCTTTAAAGCATTCTTTTGATGAACTGCTTGATGCCATCGCAGCCGGTTTCAAGGAAGCCATAGAAGCAAGGGGAGTTGCCTTATGGTTGAAAGAAAAGGGAGATGAAGAATATCAAAGCGTCAGAGTAGTAAATCAGGTCAACCCGGACATAAAGCCTGACAAAGAGCTTGTGGACTTTCTTAAGGAAACCAAGTGGATTCTGGATGTACGTGATCCAAAATGCAAAGACATTGTTTCCGTGGCCAAAGGATTTATAAATGAAACCAGGGCGTCCCTCATAGTACCACTGCTGAATATAGATGATCTTATGGGCTTCCTGGTCCTGGAAGATGGACTGGCTGATGCTGATTACAATTTTGAGGATTATGACCTCCTGAAAAATCTGTCAAAACAGGCTATGTTAGCTATTTTGAATGCAAGACTTTCTGCAGAGTTGATGGAAGCAAAGGAAATTGAGGCGATGGGAAAGCTATCATCATTTATGCTTCATGACCTTAAAAATGCAACGTCCATGCTCTCCCTTATCGTCCAGAATGCCGAGGAACATATTGACAATCCAGAATTCCAGAGAGATGCGATAAAAGCTATTTCAAACACCTCGGAAAAAATGAAAGCGATGATAGGGAAACTTAAAGCCCTTCCGAGGAAGTCGAGTCTTCAGCTGGAATATTCTGATCTGGGATATTATATTAAACAGCTCATCAGCCAGTTAAACCTGAATGGAAATTCAGGATTATCTTTCAGAGAACTGGAACCTGTAGCAACCAGGTTTGACAAAGAGGAAATAACAAAGGTCATTGTTAATCTTATTATCAATGCCCTTGAATCAACAGAAGGTCAGGGGAAGGTTGAGGTTGTCATTGGTACAGAACACAACATGGGCTTTGTCAGGGTATCCGATAATGGCTGTGGCATGTCCCGTGAATTTATTGAGAAACGTCTTTTTATGCCATTTCAGACAACGAAGAAGAAAGGACTTGGAATAGGACTGTACCAGTGCAAGATGATTGTTGAAGCGCATTCAGGTAAATTAAAAGTTGTCAGCCGGGAAGGCATAGGATCTGATTTTATATTATATTTACCCTTGAATCAGGGATAGAGGCGGTATCCGGTGTCAGACATATATGCGGTTGATTACCGGGAGTGTTTTGAATTAAAGTAATCTATCGTTATTATCGAATAGGAATTACCCGATAATACGGTATACCTTGTTGATGTGCTTTGTACGTTGATGAATGTATATGCGTAACTATTTTGATCTGTATGATTATCATTACACGTTATGTGTAATTAATTATACATAAGGAGGAAAGAGTGACACACGATGAAATGGAAAAACTCATGTCTATGAGTCTTGAGGAAAAGATTGATCATTCAAAAAAGATTATTAAAGAAGCGGTCAAAAGGTATGGCACGGAAAATATCGCTGTTGCCTGGACCGGAGGGAAGGATAGCACCACTATGGTATGGCTGTTCAGAGAGGCATGCAAAGAACTGGGAGTAAAGATGCCCACGTGTATGTTTATTGATGAAGGGTATGTGTTTGAAGAAATCTGGGACATATTCAACCAGCTTAAAAAAGAATGGGCCCTTGATGTCAGAATTGCGAAAAATACCGATGTGAGTGATAAAGCAGAAAAAGTCGGTGATATGGTCAAGGTCAGCAGTCTCAATGAACGTAATAAAAAGGAAATCGAAATCCTTGAGTTTAAAGAAGAAGCGTTCCCCTTTGAGCCGGAGTCATTTGTGGGTAATCATTTAATGAAGACGGTGGCTATGAACGTATTTCTTGAAGACAACAAGGTTCAGGCCCTTGCGACAGCTATTAGATGGGATGAGCAGGAGGCCCGGATAGAAGAAGATTACTTCAGCCCCAGGAAAGTTCCTCCACATATGCGGGTTCAGCCGATTTTGCATTTTAAGGAGAGAGATATATGGAATTTTATATTCAAATACAAAGTACCTTTCTGTGTCTTGTACAAAGAGGGTTACCGTTCGCTTGGCGCTAAAGGATCTACGGTAAAAATGTCTGACATTCCTGCGTGGGAGCAGGACCTGGAAAACACATATGAAAGGGCGGGCCGCGGACAGGGGAAAGAAGAAATTATGGGTAAACTCAGGGACTTGGGATATATGTAATTTCTGATAGCATTATATATATATTGAGAGAAGATGAAACAACTACTGGTAGTTGAAAACGACCCTGACATCCAGAATCAGATGAAATGGGGTTTGTCAAAGGCATACAATATTCTTCAGGCTTGCAACAGGGATGAAGCACTGCAGATATTCAGTAATAAGCGGCCGGTTGTTGTGACACTTGATCTTGGGCTTCCACCCGATGAAAATGGTTCGAGCGAAGGGCTGGCATGTCTGAGTGAAATACTGAACAAAGCCCCGGATACAAAAGTAATTATTATCACCGGGAACGGCGATAGGAAAAACGCTCTGAAGGCAATTCAGATGGGTGCATACGATTATTATCTCAAGCCTGTTGATATGGGCGAATTAAAGGTAATATTGCAAAGGGCATTTCACCTTGCCGCGATAGAATCTGAGAACAGTACATTACATAAAATGCTGGATAATGAAATCGGTTTTGCCGGCATGATAGGACAGAGCCCTCGAATGCATAAGATTTTTGAGACGATCAGGCAGGTTGCTTCTACTGATATTACGGTCTTGATAACAGGGGAAAGCGGCACAGGGAAAGAACTGGTAGCAAAAGCAATCCATGATAAGAGTCTGAGGAGTAAAGGTCCCTTTATCCCGATTAATTGCGGGGCAATACCTGAGACGCTTCTTGAATCCGAGCTGTTTGGATATGAAAAAGGTGCGTTCACCAGTGCGTATGGGTTGCAAAAAGGGAAATTTGAATATGCTGACAAGGGCACGTTGTTTCTCGATGAAATAGGAGAGATGTCAACGAATTTACAGGCAAAACTCCTGCGATTTTTACAGGAAAAAAAGATCCAGCGTCTTGGCGGGAGAAAAGATATTAAAATAGACACAAGAGTAATTGCCGCAACTAATATTGATTTGAGCGCGGCAATGCAGGAGCGTAAGTTCAGAGAGGATCTTTTCTTCAGGATAAGTGTTATTACTATTAGTGTGCCTCCGCTCAGGGACAGGGGATCAGACTCGAAGTTGCTGGCCAATGCATTTCTTGAAAGGTATAAGGTNNACAGGCATAATCGAACCTTATCATTTGGGATTAGGAGAGCCGTCAGGAGAAGCGGGAAATGGAGGACCATCCGCAAAACGCTATAATGGAGTGACTCTTAAAGAGGCCCGTAAACGACTCGAGATGGACCTCATTTCCAGTGTTGTTGAGAGACACAACGGGAACATAAAAAAGGCTTCTGAGGAGTTGGGAATTAGCAGGCCTACCTTATATGATTTGATTGATAAATACAGGCTTTTTGTTAAAAATGATTTAGATGATTTTCCTACATAAGTTATTGAATGCAGTTTCTCATATTCACTCATCACGTGCAATCGGCCCAACTTTTTTATCACATCTGATATCGATGTACAACGGTAAAACAGCAGTCCGAAAAACATGAAAGTGTTTTATTTGTTTATATGCCTATTTGTTTTAAGCCTTCGGTAAAGAGCAACCCCCATCATACCTGTTCCAAGAAGTAATAACGTGCCGGGTTCCGGTTCCGAGGTAATTTTTTCCATGGATAAATTATCACGTATATTATTCCCATCAGGGGAAGTTGATGATACAGCCGGAGAAGAAACAGGTTTCAGATCGTTTATAAAAATCCTACGTATGACAGGGATATCTGAAGAATAGTTTTGATTAAGACGAGGCAGCTTGATATCTGCAAGAGTTTGAGTATGCAACTTTATGCTCACATTACTTTCTGAATCTGTCCGGAATAATGCTGATGCATGTGTTGTTGCATGCAACGTGCCTGTGGAAAGTAACATCGCTGCTGTCATTGCAATAAAAGCAGAGCACGCGTTGTTGATTTTCATTCCTTTTTATCCCCTGGTAGATGGAAAAACATAATAAGACTAAAGAAGCAATAAATGTGCCAATGTGAATCAAAGATGAAACACGCTGAATAATATGAAAAATTATTATTTATTGCTTATTGTTGATGCCTTAAAACACTTGTTACGACAGATATTTTGTGTAAAGGATAGCGACATTTTAGATGAAATTCATTCTGATAAAAAAGGCTTGGCAGATGGATTGATACGAGTCTTGAAATCATGAATGGATCGCCCAATACCGTATGAATTATTGAAGTGAAGATCATTGTGGTAAAGACGAATAAATTATGATCTGCATATCACCTTGCGGAATTCGAATATCGAGATGAATTGACAGGTGAGACTACACGTACATGTCAATTGAAACATGCAATATCAATATATAGTTGCCCGAGGGAAATAGTGTATTGTTGTGGGGTGATTATAATCACTGAGCTATTTGCCTTTCCCGGTTTAACATAATTTCACGATGCTCACATAGAGGTTTCCGATAAAGGTAAACCCTGGGTAACCAGGGGGCACAAAGCCAAGGATCCTTATTGATTCATGTACATAAGGATAGCCGGTTGTCGAAGAAACAGTGCTTGCCCAGTGTTTACCTATGGAAAAAAGCCTGTTTCTTTAAAACAGAAACAGGCTTTTTAATGTACTGCGAGGATATTCCGTTATGGTAAACAAATTAAAAAGGGGAAACTTGTTTTATGGAGTAGTCTTATGTGTTATATACTCTCTTTATGGCAACATGCTTTTTGCTGCCAGTGTAGTGCTATCATGGAAACCCCCCACTACTAATGCTGATGATACCCCTTTAAATGATCTTGCAGGATATAACGTATATTATGGGATGACATCGGGTAATTATTCTGAAAGCGTTGATGTCGGCGATGTATTGACCTATCAAGTCAATAATTTATCAACGGGAGTGACCTATTATTTTGCGACCACTGCGTACGATACGTCAGGCAACGAAAGCGGATATTCTAATGAGATGAGTAAGACATTTTCAGCCCCTGATACAACACCGCCTGCCCAGGGAGATTATTACTGTGATAGTGATAATGACGGTTATATGAACATATCAAAAGATGGATCCTGCACAGGTTCAGGTTGTGTGCCTGCGGGATGTCAGACGATGCAGGGTGATGACTGCAATGACGGGGTCTCGTCTATTAATCCGGGGATTGTTGATGATACATGTGACGGAGTGGACAATAATTGTGACGGTACCGCGGATAACCATTATGTAACCGCAGCTATTTCATGCGGCACAGGGGCCTGTACATCCACAGGCCAGATCATATGCCAGTCCGGAACAGAACTGAATACCTGCCAGCCGCTGCTGCCTGCAGAAAGTACTGAAGCTACTTGCGGTGACGGTCTTGACAACGATTGTGACGGTCTGATTGATGAAGGCTGTTTTCCGGATATCAAGGTCAGCAACGTGCTTTTAAGTGAAGATTTCTCTTCCGGTCTGCCTGCAACATGGTCGGTGCAGGGGGGATGGAGTGCAGACAATCCATGCGGGAAGACAATCGGATACCCTTTTGCCGGAAAATACGCGATTGTTGATTCTTCATGTACAACAACTGATATTGATGAAGCAGTAACAGAATCAATCGATACCGTTTCATGTACCAGTGTCGCACTTACTTTTAGTAATCAGTATTATTCATATTCCGGCAATTTCGAAGTAGATGTGAGCAATGATGGGGGAACTACGTGGACTAATAATGTCATCATTGATGCAGATGACGGATATCCGGTGCCAGACTGGAAAGAGCTCGACATTAGTTCCGTTGCAGACGTTACTGATGCGCAGATAAAATTCAGATATGTAAACAATACCCGAGCCGGCTTCTGGGCACTTGACAATGTATGGATTACCTGTCAATCGGATCAGCTGCACTTCTCTGCAGAGATGCACGTGCCGTCTTCAAGGACATTAATGATATCCAATACCGGAACAGACCCCCTTACNNCCCAGAATCCCCAGGGGTAAAGAACGCAACTCTTGCCATTTCATCAAATGACCCTGACACATCAGTTATGAATGTACCTCTTGAAGGAACAGTAACCAATATCCTGAAACCGGTTCCTGTCATTAAAGTTAACAACTCATCAGGGGCAGTCAATATAGCCAGAGGTGATAACGTCGCAGCGACTATCGAGCTTGACCCTGGCAGCTTTAACGGTAATAATGCTGACTGGTGGGTATTGATGGAGTATCGCAACCGCTGGTACTACTATGATGCGTCGACAGACAAATGGAGACGGGGATATTCATTCTACAAGCAGGGCCCATTGGAAAAAATGAAACCGGTTGATCTCTTAAAAAGCACGAGGTGGTCTTCAGGCCAGTATGCCTTATATTTTGG
>DKBK01000025.1 GCA_002451135.1 Nitrospiraceae bacterium UBA6902
AAGGGGTGAAGTTCCATGACGGACATGAGTTTGATTCCGGAGACGTTCAGTTTACCTATGAAGCAATAATGAATCCAAGGAACCTTTCTCCGCGTGTATCTGACTATGAGCCGGTCAAGAGGCTGGAGCCCGTGGATAAATATACGGTGAAGGTAATCTATAAGAGGTTATATTCACCGGCCTTTGGAACGTGGGGGATGGGGATGCTTCCCGAGCATCTGTTAAACACGGAGGCATTGAGCAGAGAGGCGGGATTAAAAGGGGCGGACCCTGCGGAATTCACCCTTAAAGACAGTGACTTTAACCGGCGCCCTGTGGGGACAGGCCCTTTTGTCTTCAGGGAATGGAAGTCTGACCAGTATATCGTTCTGGACAGAAATGCAGAGTATTGGGAAGGGGCACCTAATTATAAAAGCTACACATATCGCATCGTGCCTGATCCGCTGACCCAGGAAATGGAATTCTACGGCGGGGCCATTGACAGCTATGGAGCAGAGCCGCACCAGGTGGAACGCCTGAAACATGATCCGAAGTATCAGAACTTCTCCGGGCTTTCGTTCGGGTATACATATATAGGGTACAATATGCGCCGGGAATTGTTTAAGGACAAGAGAGTGAGGAAGGCCCTGGGAATGGCTGTTGACACGGACAAGATCATCCGCTATGTCATGTATAATGAAGCAGAACGGATGACCGGCCCCTTTGTAAAACAGACTGATTATTATGATAAGAGCATTCAGCCGTTGCCCTATGACCCGGAAGGCGCGTTGAGGCTCTTACACGAGGCGGGCTGGAAGAAAAACAGTGAAGGCCGGCTCGAAAAGGACGGGAAGAGGTTTGCCTTTACCCTGATTACCAACAGCGGCAATGATCTGAGAAAGAGTATCCTGACCATTGCGCAGGACTCATGGAAGAAAATCGGCATTGATGTAAAGACGGACCTGGTTGAATGGTCAGTCTTTATCGGCAAACATGTAAACACAGGAAATTTTGATGCCCTTATCCTTGGCTGGTCCATGGGCATAGACCCGGATCTCTACCAGATCTGGCATTCCAGCCAGACCAATGAAAACCAGCTTAACTTTGTGGGGTTTAAAAATGAAGAGGCCGATGATTTAATCATCAGGATCAGGCAGGAGTATGACTACGACAGGCAGGTGGAATACTGCCATAAGCTTCACAGGATCATAGCCGATGAACAGCCGTATACATTTTTATATGTGGGAAAATGGACCGCGGTCCTTGATAAAAAGATCGTCATACTGGAACGTGGCCCGACGGGCGAAGAGAAAATTAAAAAGATCACCCCTACCAGGACAGGGAACCATACGTTTTACTTTAACAAGTGGATCAAGCTGGCAAGTAGTCCAAGGTTCGAGACGGAGTAATCAGAGATGCTTTCTTTTACGATAAGAAGCCTAATTCAGAAACTGGTGACATTGTTTTTCATCTCTATTATTTCTTTCCTTGTCGTGTATCTGGCGCCGGGAAAGCCGAGCCAGATTGATCCCCTGAATCCCAAGTTTACCCCTGAAGACCTGGTCAGGTTCCAGAAGGAATTCAACCTGGATAAGCCCCTGCATGTACAATATTACCTCTATTATAAGAACCTGTTTACCGGACATCTTAAATCATGGAAAGACAATCAGCCGGTGATGGGTAAGATACAGGAAAGGTTCTTAAACAGCCTCTGGCTGTTCGTTGTCGGGACCGTGATAACGTGGTGCCTCTCCTTTCCCGTCGGGATAAGCGCGGCGATACGGAGAGGAGCTCTTTTTGACCGATCGACCACCTTTTTGTCCTATGTGCTTATCTCTGTACCCGGCTTCTTTTTTGCCTATATACTTATCATATTTGTGGTGAATACATTTCATGTGCCTGTGATAGCCATGCAGACCTTTGGGATGACCCAGGCGGACAATATCTACCGGATAATGGATAGAATCTGGCACCTCGTGCTCCCTTCCATCCTGGGAGCGCTGGGGGGAATAGCACTCCTCTCAAGATATGTCAGGGCGCAGATGCTGGAGGTTATCCATCAGGACTATATACGGACCGCAAGGGCCAAAGGCCTGTCCGAGGACGTGGTCTATTACAAGCACGGGTTTCGCAATGCCCTTCTCCCTTTTGTAACAATGTTCGGGCTGATATTGCCGGGGCTTATCGGGGGATCGGTAATTACAGAGTCCATATTCGCCTGGCCGGGGATGGGCAGGATGGGGTATGAGGCCATTTTGGCCCGCGACTATCCCATTATACTGACATTAAATTTCATTGTGGCGGTGCTGGTACTGATAGGGACGTTTATCTCGGATCTCTTATATATGGTAGTGGATCCGAGGATAAGATTATAGCGTTCAGCTGCGGGCGCTTCACTTTTAAAAAGAGCAGATACCTGACAACGTAATAAGAATATGACAGTGAATGATCAGAATATAAACGAACTCCACCATGGACTGGCCGGGGAGGTCTCACGGTTTACCGAGGCCTGGAGGATATTTAAAAAGAATAAGCTGGCCATGTGGGGGCTGATTATCTTTACCGTATTTTTTATAGTGGCCGTCTCCGGACTTTTCTTAACCACCGGGGATGATCCTGTTCTTGATCCTGCAAAGGTGCGGTTGTCGGAGAAACTATTAAGGCCCTTTGCCTCAGTTGATGCGGAGATGATAAAACCCGGTGACCGGCCCCTGTTCGGGACCTACCTGCTCGGCACAGATGACCTTGGCAGAGACATATTCGCAAGGATGATGCAGGGGGCCTGGGTCTCATTGACTGTCGGCTTTGTAGCAGTGGGCATCTCTGTCCTGATCGGCATTGTCATGGGAGGGATAGCGGGCTATTACGGTATGTACAGGATCAAATTCATGCATGTCCTGTTTCTCATTGCCTTCTTCTGCGCGCTGGTGTTCCTGGCCTCGGGGCAAAGAGGCCTGGCAGTTGATTCGCTGCTGCTCTCCCTGTTATTCGTGGTCATCTCTATGATATACAATTATGTATCTCTTGAAGGAACAAAAGGGCCTGTGACCCTTAGCCTTCTCTTCTTTGATACGTTCACCGTTGATACCCTTATCATGAGGTTTGTGGACATCATGCTGTGCTTCCCGAGCTTTTTTCTTATTCTCACCATAGTGGCCATTCTTCCGGCAAGTATTTATAACATAATGATCGTTATCGGCCTGACCAGCTGGATGGGGACCACCAGGTTTGTCAGGGCTGAATTTCTGTCTCTCCGTGAACAGGATTTTGTATCGGCGGCAAAGGTCATGGGGATACCGGATTTAAGCATAATATTCCGGCACATGATCCCTAACGCCGCGGCCCCTGTCCTTGTCTCTGCTACAATCGGCATAGCTGACGCCATCCTTACAGAGGCGGGACTCAGTTTTCTTGGGTTCGGGGTGCCTCCGCCGCATGCCACGTGGGGCAATATCCTGTCAGACGGAAAGCGGTTCCTTTTTGACGCGCCGTGGCTTACATATATTCCGGGGTTGTCCATCCTGGTTGTGGTGCTGTCATTTAACCTGTTTGGCGAAGGGTTGAGAGACTCATTAAACCCTAAATTGAGGAAGAGATAATGAAAACATGATGAACCATGCGTCTGAAAATCAAGAGCCTATCCTGAAAATCAAAGATCTGAAAGTCTACTTTGATACCGATGACGGAGTGGTAAAGTCTGTTGACGGGGTTGATCTGCAGATCATGAAAGGGACAACGCTGGGTCTGGTGGGCGAATCAGGGTGCGGCAAGAGTGTCACCTGTCTGGCCATCCCGAGATTGATCCCTTCACCTCCCGGCAGGATAGCAGGCGGAGAGATTATTTATAAAGGGGAAAATCTCCTCGAATTAACGGAAAAAGAAATGGAGGGTATCCGAGGCAATGATATAAGCATGATATTCCAGGAACCGATGACCTCTCTCAATCCCCTGTTCACTATTGGGGATCAGATACAAGAAGCAATTATGCTCCATCAAAAGAAAGGGGAGGATGAGGCCCGGCAACTTACCATCCGTATCCTGGACAAGGTAGGCATTCCCTCTTCCGAGGTGCGTATAAATGAGTATCCGCACCAGATGTCAGGAGGGATGAAGCAGCGTGTGATGATCGCCATGGCCCTCTCATGCAATCCGGCGGTATTGATAGCAGATGAACCTACGACTGCGCTTGATGTCACTATCCAGGCGCAGATACTGGACCTGATGCAGTCGTTGCAGGACGAATTCGGGATGTCGATTCTCCTGGTTACGCACGATCTCGGGGTAGTGGCCAACATAGCAACTCACGTAGCTATTATGTACGCATCCAGGATAGTTGAATACGGTACCGTGGAAGACATCTTCGGGACCCCCCGCCATCCTTATACTCTTGGGCTATTTACTTCTATCCCTGTCATAGGCAAAAGAAAGGAAAACCTTTATGTCATACCCGGCAGTGTCCCGAACCCGCTGGCATTTCCGCAGGGGTGCAAATTCTGGCCCCGCTGCTTATTCGCGCAGGACATATGCAGGACTGATGAGCCACTACTGGAAGAGATAAAAGAAGGGCATGACGCAGCATGCCATTTTAAAAAGAGCATAGATAAATATGTCTGGAACGAAAAGACAAAAACCGCATCGTTTCTCATCTCATGATGCAGGATGTTAAATGAACGGCACAAACCATAACATTTTAGAGGTCAGACACTTAAAGAAATATTTCCCTATTACAAGAGGGATATTTTCCAAAGTTGTCAACTCTGTGAAGGCGGTTGATGATATCTCATTTAATGTAAAGGAAGGGGAGACACTGGGCCTGGTGGGTGAATCTGGCTGCGGCAAGACTACCGCAGGCAGAGTCATACTGCGACTGGACAGGCCGACGGCCGGGAACGTATATTTTGAAGGGCAGGATGTATTTGAATTGCGGGGGGAAGAGCTCATGCGGTTCCGCAAGAACGCGCAGATCGTATTTCAGGACCCCTACTCGTCATTGAACCCGAGACTCTCCATAGGAAGCATAATAGCTGAAGGGATAGGCGCGCACAGGATTGCCCGCGGGATTAAGAAGAAAGAGGCGGTAGCGGAGTTGCTGGAGAAGGTAGGGCTTTCGGCCGGCCACTATCACCGCTATCCTCATGAATTCTCCGGGGGGCAGAGACAGAGGGTAGCGATTGCAAGGGCCCTGTCCCTGAATCCCAGGCTTGTGATATGTGATGAACCTGTTTCAGCGCTTGACGTCTCTATTCAGGCCCAGATACTGAACCTTCTGGCAAAACTTAAAAAAGACTTGAATCTTTCCTATCTGTTTATAACCCACAATCTTTCAGTAGTGGAACATGTATCAGACAGGATAGCGACGATGTATCTGGGAGAGATTGCGGAACTAGCTGATACTGCGGAGTTTTATTCTAATCCCCTTCATCCGTATACCATATCTCTGTTGTCTGCCAATATGCTCCCTGATCCGAAATATAAAAAGAAGGCAATTATACTTACGGGGGATGTCCCGTCTCCAATCAACCCTCCTGCGGGATGCCGTTTCCATACAAGATGCCCCGTTGCCGGAGAGATATGCCGGATTGAGTGGCCTGAACTGGAAGAAAAACGGGAAGGACACCTGGTTCGTTGTCACCTTGTAGACAGATTTGACCCAAAACCTCCTGTAAAATTCGACGTTGTAAAAGAAATTTAATAAATGTTATGATTGCTGGTTGACCAAAAAGGTATTTTTTGTATATATTATCTATTCCGTGACAGGATAATTGCGTTAATTCAATATTATTAGCAGCGTTTTTTATATATGCCGATGTAGCTCAGTTGGTAGAGC
>DKBK01000136.1 GCA_002451135.1 Nitrospiraceae bacterium UBA6902
ATATTTCGCACTACTGAATCCGGCATGGAATGTCTGGACTGGTGGCGGGACCGCTGCAATGAATGGTGCTACTTCAGACTTGAAGACGGCAAAATGGGAGACCAGAAATATCTGGATGACTGGCCGACCCGATTTAAAGGGGTCCATGTTCTCCAGCACAAGGGAGCGGGGTGGCATTATGGAACATTGAGCGATACAGGATCGTGGAAAAGCAGTCACACGTCTATATAGATGAAGACCCGTTAATCTTTTATCATTTTCACCAGTTTAGTCTCCTGAAAAATGGCTCTTATAATTATGGAGAAGGACGCACGTATCTTTTGATTACAAAAAATATTAAACTTATATATAATCCATATATCAAAGCGATAGAAGAATCCATACGGCAGGTAAAGAATATCGATCCTCATTTTAACTACGGATTTAAATACGTGAAAAAGGATTCCCTGGTAGACAGGATTCTCCGCCTGCCCTCCAAGGCCCAGGATCGCTTAAAAAAATTAATATAGCACGGCACGCAATGGATCATAACCAACTTCAAACATATTATTCCGGGAAGAAGGCACTCATAACAGGCGGGCTTGGGTTTATAGGAAGCAACCTGGCCATCAAACTTGTTACGCTTGGGGCAGAGGTAACAATTGTAGATGTATTATGGCCCGATCACGGGGGAAACTTATTTAATATAGAACCTGTGAAAAAGGATGCCCAGGTCAATATATGTGATGTTCGTGATGAATGTGCGATGAGGACCCTCGTTAAAGGAAAAGATTTCATATTTCATTTGGCAGGGCAATGCAGCCATGTCCTCGGACAATCTGATCCCTATCCGGATATAGATATCAATATCCATGGGACCGCCATAATTATGGAAGCAGTGAAGAAAAATGCCCCGGAGGCGGTAACCGTATATTCAAGCACAAGAGGCGTATACGGTTCAGTAGATAAACTTCCGGTGAATGAAGAAACCCCTACAGATCCGAAGGGCTTATACGAACTATCCAACCTTACCGCAGAAAAACTCATAAAATTTTATGGGGATGTGCACGGATTAAAGGTTGTCAATCTCCGTCTCTCCAATATATACGGGGAAAGATCTCAAATGCTCCATTCCAAGTTTGGCGTAGTAAACTGGTTTATAAGACTCGCGATGATGGATGAAACTATCACCGTGTTCGGAGATGGAAAAATTATGAGAGATTTTTTATACATTGATGATTGTGTAAATGCGTTCCTCCGGACAGGGGCATCGGGCACTGCCTACGGAGAAACATTTAATGTGGGAAATGATCAGCATACCACCATCCTTGAATTAGTCAATGTCATCCTGAAAGTCGTGGGAAGCGGCAAGAGCAGGTTCACCCCCTTTTCAAAGGAGCGGGCTGCGCAGGAGCCCGGGGATTTCTATCCGGATATCAGCAAAATCAGGCAGGCTGTCTCATGGGAGCCTCTGATTTCACTTGAAGATGGACTGTTGAGAACGACCGAATATTACAGGAGATATCAGAAAGAATACTGGTAATATGCATAACGAAGGAAAGACGAAAATGATCCCGTTTGGCGACCTCAGCAGAGAATATGACGATTTATCCATCGAGATAGATAATACGGTCGCAGGATTATTAAAAAGCGGCTGGTTTGTCCTTGGCAAAAAGGTTGAGGAGTTTGAGGAAGTTTTCGCTGACTTTATTGGGAAAGAAGTGTTTGCCGTTGGGGTGGGTTCCGGAACAGAAGCATTGCATCTTGCCTTAGTGGCTTCAGGGGTTACGCATGGCGATTACGTCATTACAGTCCCGAATACCGCGGTACCCACTGTGTCTGCAATAAGTTTTTCAGGTGCCACTCCCCTGTTTGTGGATATCGACCCTGATACATATAATATCGACACGAACAAGCTCAGAGAGCTTGTTGTTATTGAGAAAAAGCGCCGGGGAAATAAACTGAAAGCACTTATTCCGGTCCACCTCTATGGCCAGAGTGCCGACATGGAACCGGTTCTCGCAATCGCCCGTGAATTTAATTTAACAGTGATTGAGGATGCATGCCAGGCTCATGGCGCAGAATATAAGGGCAAAAGAGTTGGCTCCTTCGGTGATTACGCATGCTTTAGTTTTTATCCGAGCAAAAATCTTGGTGCATACGGAGACGGGGGGATGATTACCACAAAAACCCCGGAGCAGGCCCACACATTAAAAATGCTCAGGAATTACGGCCAGGAGAAACGCTATTACCATACAATAAAAGGGTTCAATAGCCGATTGGACGAATTACAGGCAGCAATCCTGTTAACAAAAATAAAGTATCTGGATACATGGAACACACGTCGTCGGGATATCGCAGATTTCTATAACCAAAACATAAAAAATAAAGCAATTACAAAGCCTGTTGAAGTATCTTACGGAAAACACGTGTTCCATTTGTATGTAATACGGCACCCTGAAAGAGACAGGCTTCAGGCGTATCTTCAGAACAACGATGTGCAGACCGTAATTCACTATCCGCTCTCTATTCATCTGCAGGAGGCTTATAAAGACCTGGGATACTCTCAGGGTGATTTCCCGGTTGCCGAGAAAGTGGCTGAAGAAATCTTATCTCTCCCCATATTCCCTCAACTGAGAGACAAAGAGGCAGAGACGGTTGCAGAGCTGATAAACAGTTTCAGCTGATACGGCAAAAAAATCATTTGATACGTGTCAGCCCCTTCCTCTTGTGAATCACTGCCAGGCCAAAATCAATCAGAGATACATTGTCATTATCTGTAAAATCCATGGATATACCTGCCGTTCTTGGGATTAACACAAACTGTCATGATTCGGTAAAGAGACGGTTACCACGTTGATATCCAGATTTAATACCTACAAGAATAAATCCCCACGTGCAAATCATATGGAGGGCGGATTGCGTGTGAACGGAGGATTTCATAAAAAATCTTATCAGGAGAAACCATTAATCAGCGTAATAACAATTACTTTAAATACTGCACACACACTGGATACTGCTATTCAAAGCGTTTTAAACCAGACATACGACAATATCGAATACATCATTATTGACGGCGGTTCCACTGACGGGACGCTGGACACAATTCGAAAATATGAGGACAAGATCGCATACTGGACAAGCGAGCCCGACAGCGGGATAAGCGAGGCATTTAATAAAGGGATAACGGCAGCAACAGGAGAGATTATCGGGATCATAAATGCTGACGACTACTATGAGCCTGCGGCAGTTGCATTAGCTGTTTCCGTCTTAACGCAGACCGGAGCTGACATCGTGCACGGCATGGTCCAGTACCGGGATGTGAACGGGCAGAAGACAGAATTGTTTTCCGGAAACGATGCCCTGCTGCATAAAGATATGACCATAAACCATCCGTCTGTTTTTGCGAGAAGAAGTGCGTATGAAAAGATCGGCCTTTTCCGTACCGATTTCCGTTATGCCATGGATTATGAATGGCTTCT
>DKBK01000063.1 GCA_002451135.1 Nitrospiraceae bacterium UBA6902
TAAAGGAAAAGATTGATACCACCCCAGAGGAGCACTCCGAATACAGCCCCCTTGATATACGGGTTCACAATAAACAGGAAATTCCCTTTCACAAATTTAAAGATGAGCAGGAGCGGAAACACACCAATAATGAGTCCTAAAAAGAAACCCCAGATATTCATGCCCTATTATACAATGATGCCATCAGGGATGACAGCCCTGCCTGACCGTTTTGCTTTCTGTCTCTTATGTTCCAGGGCGCCGGCAGCTCGTTAATTCAACACGATAAAGATACAGGGGATAGACCAGCCAAATTCAAGCAGGGGGACATCGTTCTCCTGAACACCGGTCCTCCTAAAATGAAATCCCCTTCACGCAATTCCGCGGAACGCGGAAGAGGTTATTGTGGGGTGCAGGTCTTGTCAGACTCTCTTTGCGGTCCCTATCAGCTTTAAAAATTCGGTTGCCTGCCGGGGACGGATTTCTTTCAATTCTATGGCCGCCGCGTTCGATACTACCGTTAACCTGCACAAAAACTCCAATGTCAGGGTCTTATTGACCGCGTCCTCAATACAGGTGCCGAATGTAACTACCCCGTGGTTTTCGAGAAGCAGCACATCTGCCTTCTCCGCACCCTCAGCGCACTTTTGTGCCAGCTCGATACTCCCGGCATGACGATAAGGGACCACTTCTATTTTTTTTACATACGCAATAGCTTCCGGGATGAGCGCAATCTTTATTTTTTTATCTTTTGCACAGGCGATAAGTGTACTGTACAGGGGCTGTGAGTGAAAGACAGCGCATGCATCTCTTCTCTTTTGATAAATTCCGCGGTGAAGCGCCCATTCCATAGAGGCATTTTTATTGGGCGAATCTTTATCTATGCGGCAATGGACCACATCCCTCCCGGTTATGTCTCCGAGACTTTTGCCTGTAGGGGTGATGAAAAAGCTTTCCGCGTCCGCCCTTATGCTCATATTCCCGCTTGTCCCCCAGACGAGCCCGAGTGTGAAGGCGCGCTTGGAGTGTGTTTCCAGAAGGGTCTTGATCTTATTGACGCCGTACACTTTGTGCTTCAATTCAACTCTGCTCCATTATGCCGTCCACTATATGCGGCTTTAATTCCCTGTCTCTGATCCGGCATTTTAGCATATTGATAATCAGCTTGCCTATCATAGAGTACGCAACCGGGCTGCACTTAGCCCCTTTGATACTATGACACTATTGCGCTCCAGCACTGGGGAACTCTTTCCCTTCAGCATGCAGCGTCACACGGAGTATTTCTCCAGGACGCCACAGGCGCATACGCGGGCCCCACGTGCCCGAACCCCGGGAGACGATGACCGTCATGCCATCCACTTCGTACCGTCCCCCGATCAGAGGATAGATACGCTGGACAAGATAGCCAAAGGGCCATATCTGCCCTCCATGGGTGTGACCGGAGAGCATCAGACCAACGCCGTCACCCGCGATCTTTTCGATGTACCACGGTGTATGGGACAGGAGGACCGTTGCACCGGACGGCCGGCCGGCGAGTGCCTTGGCAATAGGGTCACCACCCCGACCGGAACGGTGGTTGGCGGTAAGGTCGTCCACGCCTGCAAGGACAAAGGAAGGACGGACCTCGGCCCAGGAGTTGTTCAGCACCTGTATTCCGTCATAATTTATCATCGGAGCCCTTGTATTATTGCGCCCGGGGAACTCGTGGTTTCCCAGGACAGCCCAGACGCCCAGGGGAGCAGAAAGGCGGTGCAGGACCGCCATCAGTTCCTCTTTGGGCTGATCGTGTCCTTCGAAAATATCCCCAAGCAGGACCACGAGATCGGGCTGCTGAGCTTCCACCTCGGCGACACGTGCCTCCAGCCACTGCCTGCCGATCAGTGCTCCTACGTGCAGGTCGGACATGGCAACAATAACTGTGCCGTCCATCTTGGGAGCAAGACCGGAGAGAATCACATCATAGTCTTGTATAACCGGAGGCCGGAGGCCCTGTACGAGTGCGATCACTGAAAGCACTGCACCGGCAGCAAGGGCACAACCCCGCAGAAAAGGTGCCATCCGGGGCATGACAAGGCCGAACCCGGTGATGATTTCAACAGCGAGCAGTGAGACAGTCATAAGGAATACAACAGCCATCCAGGTCATGCCGAGAAATTCCAGTGCCATGGCGAACGTACCCGAACTCCCATGACCTATGACGCGGCCGAGGAAAAAGACCGCCCAGAGGCCGATGCCTGTCCCTGTCAGAAGCCTTCTGGAGACATGGCGTTTCAGAAATGGTACCGTAGAGCCACGCCAAAAGACATACACGTGCATCACCGTGATAACAGTGAGAAGAATACTTCCAAACACGCACCCTCCCTGAGAATGAATATAACTTTTTCTCTATTGTAACATCTGTCCCTTCCGCTTTTGCTTTTTTGCTCTTTGGCACGTGTGTTCTTACCCCCTTTCACCCGGATGATCTTACGGGCCTTCGATCTTTTACGCGTGAGAGCATTGGAAACAGGGCCTTTGCACTGATGCCCTGCTCAGCTGTAATATATTACTCATGTATGATTATCAGAAAGACAAACTCTTTTTTGCCCAGATAGCAGACGATCTAAAGGAACCTGGCGGCCTGGAATTGTCCGCCCTCGGAGCTCAGAATATCAGCCAGGCATATGGGGGAATCTATTTTAACGCAGGAAAGGAAGAACTGTACCGGATAAATTATTCAGTCCGGATGGCTACAAGAATACTTGCACCTCTCGTGACGTTTGACTGCCCTGCTGCAGATCAGTTGTATAATAAGGCTCTCCGGATTAACTGGACGGACTTTATGTCAACGGAACACACCTTTGCTATTTTCAGCAATGTATCAAACAGCAGGATAACCAATTCCCATTATGCATCCCTCCGTCTAAAAGACGGGATTGTCGATGCATTCAGGGAAAGGACCGGGAAGCGGCCTGATATTGACGCAGAAAATCCGGATATATGGCTGAACCTCCACATACGGGAGGACCGGGCCGTCATCAGTCTGGACACATCCGGGGGGTCTCTTCACCGGCGGGGATACAGAAAAGATGCGGTATCCGCTCCGATGCAGGAGACGACTGCCGCAGCAATTATCGGATATACCGAATGGAACGGCGAGGTCCCCCTTTATGATCCAATGTGCGGCTCCGGCACTTTGCTTTGTGAAGCGCTTATGTATTACTGCCGGGTCCCTTCCGGTTTTCTTCGTGCAGACTTTGGATTTGAATTCCTTCCGGACTTTGATGAGCCGCTGTGGATAAAGACAAAGAATGAAATTGACCGTCAAATCCGCAGATTGCCTGAGGGCCTGATTGCCGGAAGTGATGCATCAAGGGAAGCTGTCGAAATATCAAAGACAAATATCAAAAATCTGCCTTACGGGGATACAGTAAAAATTGAAGCACGTGACTTCAGAAAACACAAAGGCCTTGAGCACGGGCTCATTGTTGCAAATCCTCCATACGGTATACGTATGGGGCACAGGCAGGATCTTGACATCCTTTACAAATCCCTTGGAGATTTCCTGAAGCAGAGATGTAAAGGGAGTGCTGCGTATATCTATTTCGGTGACCGGCGTTTTATTAAAAACATCGGGCTAAAACCATCGTGGAAAAGGCCGCTGAAGACCGGCGGTCTCGACGGCAGACTTGTTAAATATGAGCTATTTTAAAGCGTTGCGAGGAAGTAACCGCAGACGATTCTGACAATAACAGCAAAACATATATAATGATCATCATTCCAGGAGGTAATGTACATGCACAAGACAGTTACTTATTTTGAAAAACCCGGACCTGATAACACGAGACAATGCCTTGAAATTGTAAAAGACAACATTGATAAGCACGGGTACCGCCATGTTATTGTCGCAACGACGACAGGAGATACGGGCGTTCTGTTTGCAGAAGGCTTAAAAGACAAACACGTGAATCTTGTAGTTGTCACGCACTCATATGGATTTAAGGAACCAAACAGTCTCGAGCTCACGGGGCATGCAAGAGAGAGAATCCAGGCAGCAGGTGCAACTATATATACCGGAACAATGATTACGCACAACCTCGAAACAGCGCTGGCAGCAAAATTCAGCGGGGTCTACCCTACCCTTCTTGTCGCACAGTCCCTCCGCAGGTTCGGCGAGGGCTCAAAGGTCTGCTGTGAGATGACCATGATGGCAGCAGACGCGGGTCTTGTGCCGGAGGGAGAAGAAATACTTGTGGTAGCAGGCACCGGCAGAGGCGCCGATACCGTAACAGTCATCCGCGCATCGGCATCAAAAAGATTCCTTGATTTAAAGGTACTGGAAATAGCGGCAAAGCCCCGATGGTAGTCGGTCCAAATAAAACATTGAGGTTCCGTCTCGATATTTTCTCCGAGTGCCGGAGCGCGGCAGTGCCCACGTGCCAAAGAAACGAAGGGGATTAGTTTAAGCGTTTATGATCTACCGTCTGTTCTTAAACGCCTCATAAAAGGGATTCCCCTCATACCGGGATGGTCTTTTCTTGTCCTTGTCGTGTCGGGTGCCTTGAATGCGCGGTGTCCCCTCAAGGCTTCCGTGCGTACGCTCTTTCGCACTTTCGGATTTCCTGTCTTTCGCGCTTCCGCTCTTGAGGGAAAGGGATATCCGTTTCCTCTGCAGGTCCACTTCCAGAACAGTAACCGTGACCTTCTGATGGACCTTCACCACGTCCGTGGGATTCTTCACAAACCGGTCCGAGATCTCACTGATATGCACAAGGCCGTCCTGGTGAACGCCGATATCCACGAACGCGCCGAATGCGGTGATATTGGTGACAATGCCCGGGAGTTTCATCCCNNGCAAGTTCGTCCACGATGTCGGTCAAGGTCGGCATTCCTGTGGTATCGGTCACATAACGTGAAAGGTCGATGCGCCCTCTGATATGCTCGTCCCTCATCAGATCGACCAGCGAGCACCCCATGTCGCGGGACATGGCATCGACGATGTGATAACTCTCAGGGTGGACCGCGGAGCCGTCCAGGGGATTCTCCGCATCCCTTATCCGAAGAAACCCTGCTGCCTGTTCAAAGGCCTTGGGCCCCAGGCGGGGGACCTTCCTGAGCTGCTCACGTGAAGCGAATGGCCCGTGTTCGTTTCTGTATTCGACAATGCCCTTTGCAAGCTGAGGTCCCAGCCCGGAGACATAGGCAAGAAGCTGTCTGCTTGCAGTGTTCACCTCGACCCCTACTCCATTTACACAACTAATGACAATATCGTCAAGGCTCTTCTTCAATGCGGTTTGATCTACATCATGCTGATACTGCCCGACACCAATGGACTTCGGATCAATCTTTACAAGCTCTGCAAGCGGGTCCATGAGACGCCGTCCGATTGAGACCGAACCGCGTACCGTCACGTCATAATCCGGGAATTCCTCCCGTGCTGCGTCAGATGCTGAATAAATAGAGGCCCCGCTCTCATTGACCATTACTATTTGTATCTCCCCGGGAAGGCCGAGTCCCCGGACAAAAGACTCTGTCTCCCTTCCGGCAGTGCCATTGCCAATGGCAATGGCCTCGATACCAAAGCGTTCACAGAACTCCCGGACCTTTCCGGCAGCCTCTGTGACCTTTTTATCTGAAAAAGTTGGATAGATCGTGTCGTTATGAAGGAGCTTTCCCTGCCTGTCGAGGCACACCACTTTGCAGCCGGTCCTGAAGCCCGGATCAATGGCGAGGATATTCTTACCGCCAAGCGGAGGGGCGAGCAGCAGCTGCCTCAGGTTTTCGACAAAGACGCGTATGGCCTCCTCATCCGCCCGTTTTTTGGCAGCAAGGCGTGTCTCGCCTTCCATTGAAGACATTAACAGCCGTTTGTAGCTGTCATGAACAGCTGTTTTCACCTGTTCAGATGCCCGGTTGTCTCCCTTTATAAAAAGCCCTTCCAGCAGGGCGATGGCCTCTTCCTCGGGTGGTAATATGCGGAGGACCAGAAACCCTTCGGTCTCTCCGCGCCTGATGGCAAGTATCCTGTGTGAAGGGGCCTTTGAAACAGGCTCCTCCCATTCATAATAGTCCCTGTACTTGATCCCTTCTTCCTCTTTGCCCGAGACGACCTTTGAGCGTATCATGCCTTTTCCCCAATAGAGAGAACGCATCTTTTCCCGTGCCTGCGCGTCTTCGCTCACCCATTCAGCGATGATGTCCCTTGCCCCGGCAAGCGCGTCTTCAACAGACTCAACTCCCTTCTCAGCGTCTATGAATGCTGCGGCTTCATCTTCCGGGTCTATTTCTCCCTGTTCATAGATCATTAAAGCAAGAGGCTCCAGACCCTTCTCCTTTGCTATGGTGGCACGGGTGCGGCGTTTCGGGCGGAAGGGGAGATACACGTCCTCAAGCGCGGTCATGGAGTCAGCTGCCTCGATCTTTCCCTTCAATTCATCTGTCAGCAGGTTCCGTTCTTCAAGGGACTTGATAATGGCCGCGCGCCGCTTGTCCAGTTCCCTGAGCTGCTCAAGCCTGTCCCTGACAGCAGCAACCGCGACCTCATCAAGGGTGCCTGTGGCCTCTTTCCGGTACCGGGCAATGAACGGGACTGTTGCCCCTTCATCAAGCAGTGAAGCCGCTGCTTTCACCTGCGACGGTTTTACGACCAGTTCTTTTGCAATGATCTGAATATGTAATTCGTTCATTTAGTTAGTGTGACAGTGCACAAGTCCAAGAGTCCCCTCAAGTGCACTTCTCCCTTTCTGTTTTTCTTATGACCTCCCACCTGCCTCCTTAGTTAAGGAGGGGGCACATAATTCGCCCCTTACCATGGCTGATAGAGAGGGGTTAGTATTGTTCTGCGACACTGCCGGGCTGTGGCACTAGCCTGTAGGCCTGGCCCCCGGCCTCTTTCTTGAAGGGTACTTTCTCTTTGGTCGGCGAGCACCGGCATTGTCAGGTCTGCCAGAGGAATTTTCGGTTCGTGAGGGACTCTCTTTCCGGCGGGGTGGCCGTGACTCCTGTCTCTGCGGCCCCCGGCCTGTTGTGTGACTTTTCGATTTCCCCCCCTGGTACCTCTTTTCGGAAGCAGTTCCCTTTCTCCTTGCCCGCCCCCTCTGATAATCAGTCACTATCATTTCATCCGTCAGCGGAATAACCGGAATCTTCTGCCGTATGTATTCCTCAATGTCAGGGAGGGAGTGGACATACTCCTCGCAGGCAAGGCTTATGGCCCTGCCCTTTGCCCCTGCCCTTGCAGTCCTGCCTATACGATGCACATAGTCCTCAGGGTCCTGGGGCAGATCATAGTTTATCACGTGTGTCACCCCGTCAATATGCAGCCCCCTGCTCGCTACGTCCGTTGCCACAAGGATAGGCAGTGTCCCGTCCTTGAACTGCGCGAGCACCTTCATCCTTCTCCGCTGGTCAAGGTCCCCGGTAATCGGAGAGGCTGCGAATCCATTGGCATTGAGAAAAAGTTCAATCCGTTCGACCGCGGCCTTGGTGTTGCAGAAGATGAGATACCGGCCTTCAGGTTCATTTCTGAGAATCCCGAGGATAAGTCCAAGCTTCTCGGACCTGCCGACATGATAGAGTTCCTGCTCGATCTGTTCCACAGTGACATGTTCGGGCGTCAGCGAAATCTGCACCGGCAAATTCATGTGCTCATAACACAGCTCATGCACGCGGTGTGAAAGGGTAGCGGAAAAGAGCATGGACTGTCGCTTGTCATACGGAGACATCCTTCTGAGCATAAACCTGAGGTCGCTGATAAAGCCCATGTCGAACATGCGGTCAGCCTCGTCAATCACGAGGAACTGGGTCTTCCTCAGGCTGTATACCTTCTGCTTCAGATAGTCGATGAGACGGCCTGGCGTGCCTATGAGCACATCAACGCCCTTTGCGATCTCTTCACGCTGTTTTAAATAATCAATGCCGCCAAACACAGGGAGGATCCTGAAACCTGCCGAGCCCCCCAGCAGTTTTGCCTCCGCAGCTATCTGGCTTACAAGCTCTCGTGTAGGAGCGATAATGAGGGCCCGCGGTGACGGGCCGCGTCCCGGCGGGGGCATTTCCAGCATGCGTGAAAATACGGCGATCAGGAAGGCTGCGGTCTTGCCGGTGCCTGTCTGCGCCTGGGCAGCGATGTCCCTGCCGCTCAGCGCTTCCGGCAACGTCCGGGCCTGCACAGGGGTGCATTCGGTAAATCCCGCTGCCCTGATTCCCTCCATAATCTTATCGGGGATATTCAGTTCTTCAAATCTCACGTCTTATACTATACCTTAAACACCATTGATTCATATAGAGGTTTTCTCTATAATCCGGGGTATCTGCTTCCTACCGCCAGGAGGATTCCCCTGAGCAATGCGGTCGGAGTCGGGGGGCATCCCGGGATATAGACGTCTACGGGAATAACCTTGTCTATGCCGCCGAGCGATGCATAGCTTTCTCCGAATATTCCGCCGTTACACCCGCAATCGCCTGCTGCAACGACAAGTTTCGGAGGAGGCGTTGCCGCATACGTCCTGGAAAGGGCTATCTCCATGTTTCTTGTCACAGGCCCGGTAACCAGCAGCATGTCCGCAAATCTTGGAGAGGCGGTGAAGTGAATTCCGAAGCTCTCGCAATTATATATAGGGTTATTTATTGCGTGTATTTCAAGTTCGCAGCCGTTGCATGAGCCCGCATCCACATGCCTTATCGCAAGGCTCCCTCTGAAACGTTTCCTGATGACTTCATCTAATCCGGCCCCCGCCTCTTTAATCGCTTCCCTAACGTCCGATGAAAGCGGCTCTGTCACAATTCCTGTCCTGAGTATCTGCTTTAGTATCTTCATTTTTCTAGTTGGTAGTTGTTTGCTGTTCGTCTAAAAACTGACAACACATCCCTTTCCTTTGATCTTCATTATAAATCATGCCCCGAATATGACTGGTTAAAACTTTTATTACAGAGCGGAAAGTCAGGCACGATATTGCCGAGCACCGCCTGCTCAAGCCCCAGCCAGTTGACGCCGGAAGGGTCCCTGACCATGCACCTGTTGATCTCACTCTTTGGCCCTGACTGAAGCCAGTATACGATCTCTCCCCGCCATCCCTCCACCGCGGAAAATCCGGATGTGTCCGGCGCGGGGATCCCGGCTTCCGCGGTTATTCCTCCGGAGGGAATCGTGTTGAGTATCTCACGTATAATCCTCACGGATTCCCTTATCTCTTCAATCCTGACCCATGCCCTCGCATGCACGTCACCGGAGATCAGCACAGGCACATTCACCCGGAGACGGTCATACGGCGGGAACGGGTGCTGCAGCCTGCAGTCCAGATTCAGGCCGCTGGCCCTCGCAACAATTCCGACCGCGCACATTTCTCTCGCCTTCTCCGAAATGAGAATACCGGTATCCCGTACCCTGTCTTCAAGGGACGCGTTCTCTTCATAGATATCCACGAGTCGGTTAAACTCCTTCAAGAGCTTTTTCATCTCAGACAGCATCACTTCCTTCCCGTCCTCATCAATATCGGCAGCTACGCCTCCGGGGATTATCCTGTCCATGATATACCTGTGTCCGAACAGTGTATGATTTATCCGCAGCATACTCTCTTTGAGCCTTGAGCATTGATACAGCATAAACGCGAAGGCAGCGTCATTACAGATAGCACCTATGTCTCCGAGGTGATTGGCAATCCGCTCCCTTTCAAGAAAGAGGGCACGCAGCCAATTCGCCCTTTCAGGCACGACACACCCCGTCATGGATTCCAGCCCCATGCAATACGCAAGGCTGTGCGCCACCGTCGTATCGCCTGAAACGCGGCCCGCGAGACGTGACGCTTCCTCCCATGAAAACGACTCGAATCTTTTTTCTATCCCCTTGTGCACATATCCGAGTCTTTCCTCAAGAGTGAGGATATCCTCCCCGACTGCCTGAAAGCGGAAATGTCCCGGTTCGATAATCCCCGCGTGTACAGGCCCGACCGGTATCTCATAGACACCTTCGCCTTCCGCCCTTACAAATTTATACACGCCGGGAACACGCGGCATCGTCTGTGAGGCTTTAAAGGTCTTTCTTAGAGGATATGCGTCCTCAGGCCAGTCTTCAAATTTGATCCAGGGCCTCAGGTCAGGGTGCCCGACAGGGACAATGCCCATGAGACTCCTTATCTGCCGTTCAAACCGGTAGGCAGGCAGAAATTCGTCTGTGATGCTGGCAAAAATAGGATCATCATAGGGAAGCTCGATCTTTACGATCAGGTATTCAGCGCCCCACCGGTAACAGGCAAATACCCCGAAGCCCCTGCCGAACGGCGATTCATCAGCGCTCCATTCAGCAACCAGAAGGGCATTGGTCTTTTTCATGGCCCTTGCGGCGTCGGCGAATTTTCCGCGCGGCACGATACAGAAGTCAATGGAAGCCAGGCAATTGCGTCCCTCGAACGTCGCGTCCGTCCCGATCGCCGAAAGTATGGCGTTTTTCAATATGCTCATTTCAACAGCTCCACCGCGGTATGAAACCATTTGTTAAGGAACTCCGGCATATAAATCCCGATTGCCAGCACCAGTACGAGATGAAGGATCACGGGCACGTGCGCTGCTTTCAAGGCCTTCTGGTATGAGGGCACACTACCCGAGACCATAGGCTGGACCCTCCTGAATAGGGCCGCAAAGGCCACCGCCAGACCCAACAGGAGAAACGGGGTCAGTAAAGGGGCATCTTTCATGGTTGCCGTCAATATAAGAAACTCACTCGTAAAAACGCCGAACGGGGGCATGCCCACGATAGCCATGACCCCGAACATGAGCCCCCAGCCGACAAGCGGGTTGCCTTTGAACAGACCTTTGATTTTATCCATCTGCTGTGTCCTGTGCATCTGCGAGGCATGGCCCACTGTAAAAAATATGGATGACTTTGCCAGGCTGTGCACAAGCATATGCAGGAGGGCGCCGAATGTGGCGATAGGGCCCCCCAGCCCGAAGGCAAAAGTCGCGATGCCCATATGTTCTATAGACGAGTACGAAAACATGCGCTTAATGTCCTTCTGCCTCAGCAGGGAAAAGGCCGCCACCAGTATCGAGAGAAGACCGAAGCCCATCATTATATTTCCCGCATGATGCGTGCCGGTAGACCCATCTACAAGCACCTTGCACCTGACAAGCGCGTACAGCGCGACATTCAGCAGCAGTCCTGAAAGCACCGCGGATATCGGGGTCGGNNAGCGGCACCAGGCCGACCTTGGTGCCGTACCCGACCATAAGGAAGACAAACGCCAGCGAAAGGACCGTGGGTTCGAGACTTCCGCTCACCTGGTTCAGGTTGGTCCAGAGAAGGGCCTCGCCTCCTTCGCCAAGGACCTTTTCTGCAGCGAAATACAGGAGCACCGTTCCAAAGAGCGCCTGTGCAATGCCCACGCCGCAGAGTATGAAATATTTCCATGCCGCCTCAATCGCGGTCGGCGTCCTGTACAGGGACACGAGGAGGACCGTGGACAATGTGGCAAGCTCCATCGCTATCCACAGTATGCCGATACTGTTCGTCAAAAGACAGAGCAGCATGGCAAAAATAAAAAGCTGAAACATGGCATGATAAAAGCGCATTCTCATATGCCCTACACGTCCGTGCTCCCTTTCCTTCCTCATGTAACTCCTGCTGAATATTGCCGTTGTCATGGAGACAAAGGACGTAAGGACCGACAGATAGACATTGAAGGCGTCGACAAAGAAAAACTTGCCGCCGGCCAGCATAGGCCCATGCATAATGACCTCTAATGCCAGCCCCGCCCCCGCGGCAAAGGTCACGACAGATCCAATAATGTTTATCTCAGGCGCAAACCTCCTGTCACCGACAAACACCAGCGCCACGGCTGCTAAAAGCGGGACTACTAATAACGTAATCAGCACGGCCTGGATCCTTTATCATTCACAGACAACTGTTCCCTCTTCACTGTCGTATCACTCCTCCTCCTTCAACCTCGCCATTTGTTCTACGTCCAGGCTGTCAAAGGCGGTGCTTATATGAAAAAAGAATATCCCGAATATAAACGCGGCGATCAGGATGTCAAGCGCCACTCCCAATTCCACCACAAGCGGCATCCCGTAGGTCGCGCTTGTGGCCGCAAAGAAGAGGCCGTTTTCCATGGCAAGAAAGCCTATGATCTGCGTGACCGCGTGCCTCCTTGTTATCATCATTAATAACCCTATCATGACCGTGGCAAGCGCGACCGCCAGCGTTGAACGTGTCACAAGCGTGGAAAGTCTGCTGACCGGGGCCATCAGGTAATAAGAGAATATCACGAGGGCGATGCCCATCAGCATGGTAAGGGGAATGTTCACAACTACCTCCACTTCCTTGTGGAGCTTGAGACGGCGTATGAGTACATGCAGGATATAAGGAAGCAGGATGACCTTCAACGTCAACGTCAGAAGGGACGATATATAAAGATGGTGCTTCCCGGCCTCAAACCCGACTATGGCGGTATTGATCGAAAGAAAGAGTCCCTGCCATGCGAAGAGGTGCACGAGCCCGTACATCCTTCTCTGCACCAGCATACCAAACGCGGTAAGCAGCACAAAGGCGGCAAGAAAACTGTTTAACTGCGCGGCAATGTTTAGATCCATACTTTTTAATCAGTTGAATTAGTTTTATTGGTTCATCAATCTAACAAATGAAACTAATTAACCCTCTTTTGTTGTTTAACAAATCAAACTAATTTAACCTCTGAGTATTTCATTCCAATATAAAATAAGACAGCATCCCAAGTGTCGCCAGCAAAAAAGCGGACCCGAGAAATTCGGTCAAACGGAATATCCTCATCTTTGCAAGCCCCGTCTCTATGATTACAAGCACAGCCCCAACAATCACAAGTTTCACAAGCATAATAAGAAACGCGGCAAAGATCGCTGCCGGCTCTCCGGTCTGCGCAATCCCCCACGGAGCAAAGGTCGCGGCCCCAAGCATGATAAATAAAAAAAGCTTCATCATGTTCGCCCATTCAATAAGCGCCAGGTGCCTTCCGGAATATTCAAGTATCATGGCCTCGTGTATCATCGTAAGCTCAAGGTGAGTGGCAGGGTTGTCCACGGGTATCCTGCCGGTCTCGGCAAGGGCGATCAGGATAAAGGCAAACAGCGCAAAGGCCAGAGACGGCCTGATGACGGTCTGGCCGCTGTAGATCACATGCACCATCTGCGACAACGAGGTTGATTTGCTGGCCAGGGATACGGTAAAGATCGCCATAAGCATTGCGGGCTCGGCCAGGGACGCTATGGTCATCTCGCGGCTGGAACCCATGCCGCCGAAGGCCGTGCCAATGTCCATGCCCGCCAGGGCCGTAAAAAAGCGGGCGATCGCAAAGAGCGCCACAAGCACAATGACATCTGCTGCGGACGCAATAGGAAGCTCCAGCGACAGCATGGGGATAATCCCCCCCGCGAGGACCGCTGTCCCAAACACGAGATAAGGCGTGAAGCGGAATATCCATGACGCGTTATCGGCAAGCAGCACATCTTTTGAAAACAATTTGATAATGTCCCTGTAGGGCTGAAACAACCCGGCCGACGTGCGCCCCTGCGACCAGCATTTCAGCATCCTCACCCACCCGGTGAAGGCGGGTGCGATGGTAAGAAGGATCGCTATCTGAAGAAATTCTATGACGAATCTATAAATGTTCATTTTGAAAACACCAGAAGCACGATAATAGTGATGAAAGAATATATGAGATACGCCTGGATGCGTCCCTGCTGCAGCCTGCCGACCCTGCGGGACATCCAGAAGCTGAATTCGACAACCGGCCTGTAGAGCCAGCCCCAGAAACGGTCCCTGATGCGAAGATAATAATGTAATCTTTTTGGAACGGCCGGGTATGCCCCCGCAGGAGTCAGCTTCACCCGTTCCCTGATATGAAAGAGAAACCCGAATATCCTGCGTATCGGCATTGCAAAGGCCGTCGAATTGTACTGCATCCGCTCGTTGAGTTTCCCAAATCCACAGTCCCATATAGGCACCCTCTGAATGGCCCCCGGCTTAACATGAAGAATAATATACGCGGCAACTACGACCACCAAGATACCCAGAAATACTATCGTGCCTGAATATGACGCCCTCTCACGGGCAACGGGTGCAAGCCAGAGCCAGCCGAACGCGCCGGAGCCCGCCCCCATTTTTGTTCCTAAAAGCTGTTCGGGGATTATATTCATCCAGTCTATGAAGAAGGTAGGTAAAACTCCAAGCACAAGACAGGTGAACGCGGCCAATATCATGCCGGAACGCATGAACCAGTCAGCCTCATGGACATGGGGCATGCGATGTCCTCTCCAGTGCCCCAGGAAGGTCACGCCGAAGGCCTTTACAAAGCACGCGGCGGCAAGCGCGCCTGTCAACGCAAGAAGCGCGGCCCCCAGGGGGATCAATAATTTTAGCAGCGGGCTCGTCAAGGCAGGCGAAAGTAAAAACGCCTGAAACGTGAGCCATTCCGATACAAACCCGTTGAAGGGGGGCAGGGCAGAGATGGAAACACAGCCGATGAGGAAGAGCGCCGCTGTCCATGGCATACGGTGTATAAGCCCCCCCATCTCCTCCATGTTACGCTCATTTGTGGCGTGAAGCACCGCTCCTGCTCCCATAAAAAGCAGCCCCTTGAACACCGCGTGATTCATTGTATGATAAAGCCCGGCGATAAGGGCCAGCGAGGCAAGCATCGGGAAATTAAATGAAGTAAAAATCATCGAGAGTCCGATGCCGATGAGAATAATACCGATATTTTCCACCGAATGATACGCCAGGAGCCTCTTTAAATCATGCTGCATCAGCGCATAAAGCACCCCCATCACCGCGGATATCAGGCCGAATATCAGGACAATGGCCCCCCACCACCAGGGGAATGTCCCAAGGAGATCAAAGGTCACGCGTACTATTCCGTATATGGCGGTCTTCAGCATCACGCCGCTCATCAGCGCGGACACATTGGAAGGCGCTACAGGATGTGCCTCGGGGAGCCAGACATGCAGGGGGACCACGCCAGCCTTTGCAGCGAACCCGAAGAACGCCAGAAGGAATGCCGTTGTCGCCCACCCAATCGGAAACTGAGCCTGACGCATGGCGTCAAACGTATAGCCATTAAAACCTCCCAACCCCGCAGTAAGGCCCGCCATGACCCCAAAGGACAGGAGTATCGCGATCGCCCCAATGTGGGCCATGATCATATAAAGGAATGCCGCCCTCCTGTTTTCTATGCGCTCATCTTCAAACATCACAAGAAAATATGAGGCCGCTGCCATCACTTCCCATGATATGAGAAAAAACAGGGCGTCATCCGCGAGGACCACCATCATCATGCCCGCAAGAAAGAGGTTGTAGAATATAACAAGACTTGTGACCGGCCTGCGTCCGAGATATCCCTTGATATAGCCAAGGGAATATACCGATATAAAAAATGACATAAGGCAAATGACGGTGATAAAAAAACCCGCGAGAGGATCAAGCCTCAGATGAAAAGGAAGATCGGGAAGTCCCGCGGCCAGGATGATTCTATTTGTAAAAGCTCCGCCCACCGTCCAGACGCCTGCGACAATGCCGAGCAGTGAAGCCGCTGAAGCCGTGAGAAAGGACGCATTTATTAACACCCGCTGGTTGTTCTTTAAAAGCGGGGCAAGCAGTACCGGCAAAAAAAGCAAAAGAATGGAATAAAAGATTATACCGATAGGTCCGGTGATCATATGACCTCACCATAGAGAAGTTTCGTCTTATTATCGGGGCTGCTTTTGTCCGGCGCCGCGGCAGGTACCGAGAAGATACAGATTTGGCTTCTCACTTCCGGGATTGGCAGGATGGAACTCGCTGCATCCGAAAGGAAACGCAGGCAACCAATGAAGCACGAACGTTCTGTTTCCATTTCTGAGAAAAAGCAGATTATTATATATCAGACTCGAAATAAAATAAAAGAGAGAGGAGCGTTAATGCTGAGCCGCGTGTTCCCCTGCGAGATACCCGGTGCTCCAGCAGACCTGCAGGTTATATCCCCCGGTGGGGCCGTCCAGGTCCAGGACCTCTCCGGCAAAGTAGAGATTATCTATGATCCTGGACCGCATGGTCCTGGGATCAACCTCCTTCAGATGCACTCCGCCGGCCGTTATTATTGCCTTGTCAAACCCTAACAGGCCTTTAATGGTCAGGGGGAATTGTTTTAAGAGGGCCCGCAGTTTTTTACGTTCATCTTTTGTCATGGAGTGGCCCTTTTTTTCAGGGTCTATGCCGGTAAGTTCAAGAATGACAGGAATCATTTTTTGGGGGAGCAGCCCGGGGAGGATATTTCTCATCGCTTTGTGTTTCTGCCCTTCGAGGTCCCGCAGGATTCGTTTATCCAGCATATCGAAATCCAGCGCTGGCTTGAAATCAATGAATAAGTCCACAGGTCCATTGGCAAGTAATTCCCCGATGTGCCTGCTCATATCCAGGATTACCGGCCCGCTCATGCCTGAACCTGTAAACAAGGCTTCACCAAAACGTGCATCCTTTTTCCTGTTATCTTGATACACGGAAATGGCGACATTTTTCAGGCTTAACCCCTCCAGCTCTTTTACCCACTGCTCCTTCACCACTACCGGGGTAAGCGCGGGTTCCGGTTGTATTATGGTATGTCCCATCTGCCTTGCCCAGGTGTACCCGTCTCCGCTGGAACCTGTCTGGGGATAAGAGCGGCCCCCTGTGCAGATGAGATAATTTCGTGCCTTCATCTCCCTATTATCAAGAACAATTTTCTCTATGGTATTGTGCGTAACAGATATTTTTTTTATGCTGCAGTTGGTAAGAAGGGTGATGTTGTTTTTCCTGATGAGATTGAGAAAAAGCCCGTGCACATCTTTTGCCTTATCGCTTTCGGGAAATACCCGTCCGCCCCGTTCAACCTTTGTCTTCAGATCGTGCCTGTGAAAAAAATCGATTGTCTCCGTGACTCCGAAATGGTAAAGGGCGTTAAGCAGGAATTTGCCGTTTTTCCCGTAGTGGGCCGCGAATTTCCGGACATCTGTTTCGCTGTTGGTTATGTTGCAGCGCTCCTTGCCTGTCATCAGCAGCTTTATCCCGGGCATATGCTTTTTTTCTAATATAACAACCCTGGCCCCGCATTCCGCTGCGCGCAAGGCAGCCATCATACCTGCAGGGCCGGCCCCGATTATTGCCAGATCATATGTTTCGGTGTGCATATTCGGCTTCATTTTAACCTTGACCTGTCCCCAATTGAAACTCCTGCACTTTTCCGCGTTGTCTAAATGGGCAGGCAGGCACATTTATGGTTAGGTTATTATATAAGCTATGAAAAAAATAATACTTGCCTCAGCCTCTCCCAGGAGAAAGGAAATCCTGGGAATAACGGGCCTGAAGTTCACGGTCTGTGCCAGTGATTATGAGGAGGATCTTGCCCTCTCATTAAGACCGCGTCAACTCGCGAGATTTCTGTCGCGTAAAAAGGCGGAGACTGTTTCAGGTAACTACAGAAACGCGCTGATCATAGCAGCAGATACCTTTATCGTTTTTAAGAACAGGCTTCTTGGCAAGCCCCATACGGACAGAGAAGCAGAGAAAATGCTGAGGATGCTCAATGGCAGGTCGCATTCAGTGATCACAGGTTTTACTATTATAGATACAGGCACCGGCAGGAAATTATCGAGATCAATAGAGACAAAGGTGTATTTCAAAAGGCTCAGCAGTGAGGAGATACACGCATATATCAGATCAAAAGAACCGCTGGACAAGGCCGGCGCGTATGCGATTCAGGGACTCGGAGCGGTATTTATTGAAAAAATTGAAGGGGATTTTTTTAATGTGGTCGGCCTCCCCCTGTGTGCCCTGACGGATGCCCTCAGACAGTTCGGGGTGAATGTCCTTAAAGAAGTTCCATAGGCCCTCAGATCAGCAGAGACCTGTAAAAATATCCCGACCAGATGGATTACATTTAAATATCTTCAGAATTTATCGATACCGACAATTATTGCTGCTTCGCATGTATCATCAAATTCAAAAATTATATATCGGCGAAACTTTCAAGTGTAAATCAATAAGTCTTATATTTGCTTTTTCGGGCATATATTCCGAAACAGATAACAATAAACTATCGGACATGACCCTAATTTATCACTATATGATAATAAGCTTCAGGATATTCAATACGTGAAGGTCTTATCATGCATATCCTCCGACATTTGATCTTACTTATAAATTGACAGAGAGCATATTCCCCGTGGTCTCCGCCGCAGGGAAGATCAATATATGTCTTGAAAATTAATACCTAAAAAATATATTTGATGCTATTTTTCATGAAATTCTGAAAATCGTAAACCTGACACACCAATTACTTAATGCTTTTTTTTGTGCTTATTATCTGCTCTGTTGTCGTGTCCGCTGCGTTCTCCATGATCGCGGTCACCGGAATCTCCATGACGGTGGTCACCGTGAATTTCGCCACCCGGAAAAATCCATCCGTGACCCGGTATAAAACAGCCATAACACGAGATAAGCACGACAATGACTAAGATTAATCTAAGAAGTCTGATCATATTTTCTCCTTTAATGTTAATACTCCTTATGATGCATCTATAGCATCATAAGGGAACATCCTTCACCACTGCTCCTGATGATGAAACAAGCAAGAACACGACCGAAGCAATGAATAACTTTTTTGTCATTTTTTATTACGCCTCCACGAACTTCCGGAGCGACTCGACAACGATCAGAATGCTTCCCAGGAGAAGGACCGCCAGAAAGGCCTGCGGCGTTCCGAAACTTTTGGCTGGGACGAGCTGCGTAATGGCGGCTATTGTNNAGCGAGAAGAATCATGCCCATGAAAAAGAACGTAAGATTGTCCGCCTTTACCGCCGTCGATCCGATGAGCACCAGCATGACACCAAAATTGACCATGACAGGCTTCAGCATATCTTTCCTGTTTTGTTCTGCCATAAATCCTCCTTTATTCCCTTTTGGGGAAAGACCTTATTAAATGCGATTTGGTTGTAATATTCGTACTTTTGCAGTTCTTTCTTTAATTCCACCCCGCTTCCCGATGAGGCCCTTGCAATTATTCTTATCTATCAATGTCTTAGCTTTTAATAGATCGCTCTCAATCATTAAGATTTTTGAATTTATTTTAAAGTGACTCTTGAGAATCTACGGATGTATTATGGCAATTATTTGCGCAAGTACGCAAATATAAACATTTTTTTCTTGACAGGGTTGTCGGGATACCTTATAGTATATCTATCAAATAATAATCATTCTTTTAAAAACTACATTATATTCACCTGCATCTGTAAAGAAAAAGGAGGTTGTCATGAGGCAAATAAATTATAAATTCATGGCATTATGTATTATGCTGATGTTGATCCTTGCTGTTTCAGCTTCAGCGCAGGACTTTAATTATTCTGGAAGCATTGATCTTAACGGCAATGAAGATGGATATTTACAAGGTACTGGCAGCTGGAATGATACAGGCCCTACCTCTCTGAGCTGGAATGTAACATGGGATGGGAACGTTTCGTCTCTTGTACATTATTCGTATACCTTTTCAGTGAACCAGCATGATATCAGCCACTTTACCCTTGAGCTGTCTAATAACTTCACCTCTGATGATATTACCAATGTCACAATTAATGGCAGTGCTGGTACTTGGGATATAAATACTTATACCGGCGGTGTCGCACCTCACAATACAATGCCCGGTAATCTGTATGGTATAAAGTTTGATACTAATCAAGTAACAACTGCAACTATTGAATTTGACAGCACGCGCATGCCAGAGTGGGGAGATTTTTATGCGCGTTGCGGTTTCCGGCAAGAACATCAAAATGGCACGTCAGATTGGAATGCTGCATGGAATGCCGGTTTTGTTTCCGGTGAGACAGCTGGCGCCGGAAATGATCCGGGAGTGGCTGCAAGCAGTGGATCTTATGCAAACCATATTCTTGTCCCTGATACCGTTGTAGTTCCAGAACCGATCAGTTCATCATTATTTTTAATCGGAGGCGGCCTGCTGGCAGGCAGACGATTCTTTCGCAAAAAGAAATAAACGTAATTAATATATTTGGCACTGAAGGTCTGGTTTTGCCAGGCCTTTTTTCTTGCCTTGTTACAGGGCAAATTGCATAATATCACAGGGAATATATTACACTTGTCTAAGCGAGGACGTTTTATGAAACATTATTTCCTTATCTTTATACTCGTTGTGGCAATCACTTCATGCTCTAATAATGCACCCAATGGTCTATCCTCCTATGAACAGGGAGTTGCACTGGCTGTCGCAGGTAAATTCGAAAAGGCTCAGGCAGCCTTTACAAAGGCATTGCAGGATGAAGCAGACAGAGACATTGCTCAACAGAGCCTCGTAGTTGTCAGGGAATCTCTATCTCAACGTTTAGATGCACAGGCTGCAATTGATTTTTTTAAGGGGATACAGTTTAGCAACAAAGGCGACTTGTTACTTGCATTTTCCTATTTCAGCAACTCCATCAAGAAAGCTCCGGACTTTGCTAATGCCTATTACGAGCGTGGCATCATCAACGGCCGTCTTAATTTATATGACAAAGCTGTCGCAGACTTTTCCAAAGCTATCGAACTACATCCACAGGATAGAGATGCTTACAACAACAGGGGGCTTGCCCTTGCAAGGGGTCTCAAGGAATATAATCAGGCGATTGCAGATTTTACAAAAGCTGTGGATCTGGACCCGCAGTTTGCTGAAGCCTATGACAACAGGGCCATAGCTTACCGGATGGCCGGTAATGATAAATTAAAGGCATGTGCTGATTGGAAAATGGCATGTGATCTGAACCGTTGCAACAGTTACAACCTTGCCAGACAAAACGGATACTGTCAATAGTGAGTACGTGATGAAGTTATTTCTGTCTTTGCACTGCACCTATCATGTTCCATTTATCTGTATAATCTGTTCTCTTAATTAAGATATCATCATATAATCCGTATCTTCAGTGTCAAGGCAGATCATTGATAATTTTAGATAATACTTAACATTTTGCTTTATTAGTTTTCTTACTAACAGTCAATTATTCTCACAACCAAAGTCACATCGGAACATTGATAATAATATGTACTCTTGGTTGCTTTTAAGTAAATCACTGACGGTAACCGCTTGCAATACACAATTACCGGTCAGGCTCTTTCATAGTCTTAAATCGTAGGAATCCTTGCTCTAAAAATATTTAATCAATAGTTGACAAAGCGAATACGAAATGTTATATTGATAATGATTATCAGCATCAGGAATCCCAATGATCTTTAAAGAAGAGATAGATTTATTCGATAAATGCGTTAAGAGCAAGGGTCTTAAGCAGAGCGGCCAGAGAAGGGATATTCTCAGAACCTTTCTGAATACCGNNGAACTAACTGAGGTTGTCGACAAGGAAATAGAGCGACTACAGGAAAAACTGGCTAATAAAGCTGGCTTTAAAATGCAGGGACACCGGCTTATTATTCATGGTATTTGCAAGAAGTGTAGATAATAAATTTTTTTTGTGTTACTTATGATAATGATTATCATTATTGAGATGGCTCTTTCATNNATTCGACCAGAAATGCCTTAAATGTCACGGTGCTGATGCCCCTGAATACAAAGAATTCAAGAAAGATAAGAAGAAGTATATTTTGCTGAACAAGGGACCGAGGATGGACAGTTACACTTATCTTCTTTACTTTGTAGGATGGCCTGACACCGGAGCATTAATGAGAAGGCTTGATGATGGCAATAATACGAAAAACGGGAAGCCCGGAAATATGTACATAAATCTCGGAGACTCTGAAGCAGAGAGGCAGATAAACTTGGAAACATTTAAGCAGTGGGTAGGCAACTGGTCATTGAAGCGGTGGTCAGTAGTAAAAAAAGAAGAGATAGAAGGTATAAAGGTTGCTTATTAAATCAGGAAGCAATTATTAAAGGGCAGGGTCATAAATGGCTCTGCCTTTTTTATTGAATGAATCTGGCAATCACCATTCTGAACCTCATGATGCCTTATTGATATTATATTGGACTTCCCCCGAATTGATAGACACTCCTAAAAACTTGTAGTATTGAAAAGGGGGTGTTGCAATGGGAGAGATTAATCGTTAATCTCCGACCTATATCCATTCTGAAGACAAGCAGGTAGAGTCCACTGTTTTGTAAGGATATAAGATTCAAGGATAACCAGTACTTATCTTCGCTGGTTTATTCATAACCATAATAAGTAATTACGTCAGTACAGCATCATAAACGCTTAGTTTTCGCATCTTATCAACGAATTTGAAGTTAGCCTGAGATTACTGCTTTCACCAAGATATCAATGAAATTGTATGATGAAGAGAATGAAGAAAGCATAACAACGAGTTCACACGCCGTGAAATGGCCGGGCTGAACTGTTTATACACGAAAAATTTCGGTGCTTACCCTATAATTACCAGACGGGTATTATATACGGCAATGTTATTAAGCTTCTTGTCTTCTTACTGCCTATATTCGGCATGCTCCCGTTCCGGTTTTCCTTGAGACTCTTGGTGTTGAGATTTCCCCTGACGTTGCTCGCCCCCACGTTGAGAATGCTGTTGTTGGGGGTATTGCTGTTGTTGATATTGACGAACCCGGGGCTCCAATTGTCTTTGTTGCTGATGTCGCTGAACGTCAGGCATCTGATGATATTGCTCTTGCCTTCTATGTCTTAGTTCCTGTCTCTGATGTTGCGATGGAGGCTGATAGCTCTGGACACCCCAACTTCTTTTCTTTTCCCAATATCTATCATTATGCCAGCTCTTCCAGTTCTTTTGGAGTCGCTTGTGAGGAATTCGTTCATAGTTCCAGCGGTGTCCTTGCCAATTACGGTCTCTGTAGTAACCTCTCCAGTTGGGGTCTATATCAAAATAAAAACTTGGAACGCTGCCATAATAAACCCAACTTTGGTTATAATAATGTGAGCGATACCATCGACCTTGCCATGGACGCCACCACCAACCATTCCAGAAAAAAATGTCAACGTCTATATCAGGAACAACGTAAACATCGCCAGCATCAGGTATTACTACTACTTCCAGAGGTGCCTCAAAAACAATGGGTGGCGGCAGAGAAATTCCGATACTTATATTTACCTCTGCCGATGTTGGAACAGAATAGACAATTGCCAAAATAAGAATAATTGACGCTAAAAGAATCTTTTTCTTTTTGTTATTCCTTATAAATAGGGCATCCAACTTCATAGGAAAAGTCAATTGATAACCTCAAAACTTATAATGATAGACATTGTTCTCACCTTCAGACTTTGCCTTTACCTTTGCCTTTACTTCTATTTTTGCCATTTCCTTTGTCCTTGCCATTGTAGAGATCGCCACCACCCTTTAGGGCATGGAATTCTCTTGATCCGGGTTTGATACCCATGCTCTGCGCAAGTGAACCCCAGCCTTTATGTTTTCCGGCTTTATATTTCTCGATAACATATGTTGTAGGCTTTGCCGACATTTCTCCAAGTCGTAATACCATATAGGCATCTTCAGGTCTTTCAACATTGCTGAGTACGGCACTGATCTCTGTATCTCCTATATTAAAGCGGGTAGCAAGGCTTGCCCTGAATCCTGACGGATCAGCTTCAGCCCTGATGCTCAGATCCTTCAGCCAGTCAAAATCTCCTGCTGACACTATTGTCGCGGATGAAACAAGCAATGAAACAGTAAAGAAAAACAACATAAACTTTCTCATATTCCAGTCCTCCGGTTATTACTAAATTAGTGATATGTTAATAGATCGTTACACTATAAACTGTGATACTTATCACTATAGANNAATAGAACTCTTGCATCAATAGGAGTTTCTCAAAATCACCATTATGGTTAGATATTAATAAACTTTTTGTTATCGAAGAGTTGAAGACTCGCAGGTATACTATTCAGGTTTTAGCAGGATAAGATTCAAGGATACCCGGTACTTATCTTTACTGGTTTATTCATTACCATATCAAGTCAGTAGGTCAGCTCGGCATAATAGATGCTCACTATTCGCATGTTATCAATGGTATTGACTCAGTCTGGATCTTATTCATAATTCTCTATTATTGAGTTTTTGAATATACTGCCAATATGCACGATAACTTCCTGTTATGGTGATTGTTGATTCTTC
>DKBK01000150.1 GCA_002451135.1 Nitrospiraceae bacterium UBA6902
CGACGGTGATGGCGATGGATTGACCCCGAATCAGGGCGACTGTGATGATGCCGATGCCGCTATTAATCCTGGAGCAATTGAAATCTGTGATGACGGGATAGATAACAATTGCAGTGGGGAGGATAACCAATCACCTGTAATAAACACTTTTACATCAACGTATGCTCCAGTATCTATAGGCACTTCCATCACGGCAACTGCTGATTTTACTGATGATAATCCAAACGACGTCCATTCAGTTTCCCTGGACTGGGGCGACAATACTACTGCTGATTTTGTATTACCTGTAGGCATCCGAAATATTGAAGAAAGCCACACATATACAGGACCCGGTGTTTACACAATAACATTAACGGTCTCTGATGGTTACTGCGGAGCAGGCTTCTCCCAGTATCGATTTGTAGTTGTATTCGATCCAAAAGGAGGAAGTGTAACCGGCGGCGGCTGGATTATGTCACCGCAGGGAGCCTACCCGGCTGATCCATCACTCAGTGGAAATGCTAATTTTGGATTTGTATCCTTATATGAAAAAGGAGTAAACATACCCAAAGGCGAAACGGAGTTCGAGTTCAAGGTAGCTGATCTGGATTTTCACTCTACAACTTATGAATGGCTGGTTGTTGCCGGAGCCCAGGCAAAGTTTAAGGGAACAGGGCAGATCAATCGCACTGGAAACTATGGATTCATGTTATTTGCAGTTGATGGTAATATATCCGGAGGCGGAGGGATAGATAAATTCCGCATAAAGATTTGGGATAAAGATAACAATGATGTAATTGTCTATGACAACAATCTTAATGCCTCTGATGATGCAGCACCTGCAACTGCGCTCAGCGGAGGTGCAATCAGTATTAAAAAGAAATAACAGTTTCCTGAAGAAAGGCAGTAAGCAAAAAGGACTTGGTTTGAAAATCCAAGTCCTTTTTGCTGTTTAGCTTGACAATATTCCTCGATTCATGATATGTTCAATATATGAACGTTCAAAAATTGAACGATAAAAAACATGGGAATCAGGATAGTTATAAGTCCCTCCTGCTTCTTGATGAGATTTCAAAAGGTGAAGATCTCTCCCAGCGTGATTTAAGCAAGAAACTCAATATAGCCCTTGGACTTGTCAACTCATATATAAAAAATCTTATCGCAAAGGGTTATATCACTATCAAAAATATACCATCGAGAAGATATACCTATTATCTCACACCCAAAGGATTTACAGAAAAAAGCCGTTTGACATACGATCTGCTCCATGACTATACGAGGATATTTCGCGAAGCAAGAAGGGAATTCAGAGGATTATTCAACGACCTGATTGAAAACGGCATAAAGGACGTGGTCTTCGCCGGTGCTGATGAAGTTGCAGAAATTGCCTATCTTTCCCTTCAGGAAGTCGATATCGAACTTGCAGGCATAGTGGATGACACTGCATCTGCACAGAGTTTTTTTAAAACCAGGGTGAAGCCTTTGAAAGATATCAGCGGTATTGATTATGATGTAGTGGTCCTGACTACTTTTCTGAAAAGAAATATCCTGTATAAGAAACTTATAGATAACGGCGTGGACCCCGTAAAGATCAAAACCATTTATCAGATCGATATGAATGATAACAATTAACAGGCCTCATCAGAGTATGAATGGTCAGGAAACGGTGAAAACTGCAACTGCTGTGGATCAGGGCATACCTGAATAGCAGTAGCCAGACTTAAATGTAAATAAAAAGATGCTATCACACAGAACAATAAGGATTGCAAATGAGCAACGGCTTTGATCTTATCATAGAACCCGGAAAGAGTACGAAACAATACTGGCGTGATTTATGGAAATATCGCGAGCTCTTTCTCTTCCTTTCCTGGCGGGATATCCTGGTGCGTTATAAACAAACGGCGATTGGCATCGCGTGGAGCGTCCTGCGCCCATTTCTTACCATGATAGTCTTTACAATAATCTTTGGAAAGCTCGCCCAATTCCCTTCTGAAGGTGTCCCCTATCCGATCCTTGTGTATGCGGCCATGCTGCCGTGGCAGTTCTTTGCAAACTCACTGGCAGAGAGCAGTAATTCGCTGATTACCAATGCCAATATGCTTTCAAAGATCTATTTCCCCCGTCTGATTGTGCCCGCCAGTTCAATACTTGTCAGCCTGGTAGATTTTCTCATCTCATTTGTGATCCTTGCAGTAATTATGCTCTGGTACAGCTTTAGCCCAGATTGGCGTATCCTGATGTTACCCCTGTTTCTCATATTGGCATTTTTTACTTCTTTCGGGTTTGGTCTCTGGTTTGCTGCCCTGAACGTAAGATATCGTGATTTCCGTTACATTGTGCCTTTTGTGGTACAGTTTGGTCTCTACATTTCTCCGGTTGGTTTCAGCAGTAGCGTAGTGCCGGAAAAATGGCGTTTACTGTATTCATTGAACCCCATGGTCGGTGTGATCGATGGTTTTCGGTGGTCAATTCTTGGAGGAGATACTCCTTTATATTGGCCGGGACTTCTCCTTTCAACTACGCTCACCATGATCATCTTTATATTGGGATTACGTTATTTCAGAAATACAGAGAGAACATTTGCAGATATTATTTGAAGATTAAAGAGAAACGAATGAGCGATACTGTCATAAAAGTTGAAAATTTGGGGAAAAAATACATCCTCACTCATCAGAGGAATGAGCCTTATACTGTTTTACGAGATGTTATTACAGAAAAGGTCAAGTCCTTTGGAAGGGGAGTTTTGCGAACTTTCATTACTGACCATTCACCGTCCGCGGATTCATCACAGGAAGAGTTCTGGGCCCTGAAGGATATCTCCTTTGAGATCAATCAAGGAGACAGTGTCGGTATTATCGGACGAAATGGCGCCGGGAAATCCACTCTCCTCAAGGTGATCAGCCGCATAACAGAGCCTACGTCGGGCCGGGTTTCCATTAACGGCAGGGTAGCAAGCCTTCTTGAGGTCGGTACAGGGTTTCATCCCGAGCTTACCGGCCGGGAGAATATTTTTCTGAATGGGGCGATTCTGGGAATGACGAGGGCAGAGATTATGAAAAAGTTCGATGAAATCGTTGCCTTTTCTGAGGTTGAGAAATTTCTTGATACACCGGTCAAACGATACTCCAGCGGAATGTATGTCCGCCTTGCCTTTGCAGTAGCCGCACACCTTGAGCCTGAAATACTGATAATAGACGAGGTACTGGCAGTTGGTGACGCTGTGTTCCAGAAAAAGTGTCTAGGAAAGATGGGGGATGTAGCGAAGGAAGGGAGAACAGTATTATTTGTAAGTCATAATATGGTCGCGGTACAGGGTCTATGTAAAAATGTGATCTGGATGGATCAGGGTCAAATTAAGGAGATCGGGCCAACTAGTACTGTAATCGGAGAATATTTAGGTAAGAATATCAAGGCTACTTTAAAACGACAGTGGGATAATCCAAAGACAGCACCGGGTTGTGATGAAGTAAGGATACATCACATTTTGGCACACTCACCTTCCAGTGAGCCAGGAATGGCCCTATCTGTTAACCAGGACATAGAAATTGAGGTTGAATTTTGGTCTCTCAAATCAAAACAAGATTTGGCGATCACTCTCCTTATTCGTACAGTTGAAGGTATTGTAGCCTTCACAACCAGCACAATACACAATCCTTTATTGCGAGGGAGACATTTGGATAAAGGATTATATCGAAGCCATTGCCGAATACCTGCAAACCTTCTGAACAATAATATCTACAATATCAGTATATTGGTGGTGAAGAATCAAGCTAAAGTTCTATTTATGATAGAAGAAGCGCTTGCATTTGAAGTTCTGGATTCATTGGAGCAACGGGGGGCCTATTTCGGGAAGAGGCCAGGGACAGTTGCTCCCTTGTTAATCTGGGAGATGCAACATATTAACGATAACATTACGTAAGAAAGCATTTGCACTGACGGAGAAAACAGATTTATTTATGCCTATTAAACTGCTCTTTACATTGTGATAAGAATTAAGAAAGAGGATTACTATGAATTTACAGAATAGGTTAGACTTTTCAACTGTTTTAAGAAAAGAACTGAGACACAACTTAAACAACTGGTATGGTGAAAATAATTGGGATTCTGAAAGATTTGGTGAACATAAAGATTCTTTTGTGGATGCAATAAAGGATAAAATAAATAGAATTATTGATGGTCTTTTCTTACTTATATTATCTACGGATACTAATTATCTCATTAATAGATTAGGGGATTTACCATGCAGTTTTGACGAGCTCTCTAAATTGTATAATTTACTTGAAGACGAATATTCAAAACGTATTCTCATTAAGATTTTAGCTTATCGTATAATGGGATATAGAAAAGTAATGTTACCAATAAATACTTCATCCTATTGGTCAACAAGAAAACATGTACAATCTTTAGCTGATAAAAACAATACCATAAATATAAAGTTTAATAATTGGAAGTTAAACCGGTTTAGTCTAACTACTATTGGATATTCTATTGAATTATATTCGATACCTATCAGCGTCGCGAATACATTTATTCATAAGCATTATGAATATAAAAATATAAAATCTCCGATTAAGGTTGAAAATGGAGATTATGTGATAGATGCTGGAGGTTGTTGGGGAGTGACATCGTTGTACTTTGCTGAAGAGGTTGGAAGTAAAGGTAAAGTTTTTACGTTTGAGTTTATACCAAGCAATCTTAGAGTTATGTCAAAAAACTTCGAATTGAACCCTCGGCTAAATGATCGAATTGTGATAGCTCAAAATCCATTATGGAGTGAGTCTGATTTATCTTTATTTTGTTACGATGATGGGCCAGGAAGCAGAGTAAGTACAGAACAAAGCGATCAAAACAATATCCTAACAAAAACACTGTGCATTGATGATTTCTCACAGAGAAACAACTTGCCAAAAGTTGACTTCATTAAGATGGATATCGAAGGTGCTGAATTACATGCTCTTAAAGGAGCTATTAATACTATAAAAAAATATAGGCCTAAACTGGCAATTTCAATCTACCACAGCTTGAATGATTTTTTCGAGATACCGGCATTTATTTCTTCTTTGAATTTAGGGTATAAGTTTTATATAGATCATATTACAATTCATTCTGAAGAAACAGTTTTATTTGCTGCTATTTCATGAAAGTATGACATAACTTATGTAATTATATGAAGATAGCGATTATGCAACCATATATTTTCCCGTATATCGGGTATTTCCAGCTTATAAATGCTGCTGATATATTTGTAATATATGACGATGTTAATTATATAAAACAGGGCTGGATCAACAGGAATTACATACTCGCAAACGGCAAAAGGCAATTAATTACCCTTGAACTTAAGGGCGCAAGCAGCTTTAAGTTAATTAATGAGATAACGCTCGGCAGGAACAGGAAAAAACTGATTAAAACTATTTTTCAAGCATATACAAAAGCCCCATATTTCAGTGAAGTCTTCCCTCTTATAGAAAAAATACTGGACTTTAAAAATGAGAATCTTGCTGCATACATTACCAACAGCCTGGAAAATATTATAGATTTTTTAGACATACGGACGGACCTTGTAGTCTCTTCCCGGATAGAAAAGAGTAAGGATCTAAAAGCGCAGGCAAGGGTGCTGGATATATGCAGGTCTCTTAAAGGCGACGCGTATATAAATCTTACCAGGGGGGCAGCATTATATTCCAAAGATGAATTCAACAAACACTCTATAAAACTTTATATCATTAAGAAGAAAGACATAGCATATAAGCAATTCCGCAATGAGTATATTCATGATTTGTCTATAATAGATGTGCTGATGTTTAACCCGAAGGATGAAATTAAGAAAATGCTGAATGCATATGAGTTGACCGAATGAAAGAAATCGGCGGTTATTTTGAGATAGAACTAGACGGGAAAAAGGAGTATCATTCCCGGGCACTGCGCCTTAACAGCGGCAGGAACGCGCTTCGTTATATTTTAAAGGTCAAGAAACCCGGCAAGATATATGTCCCCGATTATATTTGCGGCAGTCTCCCGGCATCCATCAAGAAAGAAAGGATAGATTTTGATTTCTACCAAATCAATGAAAATTTTGAACCTTTGATTGATGCCCGGTCTGTCGAGCCGTCAAGCTTCATAATTTATATAAATTACTTCGGCGTTCATGACCGGACAATTAATAATTTGTCCGGTAAATACAAGAACCTGATAATAGATAATGCTCAAGCCTTTTTTTCCCGGCCTGTCAACGGAATGTGCTCATTCTACTCCCCCCGGAAGTTCTTCGGTGTAAGCGACGGAGCGTACTTGTATATTGATACTTCTTTAGATGAGCAGATCAAAACTGATGTATCGTACGGCAGATGTGAACATCTGCTGAAAAGACTGGACCTCGATGCCCGGTCCGGCTACCAGGCATATATGAAAAACGAAACCGCCTTTTCAGGAAGACCCATCAGGACGATGTCAAAGCTGACGCACGCCATTCTCACCTCCATTGATTACGCAAGAGCAAAAAAAATAAGGGAAGAGAACTTCCTCTTCCTCCACCGGAGCCTTGTCGGTATAAATGAACTGGATATGCCAACAGGCAATGTAAACGGTCCGATGGCATATCCCCTCCTTATTTCTAAAAAAGGAGTGAAGGAGTCCCTGATCAGGAGTAACATCTATGTTGCTACATACTGGGAAGAAGTGCTCGCCAGAGTAAAGAAAAACAGTTTTGAATACAAACTCGCTAAATACCTTGTTCCCCTGCCGATTGACCAGAGATATGGGTTAGATGACATGAGAAGGATCGTCGACATAATATTGGCGTTTATCTAAAATACTATGCATATAAATATACGATGAAAACTGAACGTCTTGACGAACACAAGAGGAAAGAAAAACTTGAAGAACTCCTGAGAGACGTTAACGGTCTCCTCAATCCGGCAGAGCTAAAAGCTGCAGCTTCTTTTAAACAAAATAAATATCCTGTTGTCATGATCACGGGGTGTGCACGGAGCGGAACGACGCTGCTGCTTCAATGGCTGGCCGGCACCGGCGCTTTTTGCTACCCTACCAATATGCTTTCAAGATTTTACGGGGCCCCCCATATCGGGGCAAAGATCCAGCTTATGCTTACAAAACATGATTTCAATAAAGAGATATTTGATTTTCAGGAGGAAGTGCCCTTTCATTCAAATCTCGGAAAGACCAGGGGAGCACTTGCACCGAATGAGTTCTGGTACTTCTGGAGGCGCTTTTTTCATTATGGCGATATCCAGTATTTAAACAAAGAGGACCTGCGATCGGTAGATAGTCAGCTGTTCCTGTCCGAGCTTGCAGCAATCGAGGCCGTCTTTGACAAGCCTCTTGCCATGAAAGCGATGATCATCAACTGGAATATTCCTTTTCTCCTGAGCATCATGGATAAAGCCCTGGTCATTTTCATGAAGCGCAGGCCGTTTTATAACATCCAGTCCATGTTAGAGGCCAGGATGAAGTATTATGGTGATATAAAACCGTGGTATTCATTCAAGCCTCCTGAATACGCTGACCTGAAAGACCGCGATCCCTTCGAACAGGTAGCCGGACAGGTGTATCATACAAATCTCGCCGTTGAAGAGGCAATGAAGGGCATTGAAGATTCCCGCCGCCTGGAAATAAGCTATGAGGCATTCTGCGCTCACCCTGAACAGGTTTTCCACCGGATTGCCGACAAACTCTCTCAACAGGGCTACACAATTGGAATACCCTACATGGGGCCAAAACATTTTAAAAATACAGACAGCGTCAGGATGTCTCACGAGGATTGCAAAAAGATTAAGGCAGCCTATAAAAATTTTTCAGGAGATGAAATAAGCATATGATAAAAACAATAGAAAACCTGGCCGTATTTGGCGGTGAGCCCACCTTTCCGGAAACACTTCACGTCGGCCGTCCCAATCTCCCTGACCGCGAGCGACTCATCGAAAAGATAAACGGAATTCTTGACAGCCGCTGGCTTACCAACAACGGCCCAGTTGTGCGTGAGTTCGAACAGCGGATTGAGGAACTCCTTGATGTAAGGCACTGTGTGGCCATGTGTAACGGCACGGTGGCACAGGAGATCGCTGTGCGGGCATTAGGAATGACAGGCGAGGTGATCATCCCCTCCTTTACATTTATAGCTACGGCCCATGCCCTGCAATGGCAGGAGATCACACCAGTCTTCTGCGACATAGACCCCGAAACCCACTACATTGATCCGGCCCGTGTGGAACAGCTTATTACTCCGCGCACCACGGGTATCATAGGCGTTCACGTCTGGGGGAGGCCGTGCAATGTGGATGCATTAAGCGACATCGCGAAACGCCGCAACCTCAAGCTTGTTTTCGACGCTGCCCATGCCTTCGGCTGCTCTTACAAGGGCCAGATGATCGGTGGCTTCGGTAATGCAGAAATTCTCAGCTTCCACGCCACCAAGTTTCTGAATACCTTTGAGGGCGGCGCCGTGGTCACTAATGATGGCGATCTTGCTGAAAAGATACGACTCATGAAAAACTTTGGTTTTGCCAGTCTTGACAATGTAATCCACCTCGGGACCAACGGCAAGATGGATGAAGTAGCCGCTGCCATGGGGGTTGTTTCCCTGGAGAGCCTCGAATCATTCATTAAAATAAACAGAGGGAACTTTGAGGCTTACCGTGACTGTTTGTCCGGTATCCCCGGGATAAAGCTGGTACTCTATGATATAAATGAGAGAGGGAACTACCAATATATTATATTAGAGATAAATGAAGAGGAGACCGGGATAAGCCGCGACGGGCTGATAAAGATACTCCATGCAGAAAATATCAGGGCACGGCGTTATTTCTATCCTGGCTGCCATCGGATGGAGCCATACCGGTCTTTTTACCCGAACGCAGGGTTGATGCTCCCAGAGACGGAAAAACTGTCAGAACGAGTATTGTGTTTACCTACAGGAACAGCCGTGAACGCAGAGGACATTCAAATAATCTGCAAGATTATCCGGTTTGTTATTGAACATAGTACAGAAATAGGCGTCAGACTTTCTTCTATATCGGGAAAATGACAATATATTGATTGATTAAATGAAACTGAGTGTATCAATAACAACGTATAATCATGAAAAATATATTGCTCAGGCGCTCGAAAGTGTGTTAAACCAAAAGACCAGTTTTGATTTTGAAATCATTCTAGGTGAAGATGATTCTATTGACGGGACGAGAGAAATCTGCAAAAAATATGCATCTGATCATCCTGATAAAATAAAACTATTTCTCAATGACAGGAAAAATGTCATATACATTAATGGGAAACCAACAGGGAGATGGAACTTTATTAATAATCTAAAGCATGCAAAGGGAGAGTACATTGCATTGCTTGAGGGTGATGACTACTGGACAGACCCTCTTAAACTGCAGAAACAGGTTGATTTCTTAGATAGCCATCCAGACTGCGCGATCAGTTTTCATAACGTAGAGGTTATTTACGAAAATCATCCTGAAAAAAACCATCTTTTTCATCGCAGTGACATTAAAAAAGTTCATACTCTCCGGGATATCATCCCCTGCAATTTCATCTCTACCTGTTCGACTGTGTTCCGCAACAGACTATTTGAAGATTTTCCAGGATGGTTCTATTCAATTCCTATGGGTGACTGGCCCTTGCATATATTGAACGCACAGCACGGGAATGCCTGCTATATAAATGAAATAATGGCTGCCTACAGAGTGCACGAAGGCGGTGTATGGTCCACAGAAAATAGAGTGCTCATTCTGAAAAATACAATAGATGCCGCAAAAATTATTGACCGTTATACGAATTTTCAATTTAAGAAAATTATCGGCAGAAGTATCGCATTCTGGCATTTGGAAGCTGCCCAAAACCTCTGCGAGAATGATTTCAAAGGGACTCTTTATCACGTATTTAAAGGGGTAATTACTTCTCCTTTTAACAGCATGGGTATAAAAATAGATCTGATCGCGCTATTATGCAGAGTCGCGCTAAAGAAAATATTCGGCGGCTTCAGGACAAGCCCATAGCTCATTTTAATAATTTAACAAACAGGTCCTTATGAGAATATCCGTTGCCCTTTGCACATATAACGGAGAAAAATATCTCCCCGAACAACTTGAAAGCATAAAGCGGCAGACACGTCAGCCGGACGAGATGATAGTCTGCGATGATGGGTCTGTCGATCACACCTGGGATATTCTGCAGACCTTCAGGAAAAGCTCTCCCTTCCCTGTGCAGGTCCACAGGAATAAAAATAATCTTGGTTCTACAAAAAACTTTGAGAAAGCCGTGAGGTTATGCAATGGAGATATCATCGCATTATCAGACCAGGATGACATCTGGAAACCGCACAAGCTTGAAAGAATAGAAGATATCATCAGGAAGGCCCCGAACGCAGGGTACGTTTTTTCCGATGCCGACGTAGTTGATGAGAATCTTAATCCCCTCGGATACAGCCTGTGGGAGTCGGCAGGTTTTCAGGGTCATTTTTTCGAAATGTTTTCCAGAGGACAACAGACTCTTTGTTTCATGAAAAAGCAGTTTGTTACCGGAGCTACCATGGCATTCAGGGCTTCCTTGAGGGATTTGGTAATTCCTTTTCCAGACGACGCCTTTTGGGTGCACGATTACTGGATAGCGGTATGTCTCTCCTCATGTGGCGCAAATGGCATGCCAATATCTGAAAAGTTAATACGTTATCGTCGTCATTCTGATCAGCAGATTGGCGTTTCTCCGCCGGGCAAGACCAAATCTTCTTTTAAAGAATACCTTGATTTTCCAAAAATGAAAATAAACTTATGGGAGGGATGGCTCCGGTGGGGTGAGTCATGTCTGTATCTCAAGCGAAGCCTTGAGACAGTTAAAAACGACAATTGTGATACCTCTGGCCTCCAGCTGTTAGAACAATTCGAAATGCATTTTTCAAACAGGAAGCTGATACATTCACAAAAAGGATTTTCCAGACTGAAACCTGTCCTTGCAGAAATGATGTCAGGCCGGTATGGATTATTTTCCAATTCCTGGAAAAGTGCGTTCAGAGATTTGTTTTTAAACTGATGAACAAGATGGTGTATATAATTATTTTAAACTGGAATGGCGTGAGTGATACCATGCAATGCATTGAATCCTGCAAGAGGCTTCATTATTCAGACTTCAGGATTCTGGTTGTTGACAATGGATCTTCTGATGGGTCTGAAGAGATGATTCGTAAGCAGTTTCCGGATATTCATTTGATTCAAACCGGTACAAATCTCGGTTTTGCCGGGGGCAACAATCTCGGGATACGGTATGCGCAGAAACAGGGGGCTGATTATATCTGGTTATTAAATAACGATACGATCGTTGATGAAAAATGCCTTGATTATCTTGTCCGTGCTGCTGAAGCAGAACCTGCACGGGGAATGGTCGGCAATAAGATTTATTATCATCACGCTCCTGAAACCATCTGGTTCGCCGGAGGCAAGGTGGATCTGGAAAAGGGTGGACTGACACATCATACAGGCAAGGATTGCAGAGATAACGGCTCATACGATACCCCGGGGCCTGCGGGGTATATTACAGGATGCAGTGTTCTTGTAAAAAAGGAGATGGTTGAAGACATCGGCCTCCTGGATGATAATTACTTCCTCTACTTCGAGGATGTGGACTGGAGCCTGCGGGCAGCACAAAAGGGGTGGAAGCTGTTTTATGAACCAAAGGCGAGACTCTGGCACAGGGAGGGTGCGCACCGGAAACAGGGCTATTCCGATACGTTCATGTATTATTCAATACGGAACCGTCTCTACTTCATGAAGCGTTTTGCCCCACAATGGATGTGGCCCTGCCATCTCCTTCAGCTGAAAACACTCTTATTTTTCATGAAGACTGCTCTCGGGCAGGGATTCTCTGCAGTCTTAAGGCCGCTCAAACTCGGTGCCCTGGGCTATGCTGATTTTTATCTCTTCAAAAAAATGGGCGTGAGGCAAGGCCTGTGAAGATCCTTTTCATTGCACCGTCATTCCCCTATCCACTGACGCACGGCGGAAAGATACGTATGTTCAATATCATTAAGTATCTTTCAAGGAATCATAAAGTTACATTGGCGTGTCTGTCCGAAGACACTATTGCCGACTACGGCCCCCTGTCACAATACTGTGAAGAGATAAAGGTCGTGACCAGAAAGCCTCAGTGGCTCCGGGAGCGGATGCGCTTTGTTCTTCGCAGTGAACCCTATAATGCCATTCGATATTCATCAGGATCATTTCGTAACCTCCTGATGGAACTTCTGAAAAGCAGAAGATTTGACGTCGTACAGATAGAATTCCCCATGATGTGGCAATATGCCCGGCTAGTAAAAGATATACCCATTGTTCTTGACATGCATAATATAGAATATGACCTGATCAGGCAGATGAAGGAAGCAAGCAGTAATGTACTGAAAAAACTGCTTTATGGACTGGAAGAAAAAAGGCTGAAACAGATTGAGGAAGATGCCTGGAAGGAGTGCTCCCTCTGTGTGGCTGTATCTGACAGGGAACGTGACATGATAAGCGCTCATATTAGAAAAGACGGCAGGGTTATCACGATATCCAATGGCGTTGATCTTGAACGGTTCGCATATGTACCGAAAAAAACTTCGGAAAGACGTATTCTCTTCATCGGATCCATGGACTATATTCCAACGATTGATTCCACAGACTATTTGCTGGAAGAAATATTTCCTATTATTTTGTCTAAAATAGAGGGGGTAAAACTGGATATTGTAGGACGCAGTCTCTGGCGGATACGTGACAAGTTAAGTGCAGGGGAAGTCTCGCTTCATGAAAATGTCCCCGATATTATTCCTTTTTTAAAAAAGGCGGATGTGCTCATTGACCCTCTCCGTATCGGGGCCGGCACGAGACTGAAGATCCTGGAGGCAATGGCTGCAGGGACCCCGGTGGTTACCACTTCCAAGGGGTGCGAAGGGATTAAGGTAAAGAACGGTGAACATCTTCTCATCGCTGATTCCTCCCTCGATTTTGCCGACGCGACCGTAAAACTGTTGACGGACAGGGAATTGTCTGACAGTCTCACCGGCAATGCACGTCAGCTGGTGGAGGAAAAATATTCATGGGAGAAGGTTGTACTGACCCTTGAAAGAGCCATAAGGGCGTTAGGATGAATCATCAACAGATCGGGAAGCACTTTTCTTCCAAAGATAATCTGAAAAAAGATATAGGGGTTAATGAGGAGAAATGATCATGTTACGTTCAAGGATACTAACTTTTCTGAAAAACCTGCTGCCTGATTATGATCATTTCCAGACATTTCTCACAAAATATGTTCCAATTGGATATAAGTATCCAATTTTTCTGGATTATCCTGTCAGACCACGGCAGCGCTACACACAGGAAAACCCTCATCCGCTTCTTTATGAAATTATGAATAAGAACAGAAAGCTCTATGAAGACTGGCTCAGGCGTATCGAAGCATATCTTAAATATTTTGAAGCCATCCCTCTTAATGCTGATGATAAACCAACTGGCATTGCTGAGCCGGCATGGATCAATCGCTATATTCCGCCTCTTGACAGCATGGCCCTTTATACGTTCCTGGCCTCGACAAATCCCAGGCATTATTTCGAGGTCGGCTCAGGAAACTCGACCAAATTTGCAAGGCGTGCGATAAGNNGAAATCGAGGGCATTTCTGACCGGTCCATACGTCTTCCACTTGAAGAAGTGGCGCTGAGCATCTTTCAGAAATTGGACGACGGCGATATCCTTTTTATTGATAATTCACATCGTATTTTCATGAATTCCGATGCTACGACTTTTTTCCTCGATGTTCTTCCCTATTTAAAACCAGGCGTTCTCGTCCAGCTTCACGATATTTGGCTCCCCTATGATTACCCTGAGGCCTGGAAATTCAGATATTATTCAGAGCAATACTGTCTAGCCATGTTGTTGCTTGCGGATCAGGGTCAACGATATGAGATCATCTTGCCGAATATGTTTATTTCTTTTGATCGTTCCCTTTGTGATATTCTGGATGCGACCATCTGGCAACATCCTCATCTTTCAGATGTTGCACATCACGGCGGTTCGTTCTGGTTCAAGATCAGAAAATTGAATTCGGCACGGCAATAATTAATATGAAAAAAATATACACCATACGGGACATCACGCAGCAGCAGGCACATATGTGGAACGTCCGTCAGATAGAGGACGAGGTCATGGCTTGTGAAGAGAGAGGCATAAAGCACTGCTTTTCGCGATATCTCCCGAAGGACAAGGCCATCCTGGAGGCCGGATGCGGTCTTGGTGCGTGGGTTATCTTTCTCTCTGAAAAAGGATACCATATTGCCGGAATAGACCACGATAGACAGGTCATAGAAAGGCTGAAACGATGGAAACCAGCCCTCAATGTAGAACACGGTGATATAGGGAATCTCCGCGATAATGACAACTCTCTGGGCGCCTACATCTCCCTGGGAGTGGTGGAGCATTTTGAAGAAGGGCCTGATAGGCCCCTTCAGGAGGCATACAGGGTATTGGAGCCTGGAGGCACTCTTATTCTGACCGTGCCGTATAATAATATTTTCAGAAAATGCATTGCCCATCCTCTCAGAAGTATTTATCTGCTTTTCCATAGAATCCGTAAGGGAAAGATTTCTTTTGCAGAGTATCGATATTCAGTAACAGAAGTGAAGGAGATGGTTGAAAAGGAGGGATTCCAGGCAATGGAGATGGGCCTTGATGATTTTATTGATAAATCCCGTTCTCTGACCATCTGGTCAGAATTCCCTTTTTTACAGTCAAGGAAGTATTCCTATACATTGAATACTACAGGTAAGATTCTGGCTTCCATTATGAATTTCATCTCCCGCAGAATTGCTGCATCAGGGATATGTATTATTGCACGGAAACCTTTGACAGTCTGATGTGTGGCTGATTGAGTGAAGACGATGAAAAGAATACTAATCATCAAACATGGAGCTTTGGGTGACGTTATCAGAACCTCCTATATATTAAAGGGGATATATGAGAAATATCCAGGAGTCAGAATATATTGGCTGACCGCATTAGATGCTGTTGATCTGCTGAGGTATAACCCGTACATATTCCAAATAGTCACCCCTAAGGATAATCTGTCAAGCCTGCAGGAATTATCATTTGATCTGGTCATATCTCTTGATGAGGAAATAGAGATTCTTTCCGTTGTGTCGAAGCTTACCTATAAAAATATCATCGGGGCCGGTCTGACGAAGGATAACCAGCCTGTATACACTGATGAATCAGCTGAATGGTTTGATATGGGTCTGATTTCCCGATTTGGCAAAAAAAGGGCAGATGAATTAAAAAAGGAGAACACGCGGGAACATAATCAAATTATGGCAGCAATGCTCGATATAAAAATTGAGGAACCGCTGTTTTTCAATTCACCGATACTCGAAAAGGAAAAGTCATTAATATTTCCGAAGGACTATTTTAATATAGGATTAAATAGCGGGGCGGGATCTCGATGGATGTCCAAGCAGTTGGATATTAGGGAAACTATTAATCTTATCAAAGGGATGTTAGACTTAGAGATCAGCGGAAAAAAAACCGGCATGCATCTTCTTGGAGGAATGGAAGAGAATGAAAGGAACAGGACAATTATAGATAATGTATCATCTGATCGATTATTCGATACCGGCACTGAAAACACTCTTCTTGAGTTTGCTGCAATCATCAAATCGTGTGACTATGTTATCAGCAGTGACAGCCTGGCATTACACCTTGCAATATCACAAAAAATAAGAAACTTGAGTTTTTATGCACCTACCTCAGCCCAGGAAATAGGGACCTTTGGGTCCGGTGTCAAAGTTGCGTCGTTATCTGATGACTACTGCACCTACAGAAAGGATGCTGACAATTCTACGATAACATCAGAAAGAATCTTGCAGACATTTCGTGAACATTTGAAATCCGGGGGAATGGTACTGTGAAAATTTGCATTGTCAGTCTTTTTCTTCCCTATGAAAAAGCCGGCCATGCCGGGGGGAGATTTGTCTTTGAAATGCTGAAAATTTTATCCAGACAAAATGAAATTTATCTGGTCACGCGACTTGAGGAGAGTGAGTTCCCATTTCTTGATTCTTTGCGGCCTTACTGCAGGGAAATTCATCACTATTCATATAAGACAACTGTAAAAAGAGATTTACTTGAAGCGATCAGATTGATTATAAACTATATTGGATTCAGCCGCTTCGCGGACCGGATTATCAATAACGGGAATTTTGATATTGTCCAGGTTGAATGGGTCGAGGCCGGCCTCATGTTAAAAAAGAGGAAGGTCCCGATGATTGTTGATGCGCATGATGTAATTACCAAGCCTGCAGAACGAAACGCGGGGAATGCACGGGGACTGCGAAAGTGCACTGCCTTGCTTCTTTTTTATGCAGTTAAGCATCTTGAGCTATTCATTTTAAACAAGTTTGATATGATTTTCACCAGATCCGACTATGACAGGAAATATTTGCTTAATTTTAAGCGGGGCTCTGTTATTGATGTTATCCCTCATCCTGCCGGGCTCGATATTACTGAAAGGGAATATGGCATACAGGGCAATACAATCCTTTTTCTGGCATCGTATAAGTACAGAAGAGTAAATGTGAACGCAGTGCTCTATTTTTATAATGAAATTTTCCCCCTTGTGCGGGAAAAAGTCCCTGATGCCGTTTTCATTGCTGCAGGTTACGGTCCCCCTGAGGAATTGAGATCGCTCGCGGAGAACAATTCACACATTCAGGTGCCGGGGTTTGTAGATAACATTGACAAATGTTATAAGCAGGCTGCCGTTTTTGTGGCTCCCATACTGGTCGGTGGCGGCATTATCGTAAAAATACTGGATGCCATGGCTGCGGGGAAACCGGTTGTTACTACATCATACGGCAATGAGGGCATCGGAGCATTAGCAGACCGGGACCTTCTCGTTAAAGATGATCCGGAGAGCTTTGCCGCTGCTGTCATCAAACTCATGACTGATCAGGATTTTGCATCTCAACTTGCTCAAAATGGGCGCAAATTTGTCCGTCAACATTACTCTCCGGAGGCACTTGTCTTAAAACTGGAAGAGTCCTATCATGATCTTTTGCAGAGAAGATCTTAATCCTGCAAGTCATGTATTGCCTTTGGCTGCATATAAAAAACAGGTGTTATAGTGATAGAGAGGTTCTTTGAAGGGCCTTAATGGCAATCTGTAAAATAATAAAACCAATATGAACACAGAACAAGATAGACAAACGCTGGTTTCGGTGATTATTCCTAATCTGAACGGCATGAAATTTTTACCTGCCTGCCTGTCCTCTCTCCAGAAGCAGACATTTAAGGAGTTTGAAGTCATCATTGTTGATAATGGTTCAACAGACGAATCGGTCGATTTTATTAAAACCAGATTCCCCGGTACAATGGTAATAGAAAATAAACAGAACATGGGCTTTGCGGAAGCAAACAATCAGGGGATACGGGCGGCAAGGGGAAAATATATCGCAACTCTCAACAATGATACAGAAGCAGACAGAGACTGGCTCCGGACTCTCGTGACCGAGGCTGAACTTTCTGATGAGGATGTCGGCATGTGGGCCCCGAAGATTCTTGCCCTCCAGAATAAACGGGAAATAGACTCTGTCGGCGGTCTTCTCATCTATCGCGACGGGATCGCAAAGGGGAGAGGAAGGCTTGAAACAGACACCGGTCAATATGACAATCTAAAAGAAATCCTGTGTCCAAGCGCATGCTGCGCACTGTACAGGCATAAAATGCTCGATGACATAGGACACTTCGACAGTGATTTCTTTGCCTATTGTGAAGACACTGATCTTGGTTTGCGTGCACGACGTGCGGGCTGGAAGGCCCTTTCCGTGCCGGCATCAATTGTGTATCATTGCTATTCAGGCACAGGAGGGACCTATTCACATACAAAGGCATTTCTGGTAGAGCGGAATCACCTGTGGGTCGCATGGAAGAACTTTCCCCTTACGTGGAATATGGGACTCCCCTTCTATGTGTTGTGGAGATATCTCATGCAGTTTTACGGAACCCTTTCGGGAAAGGGGAGTGCTGCAAAGTTTGTTGAATCTTATTCGGCAAAAGATGTTATCGTAATAGTGATAAAGGCATACCTGGCTGCCTTAAAGGGCCTGCCTTCAATACTGAGAAAGAGGAGACTTCTCCGGAGAAGGATGTCACANNTGAAATGAAAATTCTTGTAATCGTTCCCGCATATAATGAAGCCGAAAACATACAAAATGTCATAATGGACCTGAGGGACAATTTCCCCCTGGGAGACATTGTGATTATTAATGACGGTTCTCACGATGGTACGTCCCATGTTGCACGATCGCTTGGTGTACGGGTAATAGACCTTCCGCATAATCTTGGCATAGGCGGTGCTGTTCAGACCGGGATTAAATATGGATATATACATAATTATGATATTGCGGTCCAGTTTGACGGTGATGGTCAGCACATTGCAAATGAGATAGAGAAAATTCTTGAACAGATTCATCAAGGGGCAGATATGTCCATCGGGTCACGGTTTCTCAATGCCACAGCATACGCCATGCCGTTCACAAGAAAAATAGGCAGCTCGGTGTTTTCAGGTGTCATATCTCTTATATGCCGCCAGAAGTTTACTGACACCACCTCAGGGTTCAGGGCGTATGGTAAAAAGGCCATGGAGCTCTTCAATGATTACTACCCGGAGGATTATCCGGAGGTAGAAGCATTAATTGTTGCCTACAAGAGTAAACTGAAAATAAAAGAAGTACCTGTATGCATGCGCCAAAGGGAAAAAGGGGAGTCTTCAATCACGGCGTTAGGCTCTGTGTATTATATGATAAAGGTACTTCTCGCTATATTTGTGGGCACACTAAAAAGAAGATTCATTATTACATAGGTCAGGGACAGACACTAACCAGTGAAAACTCCCCATATGATTGACATATCAATTTTTATTTATTTATCTTAATAGCTATGGAAGTTGTACAGATTTTGTCTATTACAGTAAGCCTTTTTATCATGGTTACGGTGATCGAACTTATTCGGCGGGGTGCGTTTAAAGAAAGATACGCGCTTCTGTGGCTGTTCTCCTCTTTGGTTCTGCTGATCTTTTCCATCTGGAGAAACCTTCTGGATTACATGGCCAGACTGTTCGGCTTTTTTTATCCTCCCTCTTTCCTCTTCCTTCTTGGATTTGGATTTCTGATGCTAATCACGCTGCATTTCTCCATGGTGATTTCAAACCTGAGCGAAAAAAACAAGAAAATGGCGCAGGAACTCGGCCTTATGAAAGACGAACTGGAACAGTTAAAGAAGGATAAGAATACATAAAGATAGAGTTGATCACCATCGTCTCGTTGCTACCACACCCTGGAGAATCAGGACCTACTCTTAATAATTATATATAGTTACCCTAACGCCACCAGGGCGACATAAGAGCTGTTCGAAACAGCACCTCATGAGGAATCTATTTTATTCCGTATTTTTTCAGGTGTGATCTGAAGGCATCATAGGTCATGTTCAGGAGTTTTGCTGCCTGGGTTTTATTTTGATTTGTCTTTTCGAGCGCCTGCATAATCAGGTCTTTTTCCATTTCTTCGATCGAGATACCCGCCTCCGGGAGAATAAATTTAATACTTGAACTCTTGCCTGGAGCCGGCTGTTCTTTTGTAAGCCATTGAGGCAGATGTTCAGGAAGTATGGCTTCAATGTTCTCCAGCACAACAAACCGTTCCACGAGGTTCCTGAGTTCCCTTACATTGCCCGGCCAGTTATAGGTAACGAGCAGTTCTTCCGCTTCCGGNNTGGCAAGGAGTAGTATGTCATCCTGCCTCTCCCTCAGCGGCAATATATGAAGATAAAATGTGCTCAGCCTGAAGAACAAGTCTTTCCTGAACTCCCCGTTCTGGACCGCATCAGAAAGGTTCTTATTGGTAGTCGCAATGACCGTTACATCTATGGGTATTTCTTTCCCTCCTCCGATACGCCGTATTGTCCGTTCCTCAAGCACTCTCAATAACTTGCTCTGCAGTTCGGTTTTCATATCACCGATTTCATCGAGAAGGAGTGACCCGCCCTTTGCCATCTCAAATAATCCTTTCCTGTCGGCCTTTGCATCGGTAAACGCACCCTTCTCATATCCGAAGAGTTCACTCTCAAGGATTGTTTCAGGCATTGCGGCACAGTTAATCCAGATAAAAGGCGCGACCCTGGAGCTGGCAGGGCCGTACATGAAATGATGAATATTTCTTGCCACGACTTCCTTTCCGGTACCGCTCTCGCCCGTGATAAGGATACTTGAAACCCGGGCCTGGGCAAGCTTTTGCATCTGTGAGACCAGGTCTTGTATGGCCTTGCTTTTCCCTATGAATTCTCTCTCAAACGTCTCTGAATAGACTTTTCTGAGATATGCCACTTCCTGTTTGAGGTTTTCTTTTTCTATCACATTGTTTACCACAATCTTCACTTCCTCAATGTTAAAGGGCTTGGTAAGATAGTCTACCGCACCGAGTTTCATGGCCCTTACCGCTGTTTCAGCGGTATCGTCCGCGGTCAGCATGATAACCTCAGCACTTAATCCTTCGCTCTTAATGTCACGGAGGATATCAATCCCGTTGCGCTTGGGAAGTCTTATATCCAGAAGGACCACATCGGGCTGAAATGACCTGATTTTATTGATGATGTCATCTGTGGTGGATTCGGGGGATACCTCATAACCGTCCATCGTTAACACTTTGGACAGCATCGAAAGGATAAGGTCATCGTCATCAAGGATAAAAACTTTCCCCTTGCTTTTCATGTTATAACTCCTTTTCTGCTTGTTTGACAGGCAGGTTTATATAAAATATTACTCCGCCGCCGGGTTTATTTTCAGCCGATATGCTGCCTCCGTGNNTGACCTGGCGGACAGCGTCCCTCCGTCCTTCATTGCATCTTTTGCATTGAGCAGTAAGTTTAAAAATACCTGCTGCAGCTGCTGGGAGTCGACCAACGTTTCAGGCAGGTTTGTTCCAAGGTCTTTTCTGATATTTATTTTGTCCTCGGCGGTTGATGACAGATAGGGCTGTTTCAGTGAAAAGTCAATGGTCTTGTCAAGAATATCATTTACATTTGCGGTTGAGAGCTGGAGTTTCGGGGGCTTGGCAAAACTGAGGAGGCTCTTCAGAAGCGATTCGATACGTTTAATCTCATCAACTGCTTTATAAATCGTTTCCTTGTCGTCCTCCGCAATGCCCGGGTCAGCGCCCAGGACCTCAACGGATATTTTAATTCCCGCCAGCGAGTTTTTGATTTCGTGAGCGAGCCCAGCCGCCCATTCTCCTACGAGTTTCATCTGTTCCGCCCTTTTCAGGGCTTCTTCGATGTTTTTGCGTTCTGTTATGTCCGTCGCGATTTCCATCCTGACAATGCGCCCGTCTATCCATTCAATGGCCCTGTCGCAGATATCATACCACTTGCCGTTCACGGTGTTCTGAAATTCCCAATGGACTGCGTCTGCGGGGCTGCCGTCGGGATGAAGCAATCGGTCGTTCGTGCGGAAATCAGACGGTCTTGATTGCCCTGCCAGCAGGTCCTCCCAGCCCGTCTTCCCCTCAAGGTCCCCGAAGACATCTCGTGCGACATTGTTCATGTACAGAATTTCATGTGTGTTCATGTCTGCGACATATATGATTGCATCGATACTGTCCAATACCGTCACGAAGATTATATAGGACCTTATTATCGCCGCTTCAGACTTTTTACGCTCGGTGATGTCCCTGTCGATCGCAAGAATATATTTATGCCCCATAAATTCCAGGAGTCCTGCATTGATCTCAACAGGAAAGACCGTGCCGTCTTTTTTACGGTGAGAGATTTCCCCCGTGATCCATTCTCCGCTGTGGATACGCTTCAGGCGCTCAGGCGCATCTTCGGCAGCATCAGGGGTATCAAGGTCCTGTACCAGGTTAAGAGACAATAGCTCATCAATAGTATACCCATGCATGTCAGCGGCTGCCTTGTTTGCTGATACGATCCTGCCAATATTTTCCTCTTCAGCATCCACCATGAAGATGGCGTCACCTGCGCTTTCGAACAGCATGCGGTACCGTTTCTCGCTTTCCTGTATTTCATGTACATTCTCCTTAAGCGCTTTTGACATATTATTGAATGAAGCAGCGACTTCTCCGAATTCATACTGCAACCCCTCAATCCTGTAGTCCAGATCACCGCTTTCCAATCTGCGTGTGGCCTTCAGGAGTTCATGCACGGGCTTCGTAAATCCTATGATATACACATACCCAAGGCCCCCGAGCAAAAAAGGGAAGGCAATCACCAGAACATAGAGCATTATTTTGGTATGACCTATGTCTTTAAGGGAAGACTGCGTCTTGCTCTCAAGATTGCTGCTCGCCATGCTAATCATATTATTTACTTTTGTAACCAGTTCCTCGCCTATATTGAAGGCCATGTCTTCTTCTTCTTGCAGCCTCTCCATATTTGCCCGCAGAGTGAAGAGCCTGCTGATGGCTTTTTTATAATCAGCTACCGTGTTTCTCAGATCCTTGAGCTTGTCCTGCATTTCCCGGGTATGATGGCAGTCAAAGCAGGTGTCGGACATATGTTCCATGTTTCTTACGTTTTTGATGACGGTATCGATGTTGCTTGCATACCTGGTATTCTTCAGGTTGATGTCGTCCTGCACCCTCTTTATCTGCAGCAATAATTGTTCTCTCAGTATCTCCACCTGATGAAGGGTTATGAGATTGTCGAGTGTCGTGGTTGAGGTTTCAATGGTGGTTATGATATATATGCCGCCCATGAGGAATATCATGCAAAAGGCGGTCAACCCTATGAGGATCCTTCTTTTCATTAATTATTCAAATAATTATATGTGGTCAGATCTAGACCTATTTTATGTGCATACTTATATACTGCTGCATAGTCTGAATGAAAAGTCTCTATAAACCTTTCCGCACCGAAATTTCTCAATACCTGCCTGCCTTCCTCATCATGATGCATGTGCATAAGGGTGTCTTTCAGTTCCCTGGCAATTGAGCTGTCAAGTTCCTTTCTCACCGCCAATCCGTTTTCTGGAACATCAGGAGACTTTTCGAGGATGATGAGTTCCTCAATTATCCTTTTGTCGCTTTTTGCAATCTTGTAAAATATGGTATTTTTTGCCGCGCCGATGTCTGCTTTTTTGTTGAGAACATCATATATCGCATCTTCATGAGTGCCCGTAAAATATGTCTCCCTGAAATATGTCCTGTAGTCTTCGATGCCGTGTTCCCTGAAGAATACGAGAGGAAGAAGATACCCTGCCGTTGTTGCCTTGTCCACAAAGGCAAACGTCTTCCCTCTCATCTGTTTAGCTGTTTTGATGCCGCTGTCTTTCCTTGCAAAGATTAATCCATGATATGTGGACGTCCCATCCATGCTCACTGGTCTTACCAGGGGTTCAATCCCCAGTTTTTCATGTACAAGCGCATATGTAAAACTTCCCAGAAATGCCCCATCCAGCCCCATGGATACGAAATTGTCGACTATGTTACCGTAACGGGTCAGGGCCTTTAGTTCGACGTTCATCCCTGTTTTTATTGAAAGATACCGGGCGACAGGTTCATAACGGACCATCTGTTCAAATATGTTACGTTCCGGAATAATTCCTAAGAGAATGCTTTTCCCCTCCTGGTCTTTGTTCTCTTTGGGATCAGGTGCCTCTGTCTTGGTACATCCGCTTATGACAGCAAGGCACAGCCAGGTTGCAATGATTATCTTCTTCACGAGGGTCTTGTTATATCTTTTAATGTCTGTACCCATGTCATCCGGATACAAAAAGATTCTTCTCTATTCTCTCGCAACTTATTTTAATTTAACAGATTTTCAGTCATAAGTCTATTGTGCGCATATTAACAGGTCTGTTATAATGGTACAGGGTGACTGTGATCGGGAACATTAACTCTCGGCATAAATATTATATACTTATTTTTTATAATCAGAAAGCTTAGTGTAAAAGGCATAAGCGTAGTGGTTTCGGCAATGAGCATAATATCGATGGTTTTTCCACGCAGGTTACATCTCTCGACCTGCATTGCACTGACGGTCTCAATGGTACTTTTCATCCTGCCTCTCATGTCATGGGCTTCATATACATTCACTGAAATTATCCCCCCGGGATGGATAGAAGCAGAAGCAAATGGCATCAACAACCGTGGCGTAGTAGTGGGTTCGGGAAGAGATGAGAAAGGAACATTTAAGGCCTTCCTTTATCAGCAATATTTCCATGAGAGCGGTACCTATAAACCATTGATACCCCCTGGGTGGACCGAGGCATTTGCCAATAGTATCAACGACAACGGTGAGGTGGCAGGATACGGACTTGGGACTTCCTATAAAGGCTTTCTCTACAGCGAGGGGCGGTACACCGAAATAGTCCCCGCAGGCTGGAAAGAGGCCTACGCATATGATATCAACAATGTCGGTGACGTTGTCGGATACGGCTACGATGGCAACAGGATGAAAGGCTTTCTCTATCGCAAAGGGCATTACACGGAAATATTCCCCGCAGGCTGGAAAGAGGCTTATGCATACGGGATAAACAATATGGGCGTTATTGTAGGCTATGGCCGGGATGCAAACAAGACCCTTGCCGGCTTTGTCTACCGTGATGGCACCTACACGATAATCCTTCCCCCTGGCTGGACAGAGGCAAAGGTATTTGACATCAATGACCAGGGGAATATTGTCGGATTCGGGCTGGACAAAAACTACAAGGGCTTTTATTCCCGGAATAATGCATACATCGACTTGTCTCCTCCCGGTCTTAAACTTGTCGAGATTTACAAAATTAGCAACAAAGGAGTATTTGTCGGGAGGGTGTTATACAAAAACGGGAACATGTCAGGGTTTGTTCATAACGGTAATTCTTCCGTTATGCTCCTCCCTGACGGCTGGCAATGGGCCCAGGCATCTTCCATTAATGATAGCGGGGTGATAGTGGGACGGGGTGTGCCTACCATTGAGAAAAAGGGGTATCTCGCCACGGGAATTCCTCTTATACGTGTTACTCCCGGGATTGTTTTCTTCGGAGGGAATATGAAGACCGCGAGACTGTCTGACAGGAGCGTGACAGTAAAAAATGAGGGAGCCTCTGAACTCAAAATCGGTACAGTCACCCGTCCTCAACCGCCATTCAGCATAAAAGCCGACACCTGTTCTGGACACACCTTAGCCGCCTCTACGGCCTGCGAAATAACATATGGTGTTGAAGTGGCATCCGGGAAGACAGGTATTTCCAGTTCGGAGATTCCTTCAAATGACGCTGATCATAACTCAGTGACTGTTACGTTAGGGATCTATCCTGATAATGATGGTGACGGTTACACCCTGGATGCAGACTGTAATGACAACGATCCATCAGTCAACCCGGAGTCGCCGGAGAAACCCCATAATGGGAAAGATGACGACTGTAATGCGGCCACTCCCGACTGAGTTTCTCAAGTTATCCCGGCGAAGTATCGAAAAAGATAAGGTACAAATATGAGATGTGTTCCCCTTGCCCATAGACGCAATGCAGGACTGATTATTCTATCGGTCCTTCTATTTTCATTTTTATTTAGTCACTCAGCTCTTGGAACCGAAGGTGACGTTATTATTAATTATCCCCCGGACAGGACAGTTATGGAATTTGACCTTTTAAGTATTTCCCTTACAGTTTCTCCGGGTAGCGCCGCTTCAATAACCGTATATGTAAACGGCGATAAGAAACTGGAGTTCTCCCCTGACAGCAGGTTTGCATGTTTCTCTGTCCCCCTTAAAACGGGAATGAACATAATCGATATCATGGCAATGAAAAACGAACAGCCTATAGACAAAAAGTCCATACGTGTGTTTCGCCGCTCTGATCTTCAAAGTATGTACCAAAAACCTCCTCCGGGATTTCAGAAGGATTACTTCCATGGGAGTGATCGTTCGCTATGCAGCCCATGCCACACTCTTCAACCTGGTGAGAATGATAAAAAACCTGTGAGCATCGCGGCATTTCCTGCGGAGGCGGTGAAGGGGCTCAGCCCCTCTGAAGCAGCCACGTCCACATGCTACTCCTGCCACAAGAGCCTGACAGCGCGCCCCTTTATTCATGGACCTTCCGCTGTATGGAGCTGCCTTAGCTGTCACGAGCCGCTGTCAGAACCTGCGTACTCGGTAAAAAAGCCGGATACCAAACTCTGCTTCGGATGCCATCTGGAACAAAAAGAAAAATGGTACAGCAAGAAGTTTCTCCATGGACCGTTCAATACAGGGAAATGCGCCATATGCCATAGCCCTCATGCATCTGACTACCCCTACAACCTTTTCATGAATACATGGGACCTGTGCGTAGGATGTCATATTGATAAAGGGAGCGGACTGCATATTGTACAGGGATATATCAATGCACAGTACCATCCGACGCGCGGTAAGCCGGACCCCCTGCGTAAAGGACAGGAGCTTACATGCGCAAGCTGTCATGATCCCCATGCCGCGGACAACAGTAAACTCTGGAGGCTGAATGTAGGCTCAGGATTTCAATTATGCATGGCTTGCCACGGCAATTAGCGGGAACAGCGATGTACCAATAAAAACCTGCAGAGTGGTCCTTTTCCTTCTTGGAACATTCTGATAGAAATCTGACATACAGTACTAATAGTTGAATGAATGCTGGTATAATCAAACATTGAGCACGTATTCATGAAAATGATACTATGGATCAGGGATCATAAAGGATCAATCACGGGAACGGAAGAGAAGGCCCATAATCCTGAACTGAGCTCATTTTCGTTATCTTAGCAGAGATAAAAAAAAGAGGAATATCATGTCTGGCATAAATAACCCGGGAGTTCTCAGAAAACTGTTTGTCGTCACTGCCTTTCTGGAGGGGATCTCCGTGCTGGTCGTTGAGATCGCCGGGGTACGGGCACTGGCTCCTTTTTATGGGACTTCACTTAAGGTCTGGACCGCCCAGATCACTGCTACGCTGTTATCCCTGGCTCTCGGATACTGGGCGGGTGGCAGGTTAAGCAGAAAAAACAGGAACCTGAGCCTGCCCATGGTGTTTTTTTCAGCAGGGATATGGCTGGTACTCTTCCCCCTGTTACGGGTGTTCGTGCTGGAGACTACCGCCAGGGCGCTGGGGATTGCGGGAGGCAGTTTTTTAAGCGCCATGATTTTATTCGGGGTGCCCCTCGTGTCACTGGGAGCAGTCAGCCCCCTTTTGATAGAACGTCTGGGGAAACTCGGGACAGGGGCCGGTTCTGCTGCGGGAAGTCTGTTTTTCACAAACACGATCGGAGGCCTTGCAGGGGGATGGCTCACTGCGCTCTGGCTTATCCCCAATTTCCCTCTGCGCCTGGTATTGAGCTGTACCGGAATACTGCTGGTTCTGATCGGAGCATTCTGGGGCGCGGCCCTGAAAGGGATAAAGCCTCTGGTAGCAGGCATGGTTCCATTGGCAGCACTTGTTTTGATGCTCGCTGCTCCTGCCCCTGCCGAGACATTTGCGCTATATGGCTCCCAGGCTACAATTATATATACAAAGGGAAGCAACCTTGGATTGATACAGGTAATGGACATGCCTGACATGGGGACAAGAAGTCTTCTCCTTGATGGAGCCATTCAGGGAGGTGAGATGGGGGGAGTCTCTGCCTATCCATTTACAGAATATCAAAACTATCTTGCCCACCTGTATCATCCGCGGGCAAAGAGCGCCCTTCTGTTAGGATTGGGGGCCGGCATCCTGGCCAAACAACTTGTAAGGAGAGGCGTTGAGGTAAGCGCTGTCGAGCTGGAACCTGATATAGGAGACGTTGCACGCAGGTATTTTGGTCTTCCTGATCTGGTGCATCTCGTGTATGAGGATGCACGCACCTATCTTAACCGGACAAGACAGAAGCGCTTTGACTTGGTATTTCTCGACGTGTACGCCGGCGAAAATATTCCATGGTATCTTACCACGAGTGAAGCCATGCTGCGCATAAAAGAGGTGTTGAACCCAGGCGGGCGGTTGATAATCAATACCATGACCTGGGCGAAAGGATCATCCCCTGATCTGGAACGACTCGAAAGCGTACTCCTCGAAAGCTTTGATGAGGCCAGGGTATTTCTCGGTCCTGAGGCAGCCGGGCAAGAAGGACGCAAGGTAACGAACGCCATACTCGTTGCTGGATCAGACCTTTCACCCGCATCAGACAAGTTTCCCGGTGAAGTGCTTCCATGGATAAAGCCGGAGCTCGAGGCCGTTGCAAGGTCCGTGAGGAATGCGAAATCCACCGTAGAACCGCGTACTGATGACTGGTGTGATCTGGATTATGTAGGCGCTGACCTCAAACTCGCATGGCGGGGAATTGTTATTTCCGAATTGGGGGCAGAGATCCTCGGAGACTAGCATAAGAAAAAAAGAATTTTAAAGGCTTTATTCTTTATACGCGCCTCTTCAAATCTTTTTACAATTTTAAACGGTCCCGGCTATTGCCTGTTTACGTCTATAAACTGTGTATGTCTTCTATCTTTTCAACCAGCGTATGTTATTCTGATTCTACGATATCTTCCGTCCCCCTAAGAGTTCAATTGACTTCCCTGGCATTTGAAATGACTGTGATGACTTTGGGGGGGGCAGGTACAACTTCGTTACTGTCCTTTGAATAGCTTTCAGCGTACTTGCCACGAACACCCGTTGCTCATCTCATGTGACTTTTTTCCATAGAGATCTAAAAAGTCCGGCAACCTCGATGGATACAACTCATTCACAATATCTTCACAACTTTACCATAGAATAATTTAATTAATAGATAGATGAAGGTGTAGAATAACAACCTCTCTCATCTCTTTTTTGTAGGTTCCCAGATCGCACACCTGAGAAAAGTTTGTGTTTGATAAAGGGGTAAGAATGGGACGTATGTTTATGCATGTTACAGAGAATAATATTCAGCATAGACGGTCATGCAACTTATTGGCTGTTGCCTCTGTCTGATTATGTAGCTTTGTACCGCCCCTGCCTCTGCAGAAAGCGTTACGCTTGCCTGGAGTCCAGCATACGTCATGAATAGAATTTCGGACTTCGTTGATAGACATACCGTTAAATGACCGGAGAGATATAGCTAATTCACCGGCTTTCAAAAACAAACTAACTGAAGACAAATATGAGNNTATTGCTTTCATTTGGAATGAATTTGTTTGTATTAAGAAATATAAAAAATAATCGGGTTTATACTTTTATAATTACCTGGACGTTTATTGTATTATCTGCTGCTGCAGCCATTGCAGGGAACGTAACACTCTCCTGGACCCCCCCATTAGTCAATAACGATGGGACACCGTTAAACGACCTTGCAGGTTATGTGCTTTATTACGGACTTGAATCCGGGAATTATACCAATAGTATTGATATTGGCAATGTAACCACCTATCAGTTATATAGTCTGCCTGAAAGAACGACCTACTATTTTACCGTTACTGCATATGATACATCAGGAAATGAAAGCGGATATTCGAATCAGGTGGCACGTTATATTCCCCCCTCTTCAGATACCCCCGACACCCCTTCATCAGATCCGGGGGCTGTGTATCAGAGTAAATTGCCTGATAATTATTATTTTGCTCATACTCGCGGAAGAGATGTTGATGCTGGTTCTGGTGGCGATGATGACCATACCGGC
>DKBK01000084.1 GCA_002451135.1 Nitrospiraceae bacterium UBA6902
TAACCCCGTGTACAATTACATGCAAGAGTAAATCAGTTGGATTCAGCGAAAGCGTAGAAACTCCCCCGAGTGTCAATGGTACCGATCCGTTCCAGAAATCGCTGTCAGAACCCTCCCAGCAGGATTCAAACAGCAGATGCCAGTGAAGATCGAATTCCTTCCCCAAAGAATCTTTAAAATCGTGGCTATGTCGATATTTTAAATCAGCCTCTGTCAGTTCCGATGTTGGCATCCAGCCTGCTCTTGCAAGGACATCAACTGTCAAAAAAACTTGAGATGGGTGGACCAGAACATCTACATCCGCCATAGGGCGAACTGCANNGATGTTACTCATCTCATAAAATAACCTCTGGTTTTTATACCAGGCTTGCCGATAGATCCCCCTGAGTCTGCTCATAAAAGGATGCTTGATTCCATGCCGTTCCAAATTTTTATACAGAAGCGGAAACAGACGATAGGAGCCGCTGTCAGGGTGCCCTTCCAGATCAACAGCATTTTTCCACTTCTCCCATGCATTGATCGCGTCTTCGCCTTCCAGGAGGGCTGCCTGAAGAAGTAATTCCTGTTCTCTGGTGGCAAATGGCAATGTTTTTTCCAACGGCATCAATTGTTCTCCATACTATTTATGACAGTGAGGTGTTTCTCGGAACACGCTAAATCGATTAATTATTCTTAGGCATGTCCGGGTTACGCGTTGGCCAGCCTTTTTTGTCATCAACATTTGGCCAGCCTGACTTTTCATCCACTTCATGTATGGGATCCAGCAGAAGCAGGTCCTGCATATCCGTATATTTGTTCAATACCGGAGCAACAAAAGAGTTTTTTTGTCCCTCAATAGCAGGGGCAGCCTGATCGTCAGACGGTTTATCCACATCTGAAGCACCGGCACCATCAGGCCCAATGAGATCTTCCCGCATCAGTTCTGACAGAAATTCGTTGACCTCTCGTTCAATTTCCTCTTTGCCTGCTTTGTAATCACGCAGTAGTCTTTCGATGATTTCATTGACAGCAACCCCTTTCTCGACATAATCCCAGATATGGGCACCAGTTCCTACCAGGCTGTAGTAATTGCCATTATCAAGGTTCAGGATAACTGTTTCACCATCAATAGTTTCATGAACTACCTTTGGTATGTTTATTCTGATACGACCGTTTGTGTCCATAAGACCTCCTCATTATTAGAAAGTTACATTCCGTAGATGTAAATAAAATAGTCAAAACTATGATGAAAGTTGATCACCTCATCTTTATTTTTGGACACTGCTCCGCACCTTGACTTACATAACTAAGCAGTGCTTAAGGGGAAAGAGATGCCCGGAACATATTGTTATCTATATCTCATATGACAAACATCTTGTCAAGTGTTTATTTATATATATAAGAGATGCTTAGGGAGAAATCAGGAATATTTATGCAATTAAAATCTTATTGCATGCGAAAACTGCTTGTGGTATGCTTCAGAAATGAATTGCCTGACAAGCACGTCTTCTCTATTTGGCGTCTGGTAATTTCGTGTGGTTTCAGATAATTAATGCTTAATTATATCTAAATTCTGATGAAATTTCCAGATAATTTTGTTTGGGGTGCCGCAGCATCAAGCTATCAGATAGAAGGTGGGGCGCGGGAAGACGGCAAAGGACTCTCGATTTGGGATACAATGTGCCGGCAACCGGGGAACATATGGGCTGATAATACCGGAGACATTGCATGCGACCACTATCACAGATATGAAGAAGATGTCTCTTTAATGGGCCAGATAGGCCTCAAAGCCTATCGTCTGTCCNNTACGCCCTTTACCGTCAGGGAGGCTGGCTCAACCGTGACAGTGCTGAATGGTTTGCGGAATACACGCGGGTCATCGTGGATACGCTTTCTGACAGGGTATCGCACTGGATTACGCAGAATGAACCCCAGTGTTTCATTGGGCTCGGTCATCAGGCAGGAGACCATGCCCCGGGTCTAAAACTTGGGTTTTCAGATGTCCTGCTGGCTGCACACCATTCGCTGCTTGCGCATGGTAAAGCTGTTCAGACAATCCGATCACATGCCAGAAGCAAGCCAACTATAGGGACTGCATTAGTAGGAGTAGTGAAGATTCCTTTCAGCAATACCCATAAGGACATAGAAACTGCTAAGCAATTCATGTTTTCTATCAGGGCCAGGGACTGCTGGAACAACACATGGTTCGCTGACCCCATTGTATTTGGCCGGTATCCCGACGATGGACTCAGCCTCTTTGAGAAGGAAATTTCTGAGATTAAAGACGGGGACATGGAAACAATCTCCCAGCCTCTCGATTTTTATGGTGCGAATATATACCATGGGGAGACCATTAAATCATCAGATACCGGTTCTGCGATTCCGGTGCCCGCTCCTGACGGGCCTGCCCTTACAACGATGGAGTGGGAAGTAAAGCCAGAGGCCCTATACTGGGGGCCCCGCTTTCTCTTCGAACGGTACAAATTGCCGGTTGTGGTGACTGAGAACGGTATGGCGAACTGCGACTGGGTTCATCAGGACGGGAAAGTCCATGATCCCCAGAGGATTGATTTTCATGCCCGGTACCTGCGTGAATACAAGCGGGTAATCGATGAGGGAGTTCCATGCAAAGGTTACTTTCTCTGGTCCATCATGGACAACTTTGAGTGGGCATACGGATATAAACAGCGTTTCGGGATTATTTATGTTGACCATGCAACAGGGAAACGCACGATGAAAGATTCTGCGTACTGGTATCATGATGTCATTGTGGGCAATGGCGATATGCTGTGATAATAACTGCCAACCAATCATTAATTTTATTGAAATACTAATCAATCCCGAAGTCCGTTTGATAAGAGTTGTCATGCAGAAAAGCACAAAAAAAGGAATGCATAATTCTCATGCATATCTCCCAACTTTATAACGCGTTGCCGGATCTGTTTCCCTCTACTTCCTTGAGATACGTATTAAGCCATCTGGTCCAGACAGCAGAGTACTTTTCACTTATCATATCAAGATGTCTCGTCTTGGGGATAACATGCACCGAGACTTCGCCCTCCACAAGCTCAAGCCAGGCTGAATGGATATCTCGATTAGCCACTTCAGAATTAATAAGCACTACCCTGCCAGAATAGCCCTGATAGCTATACTTATGTATGAGTTTCATGGCATACAAATTATACACATAGAACCTTACAAGCGGCCGGGGTACAGGGCGTCCGAAAAAGAGGTAGGCCCTGCAAACAGCGACCTTGACTCCTCTTATCGCACTGTCAATAGTTTTAGATTTGACCCAAGTGAGTACTGAGGGGATCTTTTTATATATGTATGCTATCTTCCCGGTATTTTCTAACCCATTAAGATGTTCGGCATGAGAGATGATTCTTGATTTGAAAGTATTGGCTTTTTCGGTATAGTCAAGTTTCCTGTCAGCCTTGCGCGAATAATTGAAAGACGTGTCTAACAGAAACAGTAAAGGCACCTCATGCCCACGCCTTTTCAACTGCCGGGCTATTTCAAGCGCCACTACACCAAAAAAACAATATCCTCCAAGAACATAAGGGCCTGCCGGCCGTTCAGCCAGAAGCCTCTCTATGCAGTCAGATGCTATATCTTCAATACTCGAAAAAACAGGGAGAAATCCATGCTCCTCCCAACTAATTAAGACATATGCCGGCTGGTCAGGTTCAAGATAGCGCATGAAATATGAGCTGCTTACCCAGAATAAGGGCACTTTAGATCCATGAGTTTGAATCGGGATCAATGAAGAAGAGCTCTGAGACACCCCTTCATCAAGAATGGTCCTGGCCATTTGCTCAATTGTCGGCGACTTGAAGACTGAGATAACGTTAAGATCCTTACTCGTCGCCTTTTTGATATCAGCTATCAATCGCACGGTAAGCAGAGAATGCCCTCCTAACTCGAAAAAATTGTCCGTTATCCCGACCGGCTGAACTTTAAGCAGGTTTTCCCAGATTTTCGTCAACTGATTTTCAATGGCATTTCGGGGTGGCACAAATTGTTTTCCTGAATCAGCCCTTTCCAGTTCTGGTTCAGGTAATGCCTTTCGGTCTACTTTGCCGCTTGGTGTCAAAGGCAGAGAATCCAGCATAACAAAAGCGGAAGGTATCATGAAATCGGGAAGCCTTTTTGTCAGGTAGCTTCTCAGCCTTTTATTCACCCCGTCTGATTTTCTGGTAAGAACAACATACGCGATCAACCGGTTGTTCCCCGCCGTATCCGGCCTTGCTGCAACCACGGCCTCCCGCACACTGTCGTGTGTTGCCAGTACTGCCTCGATCTCCCCCGGTTCGATCCGGAATCCCCGTACTTTTACTTGATGATCAAGTCTTCCCAGATACTCAATATTACCGTCAGGCATATAGCGTGCGCGGTCTCCTGTTTTATATAATCGCCTTCCAGGTTCCTGACAAAAGGGGTTGGGAATAAATTTTTCTGACGTCATCTCCGGCTGATGGATATATTCACGGGCAAGGCATTCTCCTCCAATGTATAACTCACCCGCGATGCCTACCGGTACCGGGTTATGCTCAGCATCCAGAAGATAAATTTCCGCATTGCTGATCGGACGACCGATCGGTGGAAGAGAAGGCCACTCATCGGGGGCCCCGGAAAGTTGAAATGCGGTAACCACATGGCTCTCAGTAGGACCATATTGATTATACAGTCTGCAATTTTGAAGCCTCTCGAACATTTTGATAATTGATGGAGTGATCCTCAGTTGTTCACCTGCGATAATAACCTCCCGCAGATGACGCGGGAATCTGTCATGCCAGTCTGCGACCTCGGCAAGCTGTTGAAAAGCGACGAAGGGGAGGAACAGCCTTTCAATTGATTCTTCTTCAAGATAATGAAGCAAAGCCGCAGGATCGCGGCGCAGCTCCCCGGGGACAACCATCAAGGCTCCTCCGCTGCACAAGGTCGTGAAAATTTCCTGAAAGGACACATCAAAACTGAGCGATGCAAACTGAACCGTTTTTGCACCGCAGGATACATTTGAATTCCTGATCTGCCATGAAATTAAATTGCAGAGAGGCCTGTGCTGCATGGCAACCCCTTTAGGTCTGCCCGTTGATCCTGAGGTATATAACACATACGCAAGATTTTCCGGCGAAGTGGTTACGGGAGGATTCTCGGCATGCTCTTTTTCAATTTCCTCCCAAACTTGATCCACACAGACCACCTGCGCTTTATTTGCAGGCAGCATCCCGAACAGACTCTTCTGAGTAAGCAAAAGCGGTGTCCCCGAATCCTCCATCATAAACCCCAGTCGCTCCTCCGGATATGCCGGGTCAAACGGCACATAGGCGCCTCCTGCTTTAAGAACACCCAGAACACAAATAATCATTTCAAGAGAACGTTCAACACAGATTCCAACAAGCACCTCAGGACCTATCCCCTGCTTTTTCAGGTAATGCGCAAGCTGGTTAGCTCTTCTATTCAGTTCTCTATATGTTAATCGCTGATCCTTAAAAATAACTGCCAGGGAATCGGGATTACTCTCCATCTGTTCAGCAAACAATTCATGAATACACAAATCTTCCGGATAATCAGCCCTGGTGTCATTCCACTCCACCAGCAGCTGATGTCTTTCCGCATCCGTCAGCAGCGGCAAATCCCACAGCTTCTGATCAGGGCAGTCAGCAATTCCCTCGAGGAACTTTTCATAATGCCCTGCCATTCTCTCGATGGTAGACGCCTCGAAAAGGTCTGTGTTATATACAAAGGCACCCTTAAGACCCCCCGCGTCCTCTGCAATATGAACTTCCAGATCAAACCTCGTTCTTGTGGTTTCGACCTCTATCTGGCTTGCAGTAATGCCGGCCAGATCAAGGCCCGCATCTGTCATATTTTGCAGCGTGAACAAAACCTGAAACAGAGGATTACGGCTTAAGTCCCGTTCAGGCTGCAGCTCTTCCACAAGTTTCTCAAAGGGCAAATCCTGATGCGTGTACGCATTGAGTAAAAGTTCTCTGACCCGTAACAGCATTTTCCGGAAGGCAGGATTGCCCGATGTATCTGCACGGATCACCAGCGTGTTCAGAAAAAATCCGATCAATCCTTCGGTTTCCGAGCGGGTCCTGTTGGCAATAGGGGTGCCGATAACAATGTCATTCTGCCCTGTATAGCGGAGCATCATGCCCTGAAATGCTGCAAGCATCGTCATAAAGAGCGTCACATTCTCTCTGTTGCTCAGATCCTGCAGTGCTTTTCTTAAATCTCCGGATAGCTGAAATGAATATTTTGAACCATGAAAGGTCTGAACCGGAGGACGCGGCCGATCTGTCGGAAGCTCAAGTGTAGTGATGTCCCTTAAATACTCCCTCCAGAATCTTACCTGCTCCTCCAGTTTCTCTCCATGCAACCATTGCCGCTGCCAGACAGCATAATCTCCATACTGAAGAGGCAGTTCCGGAAGTGATGTTTGGTTCCCTTTCGAGAAGTCCTGATACAGTTTCGAAAGTTCACGATAGAGAATCCCCGCAGACCACGCGTCGAATACTATATGATGTACTGTCGTAAGAAGTATATGTTCATCGGGCTTCATCATTACAAGGGCAGCCCTCAGGACAGGGCCGGCAGTAAGGTCAAAGAGACGGGACGATTCTTCTTTTACAAGCTTTTGTACCTTAATGTCTCTTTGAGACTCCGGCAGTTTAGTTAAATCTATTTTTTGCAAGGTAAAAGCAGTCGCCGGTTTTATGATTTGAACGGGTTCATCATCCTCCGTAGCATAAACTGTGCGAAGCGCTTCATGACGCCTGAGAATCTCTTCAATGCTCTTTTCCAGGGCATCGATGTGTAAATAACCGCGCAGATGAACAGGCATAAATATATTGTACGCATCGCTGTCCGGATCAAGTTGATTTAGAAACCACAGCCTCTGCTGCGCAAAGGAAAGCGGAAACTTTTTTTCCNNGCATCGCTGTTAGGATCAAGTTGATTTAGAAACCACAGCCTCTGCTGCGCAAAGGAAAGCGGAAACTTTTTTTCCTTTGAGCCGGTGACCGCCTGTGCCGCAGACTGCTGTTTTTCCTTATCAAGGGCCTTATCAACCGTATGCGACAACCCGGCAATCGTCGGTGTTTCAAAGAGTCTTCGAAGGGGCACTTCAACATGAAGTGCTTCTCTCAGACGGGACATGACCTGAGTAACCAGGAGGGAGTGCCCTCCCAATGAAAAAAAGTTATCGTAAATTCCCACCTGCCTGATTCCTAGAACTTCACACCATATGTCCGTCAGCAGTTTCTCCGCCGGCGTACGGGGAGCAATATATTCATTTTTCAGATCAGGCCGCTCAAGATCCGGTTCAGGTAATGCCTTTCTGTCCAGCTTACCGCTCTGTGTTAATGGCATCGAATCAATCACAACAAACGCAGATGGAACCATATATTCGGGAAGCTTCTCCTTGAGAAAATTCCTCATTTCATCCGATGCAACCGCTTGCATAGCCTTACATACTACATATGCCACCAGGCGATTGTCCCTGGGCAGAAATTCTCTTGAGATGACAACAGCCTCCTTAATTGCAGGATGCTGTCCGAGAACCGCCTCAATCTCTCCAGGCTCGATCCGGTAACCCCTTATTTTTATCTGCTCGTCAATCCTCCCCCGGAACTCGATAGTTCCGTCTGCCAGATAACGGGTAAGATCGCCTGTCTTATATAACCGCTCTCCAGGTTCAGTGCGAAAGGGATGGGGAATGAACTTTTCTGCTGTCAGCTCCGGACGATTCAGATATCCGCGTGCCAGACACACCCCTCCGATGAGCAGTTCCCCCCACACCCCTATCGGTACAGGCTGCAGGTAATTATCAACTATATACACCTGGACGTTGTCGATCGGCCGTCCGATAGGTATGCTTCCAACGGTCTTACCCTTTTCACAGGTCCATGACAGGGAGTCGATGGTTGTCTCTGTCGGGCCATAAAGATTGTGTAAAGTGACCCATGGAAGTTCTTTCAGAATTCGTTCCTGAATGTCCGCACTCAGCGGTTCACCTCCAGAATAAAGACGCCGGAGAGATGTGCATTCGATGAATTTCGGCTCTTCAAGAATCACCCTCAGCTGTAAAGGTATGAGCTGTAAAATTGTGACGTTATGCTCGATAACAGTGTTGACGATATAGCTGCCGTCGGCGTGGCTGCCCGGTGCAGCCATGATCAGCCGGCCTCCGGCAATTAAGGGAGCAAAAAATTCCCAGACTGATGCGTCGAAACTAAAAGGAGTTTTTTGCAGCACTGCATCAGATTCCGACCAGGGATACATCCGTTTCATCCAGGACATATGATTGCACAGAGACCTGTGTGAGATCATGACCCCCTTAGGAGTGCCTGTAGAGCCAGAGGTGTAGAGTAAATAAGCGAGATTTTCCGGAGAAAATGACTTAACTGCATATTCTTTACATTCTTTCTCAATAGCATCCCAGTCTGAATCGATGCAGATTAAGCGAGCATTATTTTTTGGGAGTATATCAATCAGCCTCCGCTGAATAATAATGACGCTCATTTGTGTATCCTTCAACATAATGGCAAGTCGATCTTTCGGGTATGTTGGTTCGAGGGGCACATATGCCCCTCCTGCTTTGAGAATGCCGAGTATCCCTATGACCATTTCCAGCGAACGTTCCACGCATAATCCTACGAAGACATCGGGGCCTACTCCATTATTTCTCAGATACTGTGCAAGCTGGTCAGCCCTGCTGTTTAATTCCCGATATGTTAACTGCCGTTCACCGGAGATAACCGCGGCTGCGTCCGGGGTCTTTTCCGCCTGTTCTTCAATAAGCTCATGGACACATTTGTTCTCCGGATATTCTTTCTTTGTATCATTCCACTCCGTGAGCAGCTGCTGCCGTTCCGACTCCGTCAAAAGAGGCAACTCTGAAATCGAGCGCTCCGGGTTGTCGACAACTGCACCAAGCAAAACCTCAAACTGTCTAATCAGGCGCCCTATTGTTGCCCCATCAAAAAGAGATGTGTCATACTCAACACGTCCAATAATACCCTCTGAACGCTCTTCAAGTTCAAAGGCCAACTCAAACTTGGTGGTGCTCGATTTCACTTCCAGCTGGCTTACAACCCAGCCTGATTCATCTTCTTCAAAAGAGGGTTCTAATACAAATGAAGCCCGGAAGAGCGGATGCCGGACGTTGTCTCTGGGATATTTGAGCTTTTTCGCAAGTATCCCGAAAGGAAGATCTTTATGTGCATATGCCCGCAACGCTGTCTCCCTCACTCGTTTAAGAAGCTCACTAAAAGTAGGGTTGCCTGAGAGGTCTGTCCGCAGGACCAGACTGTTTAAACAGATGCCTGCCATCTGTTCAAATTCAGGACGGCTGCGTCCCCCTTCAAAACTGCCGACAACGATTATGTCATTTCTCACATAGCGCCGCAACAGGACCTTGAACGCAGCCAGCAGAACCATAAATAATGTCACTCCATACTGTTTTCTCAGGACGTGTAAAGACTCGGTAAGTTTTTTTGAATATGAGAATGTCTGAAATTCCCCTTGAAAAGCAGAGGTTGCTGAACGCGGCCGGTCAGTGGGCAGATCAAGGAGAGGTGTCCCGGCAAGCTGCTTTTCCCAGTAAGCCAGAGATTTCTGAAGAAATTCATTACTCAGCAGATTCCGCTGCCATAGAACATAGTCTGCATACGGTACCGCTGGTTCGTGAATCCCTGATACGTTTCCATCCAGTCCGGACTTGTATAGTTTCCATAATTCCGGGACAAATACATTGTATACGGTTATCGCATCGATTAATAGATGATGAATAACTAAATACAGCCTGTATTCATTCGTATCAAACTGCACCAGAGTGGCCCTCATGAGAGGAGGGGTTCCCAAGTCAAAAGGTTTCCTCGACTGAATTTCAGCAATAAGTTTTGCTTCATCCTTCTGCGCTGAGGAAGAAACCGATCGGAGATCAACAAAAGATATAGTCCATGGCACCTCATCCAGGACAAACTGCACAGGCTGGAAGTTGGTTGCCCTAAAAGCGCTGCGCAGTATTGAATGCCGCCTAATTAATTTCCTGAACGCTTCTTCAAGCATCTCAACATCCATATCTTTCTTAATCGTAATGGTAAATGATTCATTGTAAATCGGAAGATCAGGGTGTATCTGCTGTATAGTCCATATTTCCTCCTGGGAAATTGACAGAGGGATTGCACCGGAGGTCGGATAAGACTGCTTTGCCATAGGTACCGGCGGGACAAAAGCGGATATTGACTGCGTGTCCAGGCTGCTCAGTACACCAGACACACTGGGGTTTTTATAGAACGCTTCATGCGGTACAACCGCCCCAAGAATTTTTTCCATACGAAGCAGACAGCGGGTGGCCATCAGGCTGTCTCCGCCTGACTCAAAAAAATCATCATAAATGCCAATCTTTTTTTGTCCAAGCAGCCTGCCCCAGAGTTCCGTTAACTCCTTTTCCAGCTCATTCCGGGGAGCGACATATCCGGTCACAGGAGCAGTGTGTTCTGTTTCAGGGGCAGGCAGGGCCTGCCGGTCGATTTTCCCGTTGGGAGTCAGGGGAAATGCATCCATCAAGACAAACACCGACGGCACCATGTATTCAGGCAGTTTCACCTTCACCCAGTCCCTCAGCTCCTTTATCGAGACCCCTGACTTGTCTTTTACCACAACATACCCTGCGAGACGCTTATTCCCTTCTTTCTCCTCTCTGGCCATGACTATGGCATCCATCACCCTATCATGCTGAACAAGGACTGATTCGATTTCTCCCGGCTCAATGCGGTATCCCCTGATCTTTACCTGATGGTCAATCCTCCCGAGAAACTCGATAGTGCCATCAGACAAATATCTTCCCATATCCCCGGACTTATACAGCCGTGCTCCATCTTTACCGCTGAAGGTATCCGGAATAAATCTCTCGTCTGTCAAATCCGGACGCCCCAGGTATCCCCGGGCAAGACCGGCGCCCCCTACATATATTTCTCCAGGTACTCCTACAGGCGGAGAATCCATGTTTTCGTCAAGAAGGCAAATCTTCATATCAGGAATAGGCCTCCCGATTCCCCTGAATGTATTTTTCTTCATATCCGAGGCACTCAAAGGACGAAAGGTAACATGTACTGTTGTCTCTGTTATTCCATACATATTTACTAACTGGGGATGGCGGTCATCGTGATGCCCATACCAGAGCTTCAGGTCTTCCGGCTTCAGCTCTTCGCCGCCAAATATTATATAGCGCAGAGAGAGACCCTCGTTCATCGACGCATATATCTCTGCCTGCACCAGCTCACGAAACGCTGAGGGCGTTATATTCAGCACCGTTACCTTCTCCCTATACAGCAATTCATAAAACTGTTCAGAGGAGCGGCTTATCCAGTAGGGAACTATTACGAGAGTCCCCCCGTACCGCAATGCCCCCCACAGTTCCCACACCGAAAAGTCAAATGCAAATGAGTGAAATAACGTCCAGACGTCCTGATCATTAAACTGATACCATGATTGAGTCCCCTCGAACAGACGCACAACGCTATAGTGCTCTACAAGAACGCCCTTCGGCTTTCCCGTCGAGCCGGATGTATAAATCACATAGGCCGCGTTGCCCGGCATCACTCCGCTTGACTGGTTTTCCCTGCTGCCTTGAGCAATCGCTTCCGAGTCAGCATCTATACAAACAATTCGACCGGTGTAGCGTGAAAGTGAATTCCGCAGGGACTCCTTGGTAACCAGGACTGGTATCCGTGTATCTTCCATAATAAACAAAAGTCTTTCTGCGGGATATGCAGGGTCTAGAGGGACATATGCCCCTCCGGCCTTCAATATGCCAAGTATTCCTGTCACCAAATCCAGAGAACGTTCCACGCAGATTCCTGCCAGCGTTTCCGGGCCTATTCCCTGCTTTCTGAGATAATGAGCAAGCTGGTTTGCCCTTTCATTCAACTCCCTGTACGTCAACCGCTCATCTCCGAAGCTGAGTGCCACAGCATCAGGAGTCCTCCCGGCCTGCTCCTCAAACATTTCATGGATGCATTTGTCTGCCGGAAATTCAGATTCTATATCACTCCACGCCACAGGCACCTGGTGCCGGTCAGCCTCCTTCAGCAACGGAAGTTCAGAAAGTCTCCGATCAGGGTTTACTGCAATTCCCTCTAACATAATCTGATAGTTCGCTGCCAGCCGATCTATTGTGAGGGGATCAAACAGGTCTGTATTGTATACAAACGATGCCCTCAAACCTTCTTCACTTTCTTGAAGATACCCCTCCAGGTCAAACTTTGCCATCGTGTCTTCTAATTCCACTCTCTCAACCCTAAGACCGGCTAAATCCAGACCGGAAAGAGGCACATTCTGCAAGGCGAAGGATACCTGAAAGAAAGGGTTACGACCCATGTCACGCTTAGGATTCAACTCCTTGACCAGCTGCTCAAATGGCAGGTCCTGGTGTGCATAGACATCAAGAAGCTTCTTTCTTACTCTTTTTAGCAACTCCAGAAATACAGGATTGTCCGATGTATCCGTCCTTATCACCAGGGTATTCACAAAAAAACCTATCAACCCCTCTATCTCAGCCCGGTTCCGGTTGGCAGTCGGTATGCCTACTACAATGTCACCACGATCGGTATACCTGTGCAGAAGGACCTGAAATGCCGTCAACAGGGTCATGAACAGTGTTACGCGCTCCTTGCGGCTCAGACCCTTTAATGAATCGGTCAACTGCTTTGATAGCTGCAGCGTATGCCGCGCTCCGTTATATGTCTGAACGGCCGGGCGTGGATGGTCTAAAGGAAGCTTAAGTGTTGCAATGGTTCTTAGATATTCCTTCCAGAAACGTATCTGCGTCTCCAGTTTCTCCCCTTCCAGCCATTTCCTCTGCCAGACTATATAGTCCGTATATTGAACAGGCAGGTCAGGAAGAGGTGAGGGCTCACCTCTTGAGAAGGCAGTATAAAGTTGTGACATTTCCCAAGACAGAATCTCCATTGACCATCCGTCGGATATAATATGATGTATTGTAAGGAGCAACAGGTGATCTTCCCGTTTCAGTCGTATCAAACACGCTCTGAGCAAAGGGCCGGTCTCAAGATTAAATGGACGCAACGCCTCTTCCCCTGCCAGTTTTCTGGCTTTCGCTTCTCTAAGCTCCTCCGGGACACTGCCAAGGTCTGTCCGTTTCATTTTAAATCCTGAGTCGGGAGTTATCCTTTGAACCGGCTCCCCATTTTTATCAATAAAAACAGTCCTGATAATGTCATGCCGCCTGATAATTTCTCCGATGCTCTGTTCCAGGGCAGTGGTGTTTAAGTTTCCCTTAATACGCATATGCTGCGTAATATTATAGGCAGAGCTCTTGGGATCAAGCTGATAAATAAACCACAGGCGCTGCTGCGCAAACGAGAGCGGGAAATACTCCTTTTGTTGTCCGTTCACATTCCAATGGGCTGATTCATTCATATCTGACAAATAATGTTCCTGTTTCCAGGGTAGTCATCAATAGTGCATCCCTTACGTATTCTTTTTTGAAATAATTGCGGCTAATCCCGCAACAGTTGTATATTCAAATATATCATGGACAGAAAGCTCTACATGAAGGTTACGTCGTATTGATGATATGAGCCGCATGGCGAGAAGAGAATGGCCTCCCAGATCAAAAAAATCGTCATGTATCCCCATGGCGTCATGTTTCAATATGTCTTTCCATATCTTCAGCACCTTTCCTTCCAGCGAGGATTGAGGCGTCATGGAACTATCCCCCCGGTCACAATGATCATGTACGGGTGTCGGCAATGCCTGAACATCCACTTTGCCATTTCGCGTGAGAGGGAACTCTTCCAACACAAAAAAGTATGAAGGAAGCATAAAATCCGGGACTTTCCCCTTGAGATAATGACGTAACTCATCTATGACTATGAACGGTTCGGGTAACAATTGCATTTCATGGACACAAGAGTTATCTGCCAGATGATTTACCCATCCCTCATCTTCTGAACGCTTTTTTGCATAGACATAATGAAGCTGGGTGTTTTCAAGAAAAGGCTCCTGCTGCACCACAACATTATATCCCTGCCTTTCGAGCAGGTTCCTGATTACTTCAAGATTCTCTTCTATGTCAACTTCCAAGACAATTTGCCTGATTCTTCCCCAGTGCTCATCCCTGACGCCGCGAAGAACATCCAGTTCGCTTCGTTCCACATTTATTTTCAAAAGGTTGATACACTCAACATTTTGCTCATCCATTACATTGGAAAGAGTTCTTACCCTTGCTGAAAAAGACTCCGGTGTAAACCGATGGTCCAGTATTGAATCAGCCTGCTCAATAAATTCAGCCAGCTCTGATCTCCCGGCATTATACTGATTGGTTATAAATGCTTTCACCGTATCTTTTTCAGTTTTGCCATCAGCATGGAATCCTGACAAGAGTGAATATCCCGGGAAAAATGTAAAGTCAGCTGTCTTTTCTTCATCCGCCAGACCGCAGTTGAACAAATTGATATTATTCCCATATAACGCAGCATTGGCTTTTAGCAGTTCAAATACATCAGGGTTTGGTTCAAATGAATAAAGGCGTACATCGCCGCAAATACTATTCACATAAAGAGCAAATAAGCCGATGTTTGCACCTATGTCAAATACACAATCTCCTTTTTTAATGCTCAAGCCATGCCTCAGATATGCCTGACGTTCAAAAATCTCACTGTAAATATAGTCAGTTTCATGCTTGTTTACGTGTGCCACCGCAAGGTTATTGGGCAAACGGTACCTCTTCTTTCCCGAAATGACAGGGGACGCCTCCCTGTTTGGCAAAACATATGCTGCAAGTACATTATCTCCTTGTCCATCCACACGTGGAAGAACCAGAGCGTCATGAACCTTGTGATGTTGACGAAGAGATGATTCAATCTCTGTCAGTTCAACCCTGTATCCCCTGACCTTAATCTGATTATCTGCTCTTCCAAGAAATTCAACATTGCCGTCAGCAAGGTACCGCGCAAGGTCTCCTGTTTTGTATAGCAATGAATCCGAAGCGCTCTCACTAAAGGGATTATCGATGAACTTCTCCTTCGTCAATTCAGGATCATTCAGGTAACCTCGAGCAAGGCACTTGCCCCCAATGTAGATTTCCCCGACAACTCCGATCGGTACCGGCTGCAAATATTTATCCAGGACATATATCGCTGTGTTTGGCAGGGGTTTCCCGATAGGAATTGACCCGCTTCTCGTAACTATGGCATCCTCGCATTGATGTGTCAGCACTCCAATCGTCGTTTCTGTGGGCCCATAATGATTTACAATTGCACATACCGGCGATAATGCACGAATACGGTCTACAAGATCTGAATGAGTGACCTCACCACCGAGTATCAACATTTTACGGGGCAGCACGTGCTCGGGATGCTTTGCTGTCAGCAATGCCTGTAAGTGGGAAGGAACAATTTTTAGATAATCAATAGATTTAGATAAAATATATGCGCCCAGTGCTTCAGGATCCAATGCGTGCTGACGTGAGACGATATGAAGTGTTCCTCCTGTATATAAAGCAGAAAATAACATGGTATTGCCCAGATCCGCGGTAAATGTCGTCACCATAGCAAAATTACCTTCGCGTTCAAATTCGAGCCGCTCCTGAATGCCGAATATGTAATTAGTAAGCTGCCGATGTTCAATGGCAACGCCTTTAGGACGCCCGGTTGAGCCCGAAGTATATATCACATACGCAAGATTCCCGGACGTACTTTTACTTTCCGGATTCTCGTCCGACTCCCGTTCAATAATATTCAAATCCCGGTCCAGGCAGACTACATTCCTCTGACCCGACGACAGACTATGCAGCATACCTCCTGCTGTAATCAGGACGGGGGCATCACAGTCCCTCAGTATGGTAAGCAGTCGTTCTTCAGGATATGAGGCATCAAGAGGAACATATGCACCCCCGGCCTTGAGAATACCAATGATACAGATTACGCTTTCCAGGGAGCGCTTCATGCACATGCCTACAAGCACTTCCGGCCCTACTCCCTGTTTCATGATGAGATAATGGGCCAGCTGGTTGGCCCTCCGGTTAAGCTCCCCATAAGATAGATGTCTCTCTTCATATACAACCGCCACAGCATCAGGGGCCCCTGCTGCCCGATCTTCAATAAAATGATGTATACATTTATCTGAGGGGTAATTTCTCACCCTGTTGTTCCATTCGTACAGCATCCGATGACGATCAGCCTCCGTCAATATCGGCAGCTCCGAAAGTCGCTGATCAGGCTTCACGGTAATTCCCTCGAGCATGATTTGATAATGCGCTGACATACGNNTCTTGCAAAGACACCTCCAGGTCAAACTTGGCCATGGTGTCTTCAATTTCTACTGTCTCAACCGTAAGACCGGACAGCTCCGGACGGGAAAAAGGCACATTATGCAGGGCAAACACTACCTGGAACAGCGGATTGCGGCTCGGGTCACGCTCGGGCTTCAGCTCCTTCACCAGCTTCTCAAACGGCAGGTCCTGGTGTGCATAGACATCAAGAAGCTCCTTTTTTACTTGTGTTAGCAACTCCAGGAAAACAGGATCACCAGATGTATTTGTGCGCAGTACCAGTGTATTGACAAAGAAACCTATCAGGCCCTCTACCTCCTCCCGGTTTCGGTTTGCGATAGGAGAACCAACAACAATATCATCCTGTCCAGAATATCTATGCAGCAGAACCTGAAAAGCAGTCAACAAGGTCATGAACAGGGTCACGCATTCTCTTCGGCTTAGTCTTTTCAGTGAATCAGTTAACTCCCGTGATAACTTCAGCACATGACATGCGCCATTATACGTCTGAGGCACGGAACGGGGACGGTCTGCAGGCAGTTCAAGCGTGGTTATGTCTCTGAGATATTCTCTCCAGAACCCGAGTTGTGTGTCCAGTCGCTGCCCCTGCAGCCATCTCCGCTGCCAGACTGAAAAGTCCACATACTGCAGGGGAAGGGAAGGAAGTGGTGACGGCTCACCTCTTGAGAAGGCCGCATATAATTGTGACAGCTCGCGGAAGAGTATCCCCATGGACCAGCCGTCAGCGACAATATGATGCACAGTTAAAAGCAATATATGATCTTCCGGTTTAAGCGTTATCAATGCAGCTCTGAGCAAAGGACCGGTCTCAAGGTTAAATGGACGTAATGCCTCCTCCCTTATATACTGACGGGCTTCAGTTTCTCTTTGCTCCTCCGGCACATTTTCAAGATCTTCCCGCTTCATTGTAAAACCTGTGCAGGGAGTTATCTTCTGAACCGGGTCTCCTTTCCCCTTGGGAAAAGTGGCCCGGAGCACTTCATGTCTCTCTATAATCCCTCCCATACTCTTCTCAAGCGCAATTGTGTCTAAGCGTCCTCTCATACGCATGGCCCGTGCAATATTGTAGACAGGGCTGTCAGGTTCAAGCTGGTAAAGAAACCATAGACTCTCCTGGCCAAAAGAAAGAAGAAACGATGGTTCTCCCGATTGGTAACCGGCAGGGATCCTCCTGGATTCTTCCATTGCGTAACTATTCTTTATTGACATGATAATCGCTGACTTATATGTTGTAAGTTCTTTAAGAATGAGAGGGGTCAGTATCCCTGGAGGAGCCTTGTAGTGGAGCTTATTATTTTCCGCCCATAGCGTTACGCCATGGCGGTTTAAATAACCCAGCAGTTCCTGTAATGTCATAATGTACCCTCTTCAAGCTCAACGACTCTGTCCCCACCCTCTTCCTGTATCCCTCCCGTAGTGAACCGGGCTGCGTCAAT
>DKBK01000160.1 GCA_002451135.1 Nitrospiraceae bacterium UBA6902
AGCAGCCTTCTTTTCACCTCAACACCCGAGGAATACCCGCCGATCGAGCCGTCGGATTCAATGACCCTGTGGCAGGGGATTACAATAGGGACAGGATTTTTGGAAAGTGCCCGGCCTACTGCCCGGACAGCAGCAGGATTCCCCGCTTTTGCAGCTACCCACTTATAGCTCCTGGTTTCTCCGAAGGGAATCTCGGGAAGCACGGCCCAGACTTTCTTTTCAAAGTCTGTGCCAGTGAGAAATTTAANNATATGCACAGGTTTTTCGAAAGAAACACCCGAAAGCAGCCGTCCTGAAAACGTCAGATACAGCGGCCCGAGGGGACTCTCGAATATTTCATAACACAGAGATGGCTTGTTCAATTCCTGACCCTCTAGGACTGAACCCTTTTTGCTTCAATCACCCCGTTAATAAGTGACAACTTCCTGATTATCTGATCAAGCTGCTGTTTGTCCCTGATTTCAAGAATAAAATTAAACAGTGCCTGCTCTTCATACGTTGCCGAAGCCTCCAGATGGTTGATATTGATATTGTTCGTCGAAAGGACAGCGCTTAACTCTGCAAGCAGGCCTCTCTTATCCACGGTAAGCACCTGCACTTTTACGGTATAGGTGGATTCATTCCCTTTCCACTCGACATCCACAAGACGGTCCAGGTCAATGGTATGGGTGTCCAGGGTCGGACAATTCACTTTGTGTATTGAGACCCCCCTGCCTCTGGTCACAAAACCCGTTACCTTCTCTCCCGGAAGGGGATAACAGCACTTGGCGCGGTGAAACATTATGTTGTCAACGCCTTTAATGGTGATGCCCTTTCCTTCCTGTTCTTTTTTGGCCTCCTTTTTCGGCGGGACCTGTTCTTTTTCAACCTTTTCAGATTCGGGCAACATTCTGTTTACTATCTTGTGTACTGAAAGTCTCCCATACCCTATGGCGACAAGCAGATCTTCATACGAGTTGATTCTGTACGGTCTCGCTATTTCCAGAATCTCTTTTGATTTGGCGAGCGCAGGACTCAGATTATATCTCCGGAGGGCCTTTTCCAGGAGTTCTTCGCCAAGGGTCAGACATTTCTTTCTCTCTTCGACTTTAAGCCACTGTTTTATCCTCGCCTTTGCCTTCTGGCTTATCACAAACTTCAGCCAGTCGCGGCTTGGGGTATGGCCCTGGGACGTGATAATCTCGACGGTATCCCCGTTCTGCAGTTTGTACCGTAACGGGACTATCCTGCTGTTGACCTTGGCCCCTGTGCACTGATGTCCGACCTGCGTATGTATATTGTAGGCAAAGTCAACCGGCGTGGAATTCTGGGGAAGCTCCACGATATCGCCTTCCGGGGTAAATACATAAACCACGCCGGTAACAATATTCCCCTTGACCGCCTCAAGAAATTCCTTGGCGTCAGGCGTGTCCTTTTGCGACTTGATAAACTCCCTTAACCAGGAAAAATATTTATCATCAAGTTTGTCCGCGTGGTCCGCTTCCTTGTATTTCCAGTGGGCCGCAATACCCTCTTCGGCAATCCGGTCCATCTCTTCGGTCCTTATCTGAAATTCAACCCTTTCTCCCTTCGGCCCTATGATGGTCGTATGCAGGGACTGGTAGAGGTTGGATTTGGGCGCGCCTATAAAGTCCTTAAATCTGCCTGGCACCGGGGTCCAGAGCGAGTGGATAAGGCCCAGAGCGGCATAACAGTGCGCCTGGGTATCCGTTATAATTCTGATAGCTATCACATCGTATACGAGTTCAAAGGGTATTTTCTGTTTCTGCATCTTCTGATAAATGCCGTACGTATGTTTAATCCTGCCGAAGATCCCGCCGGGGATAGAAGCAACGTTGAGATGGGCCTCCACTATTTTTATCACTTCTTGCAGGTACCCTTCCTGCTCTTCCCTTTTTTTAGCGACCTTCCGGACAATTTCCTCATAGACATCCGGATTGAGGAACTTGAAACTCAGGTCTTCAAACTCCGATTTTAACCATCCTATGCCGAGCCTGTTTGCCAGGGGAGCATATATCTCCTGGGTCTCACGGGCTATCTTTTCCCTCTTGGCTGAAGACAGATATTCCAGTGTGCGCATATTATGGAGCCTGTCGGCGAATTTAATAAGAATGACCCTCATGTCCTCAGCCATCGCAAGGAACATCTTTCGGAAGTTCTCGGCCTGGGCTTCCTCGCTTGTTTTAAATTCCATCTGTGCTAGTTTTGTCAGGCTTTCAACAAGAAAGGCGATGTCCTCTCCAAAAAGGGCCCTGATGTCTTCCACCGTTGTCTCGGTGTCCTCAACCGTATCATGCAGCAGTCCTGCCGCGATCGAATTCGTGTCCATTTTCATCTCGCACAGAATTCCCGCCACGGCAAGGGGATGCTGGATGTAAGGGGCGCCTTCTTTTCTCTTCTGCTTGAAATGGACCTCATTCGAAAAGGCATAAGCCCTCCTCAGGAGGTCGGCATTCGCCTCGGGATTATACGAAAACACCCTGTCAATCAGGGCGTCTACCGTGTTTATGTCTCTCAATACAACCATAGATTTATTATACACCTACCACTTTCCTATTTTTAAATTCGTGAAATGGTGACAGCTCTATGATACTAATGTATTTACATGAAAAAGTCTAAGAACATTCCTGCATCCGGATTACAAATTCCACATATCACCTGCCTCGGTCATTGTTAGTTGCGTATTGCAGTTTATTTGGAATTTGAATGTGGTAATTTGGGGTTTATACGTTTTTTTGGTGCGAGGACTTTGGAATTTCTTAACTGCGCGGTCTGATGCCCCTGAGCTGGAGCTGCAGATTTCTGGAGCCGTTCCACTCATTTACCCCGAGGACAAAGGCGATATCAAAGGAAGAAGCCTTTCCCAAGTTTTCAAGTTGCTTTCCCATGCTGAAGCCAATGGTATCAATACTGAGATTCTCCTGCCCGAGCTGCATTTTAAGATGATTGTTCCCTACAATTTTCTGACTCACAATTTCAATGTCTTTTGCGCCAAGCACAGGTTGTTTATTTGAATCACCGTATGGTTCAAGAAGGGCAAGTTCGTTGATGAGGTTAAAAGTCAAATCCGAAAATCGCACGGCAGCGTCTATCTCCAGCACGGGGACCATATCTTCCGGGGTGAGATTATCTTCCACGATCTTATTCATCCGGTCCCGGAACGCAGACAGATTTTCCAGGTCCAGCCTGAGCCCTGCGGCCTGACGGTGACCTCCGTATCCAACCAGCAGTTCCGCGCATTCGGCGATGGCCCTGTACAGATGAAAGGAGGGAATACTCCTTGCAGAGCCTTTGGCGACAGAACCGTTCACTGAAAAAAGGAATACGGGCCGGTAAAACATGTCCACCAGCCGGGACGCGACAATTCCGATTACCCCCGGATGCCAATCAGGGGAGGAAAGGACAATCGCAGGCCCCGGGTCATCCGGCGCTATCATGGCAAGGGCCGATTTCATTACCTCGGCTCCAAGCCTCTGTCTTGTTCTGTTCTGTTCCTCAAGAAGAACCGCAATCCCCCCTGCCCTGGCCTCGTCCTCTGTCAGAAAAAGCTCAACTACGGCACCTGCGTCATCAAGCCTTCCCGCAGCATTAATCCTGGGGATCAGGCTGAAAGAAAGCGAGCCGGCACGGCTGCCCCCGTTTACACCAGCCACTTCTTTTAAGGCCTGTATGCCTGTCCTGGCAAGACTGTCATTGATCTTCTTGAGCCCGTATGTGACAAAAATCCTGTTTTCACCAATCAGGGGAACAGAATCAGCGATCGTTCCAAGGGCAACCAGGTCAAGAAGGTCTTCCAGATGAACGTCGTCTCTTCCCATGTCCTGCACCAGAGCCTGGATCAGTTTAAACGCGACCCCCACGCCGGAAAGGTATTTAAAAGGATATAGGGAATCAATCCGGTGAGGATCAATAACCGCAGCTGCTGCGGGAAGTCTTTCCGGAGGTTCATGATGGTCCGTTATAATAACATCCATTCCCATCGAAACGGCTGCAGCCACCTGGCCCTCGGAGCTGATGCCGCAGTCCGCAGTGATAATCAGGTCTGCATGAAAGGCCCTCGCCTTTTCTATGCCTTTATTACTCAGACCGTATCCTTCGGTTATCCTGTTGGGTATGTGGTAGCAGGTCTTAAGTCCCATTTTACTCAAAGTCGAAACAAGAAGCGCCGTGGCTGTTATGCCGTCCGCGTCATAATCACCATGTACAAGGACCGTTTCATCCCCGTCTATGGCGGATTTCAGTCTGTCAACGGCCGCCCTCATATCCGGCATAAGAAAGGGGTCATGGAGTCTTTTAAGTGACGGGTAGAGAAAGTCCTTTATCGAAACGGCGTCTTTCATGCCCCGGTTCACAAGCACCTGGGCAAGCACAGGCGAAATGGAAAGTTTACGTGAAAGGTGGGCCAGGAATTCCCGATTGGTTTTGCTTACAAGCCAGTTACGATGCATGCATTTTAGAGGTCTGATCCGCAGCGTTCGCAGATCACTCAGATTTTTATTTAGCTACAGACATTCACTGACGTAGTGAAGCAGGTGGAAAAAGTAAAAGGCTTTTTCTTCAGCCTGAACAGTCAGTGCAGGAAATTATTTTTTCCCCATGGTCCTATCTTTGCCCATAAGCAGTACAATAGGACTCGCCACAAAAATGGAAGAATAGGTGCCCACGATAATACCCATCATTATTGCAAGTGCAAAATCATGAATCACTTCGCCGCCGAAGGCAAACAGCGCGGCTGCCGCAAAGAACGTTGTCAGGGAGACAATGATGGTACGTGAAAGCACTTCATTTATGCTCTCATTAATAACCTCAACGGTAGATTTCTTTAACCTGGACCTCAGGTTCTCCCTAATCCTGTCAAACACAACCACCGTGTCAGTGAGTGAATATCCCGCTATCATGAGAAGTGCGCTTACAACTATGAGATTTATCTCTTTCCCTAACAAATAGAACCCCCCGAGGACCGCGAGGACATCATGAAAAGTAGCTACCGTGGCCCCGACACTGAATCTGAACTGGAACCGTATCGTGATATATATGAGAATGCCTACCATCGCCGCGATAACTGCCCATAATGCATCTGTCCTCAGTTTTTTTCCTACCTTGGGGCCTATTTCTGTGGTGGAATCTATGACCATGCTGCTTTCAGAATATTTTTGTGAGAGGGCCGCTATCATGTTCCGGGAAATCTCTCCTATATTTTCCTCGCCCTTTTTTGTGCTGATGAGGATCTTATTTTCACCTGGGAGGTCCTGGAGTTCAACATCGCTTATACCGCCGTTCATTAACGCCTCCCTCACGTCTTTCAGCGGGACACGCTCATTGAATTTTATCTGGACTGAGGTACCCCCGGCAAAATCAATGCCCAGATTGGCAGTGCCCCGTGATATCTGCACAATCGTCACTAGACCCAGGACCGAAACGATAACGGTCAGGGCAAGGGCATAGAACCTCTTTCCCATAAAATCTATATTCGTATGTTTGAGCAGTTCTATCATATGCTGAGTTTTTTCATTTCCCTTCTGGAGGATACGATATCAAATATTGTTTTTGTGCCGATAAGTGCCGTAAACAGGTTAATGAATACCCCGACCCCCAGGGTCACGGCAAATCCCTTTATGGGTCCTGTTCCGAACTGAAAAAGGACCACCGCGGTAATGAGCGTTGTCACATGAGAGTCAAAGATGGTCCAGAAGGCCTTGTCATAGCCTGAATCTATGGCCGCTCTCGGTGTCTTGCCGAGTCTGAGCTCCTCACGCATCCTCTCGAACATGAGCACATTACTGTCAACCGCCATGCCAATTGCGAGTATGATACCCGCGATACCGGGCAGGGTAAGGGTCGCATTAAAAGCGGAGAGGACTCCGAGCAGATACATGATATTCAGGAGCAGCGCGAAATCGGCAATCATGCCCGACATCCTGTAATAGAAAATCATAAATACAACAACCAGTGCAGCGCCAACGAGACCGGCCTTAACGCCCGCGTTTATGGAGTCCCTGCCGAGCGAAGGGCCGACGGTGAGATTCTGAAGCATCTTCAAAGGCGCAGGAAGTGAACCGGACCTCAGGACAATAGCAAGGTCCTTTGCCTCCTGCATCCCGAAGGAACCGGATATCTGGGCATTGCCGCCTGCGATTTTTTCCTGTATCACGGGAGATGAATATACATTATTGTCTAGTATGATTGCGAGGCGTTTCTTGACATTATTCGCGGTGACCTGTTCAAAAAGCTTTGATCCCACTGCGTCAAATCCGATTGACACATAGGGCTCGTTATATCTCTGGTCTATGTTCACACGGGCCTCTGTGAGAAACTCGCCTGTCAGGAGCGCATGTTTTTTCATAAGATACACCGTCAGAGTCTCCACCCCGGTCTCCTTATTGCGAACCCTGCCGAAAAGTATCTCGTCTCCTTCCGGAATTTGTCCTGCAAATTGTTCCAGTATCTTTGGAGCTTCAGAGGGCAGGATAGAGCCAGGAATCTGGGCGGCCACAGGGGACTCATCGTCAAGGAGTTTAAATTCAAGAATGGCCGTCTTCCCCACCAGCTCAATGGCACGCTTCGTGTCTTTTATCCCGGGAAGCTGTATAACTATCTCATTGCCCGACTGGGTGTGGATTGTCGGTTCCGCGACGCCGAATGCATCCACCCTGTTCCTGATCGTCTCCAGCGCCTGGTCAACAGAGGAGTCCTTAATCCTCTTGATCTCTTTTGCGTCAAGATTGTATACAATTTTCCCCTCAGACACGGAATCAAGACTGAGGTTCGGGAATTGCTCCGAAATCGTTTTTTTCACTATATCACTATCGGGAGATACGATAATATCAGGGCCTTTCTTCTCCGCCCTGGCTTCGGTCTTTTTCTCATTAAACGTATTGTTCAGGCTCGAGGTGATTCTTTCAAGTGTGACGTCCACTGCCTTGTCGCCGTCGACTTCATACACGAGATGCACGCCTCCCTGCAAATCCAGGCCAAGCACGATCCCGTATTTCTGCAGCCACTCGGGAAGTGATCCTTTCAGGGCGGTTGAAGGCAGGTAAAATATTACCGACAGCAGTGTAGCCACTGCGATTAATGAAAGCCGCCAGATAAAATTCTTCTTCACGTAGCGGCTACTCCTTCGTCCTCAGGCCGGCGATATAGCCGCGGTTTACCTTTATCTTTACGTCGTCCTTGATGCCGACTTTCAGGGTCGCGGTCTCGGCATCAATATCTTCTATAATTCCATATATCCCGCCGTTCGTCATGACTTTGTCGCCTTTTTTCAGATTCTCCAGCATCTGCTTGTGCTCTTTTGCCTTCTTGGACTGGGGTCTGATGAGAAGGAAATAAAAAATAACAAAGATCAATATCAAAGGCAGAAAGGACTGCAGCATTCCAACCGTACCCTGGGGCCCTCCGCCGCCTCCGGGCTGTCCGGCCATGGCATAGACCACGTCGGTGAATCCTGCAAGAAGCAGCATCGGGAACAAAAGCAATTTGAAAGAATACGCAATATATGTATTAATCCGGTACCGCATATGACGTTTTTTTTCTCCTGACCGGTTCGACATTCCTATCCTCCCGTAACATTATATTATTAAAACCCTGATACTATAACTCTTCAGCGTTTTATTAATCAAGAGACCACGCGGGGATCAGGAATCCCCGGCATTTTCTTTTTCCTCTTTTTCAAAATCTTCAAGAACTTTTCTGATCTCGTCATCGGTTTTTTTCAGTTTGTCTTTGCAAAGGCTGATTAGATACGCTGCCCTTTTCACCTTTTCGGTCAGGACGTCAACATCCACGGTCTCCTGTTCGATCTCTTCCACAATGGCTTCTATTTCTTCAAGGGCCTTTTTATACGTTGGGGCATCCTTCATTGTTTCCTCCTGTGATATTCCGTACCTGATTACTCATATAATTTCAGATTAGCCATGCCTTCTCTTATTTTATCTCTGTTACCACGCACGCTCTTTTCAGACTGCCCGGCCTCCACTCTGCTTAACAGCTCTCCTTTGTGTAAAATCGTCCTCAGGCTGTCATGTATCTTTACCTCAGCCGCGGATTTTACCGCTTTACCGCTCCTGTACGTAATACTGTACCCCCGCTTAAGGACATTCAGAGGGTCCAGGTGACTGATATTGCTTTCTCTCCCCCTCAGTTTCTGATGCTCATTCTGCATAAATTTAAAAGCATACCGCAGGCCCTTACTACAGGCATTGAGAAGATGAAAATTGTTGAGCAGTTTGTTGCCGGCTGCAACTTGAACTCTTCTGGACAATACGGACAGACCATCCTTCATGTCCCGTGTCAGTGTGCGGGCCCCTTCAGTGAGGGCATGGGCCAGGGAATCGACCCTGTCCTCAAAATCCCTTACTCTCGAAATAAGCATGTCCGCAACCGCAGTGGGTGTCTTGGCCCTGCTGTGCGACACTTCATCGGTGACCGTGACATCCCGCTGATGTCCGATCCCGGATATGACCGGCAGCGGGAACAGCGCAATTGCTTTGCCGATTTCATAGCTGTCAAAGCATTGCAGGTCAAGCTGGCCTCCCCCTCCCCTGACTATCACAATAACGTCCAGGCGGGGTGCATCAGCGGCGCACTGACCCAGGGCGTTTACAATGGAGGCCTCCGCCCTGTCCCCCTGCATAACGGCTTCATACAATTTTGTGACAAATCTGTATCCGTAGACATTAGCCGTCAAATGGGTCATAAGGTCTTCATATCCCGCTGCCGTTGAGGATGAAATAATGCCAATCCTCTGGGGAACGAGCGGGAACTCAAGCCCTTTATTTTTCTCTATTAACCCTTCCTTTACCAGGCGTTCAAGTATCTCTCTTCTTTTTACGGCAAGCTCGCCGATCGTGTATGATGGGTCTATATTATTTATGGTCAGCTTCAGGCCGTATCTTTCATGAAAGCTTACTGTTGCCTGAAAAAGTATCTTGATGCCTTTGGAAAGCCTGGCTCCTGTCTCTCTCTCGAATATTTCAGCGATCTCCTTATATCTCCCGGCCCAGATAACAGCCTTAATCTCCGCCCTTATTGCATCTTCTTCTTTATCGACTAACGTTAGATAGCAGTGGTTCTTTACATCACAGGACGCGATCTCCGCGGTGACGAGGAAGGTATCAGGCAATGAATTCTCGAGAACCGTCCTGATGAGTTGATTGAGTTCAAATAAAGACAGAACCTTTGTCACGTTTTATGTTTGCCTGCTTTCCCGAAACATTAAAGACCTCCTTATAATACTCTCCTTTAATATGAGGGGGCAAGAGGGGGATCATTTGCCGGATGATGAAATAATCTTTTATCAGATAAGGTTCTGTATACTATCGATGATTTGAAAGTAATATCATTGTTCTTGCAACTGCCTTTCATCCATGATAATGTTGATCTTAACGGGTGCCGGCAGATGCAATTATTAACTGCAAGACAAGGAGGAAATATGAGACGGGTAACATGCTTTATGGTTTTTTTACTTTTGACAGGGTTTGCTCATGCCGCTGACACAACCAGCACGCAAAAAATATTCACTGCAACGGTTGACAATAACGGAGTACAGAGAGTGGAAGTCACGGGGGGGGAATACTATTTTGATCCCAATTATATCATTGTAAAAAAAGACATCCCTGTCGAGTTCGTGATAAAAAAAGCATCAGGCTTCATCCCACATAATATTGTCATAGAAGCACCGGAAGCCGGAATCAATATCAGGGAGTCCATGACGTCTGAACCTAAAACCATCCGTTTTACCCCGACAAAAGCCGGGAAATATGCCATCGTGTGTGACAAGAAACTGCTGTTTTTCGCAAGTCATAAAGACAAGGGCATGGAAGGGACGCTCGAAGTTGTGGAATGACCATGTGTATTTTTCTTAATTTACTGGATAGCACGTCTCCATGAGCAAAGAATTAATTTTATATCTGAAACTGCTGCACGCGGGATTCAATTCCCTCGTGATAATGCTGTTCGTTTATCAGGGCATCCTCGGACTGCGGATAAGGAGGTCAGAGAAAAAAACCATTCATATCATAAGGAAACACAGGAAAACCGGACCCATCATTGCCGTATTGGGAGCCCTGGGATTTATTGCAGGGATAACCGTTATCTTCCTTGACACCGGACGCATCCTGAAATATCCCCCTCACTTCCTTTTAGGATTGATCATCGTCTCATTAATCATGAGCACCTACCTCATCTCCAAAAAAATAAAGGGCCCTGAGCCCTACTGGAGAAACAGGCATTTCGCCCTCGGGATTCTGATAATTTGTCTGTACTTTGTCCAGGCTTTTCTCGGGCTGGGGGTCCTGCTTTAAATGCATAGTTTCTTATGGAGGAGGCCGTATGGAGAAAAATAGAGAATGGCCTGCTATGATATCAGGGTTCTTAGTCCTCTTTATATTATTGTCGGGCTCATGCAGCCCGGTAAATACTGCGGTCAATGCCGGACCTGAAGGGATAGCCATCAAGGGCTTTGACCCGGTCGCATATTTCACCATAGGCAAGCCGCTGAAAGGGACCGAAGAGTTCACGTATAAATGGAAAGGCGCCACATGGCTGTTTTCAGACAGGGAACACCTTGACCTTTTTGCAGCTGACCCGGAAAGGTATGCCCCAAGGTACGGAGGCTACTGTGCCTATGCGGTAAGCCGCGGAACCACGGCTGATATCGATCCCGATGCCTGGTCAATTGTTGACGGGAAGCTGTACCTTAACCTGAATAAGGACGTCAGGAAACTCTGGTCAGATGATATAAGGGCAAACATCGAAAAAGCGGACAGGAACTGGCCCTCTGTTATCAGCAAATAATGAGTTACCCGCACGGCGTCAGTTGTTCAACAATGCAGATATCTTCGTTTGTGCAGACGGTCCTTGAGACATCAGATACTT
>DKBK01000090.1 GCA_002451135.1 Nitrospiraceae bacterium UBA6902
AGACCACCGAAAACAATGGAGAAGATACGATGGAAGATAAATCCGACAATCAAAAGGGGGATTAAAGAATAACGAATGTATCATAAAGGCTATCTGCTTCACCCTTATCATTTCAGTTTTCACTCTTTTTCTGTCTCTCTCTTAAACCCGATCTGTTTCTTTTTGGATTTTGGCGGCTCCATCAAAGCCCGAATAGCTTCAAAGACAGAGTGTATTTTATCGTCCTGTTCATCAATCCTTTTTTCTATCAGGGCCAGCTTGTTCGCAAGGTCCTTATGAGTTGACAGGATCTCCCTCAATTTAACGAAAGTCCTCATGATCGCTATATTAACTAATACAGCTCTCTCGCTTTTTAAAACACTCGACAGCATGGCGACTCCCTGTTCAGTGAAGGCATAAGGGTTAGCTGATGAATGTTTGATTGTGCTGAACCGGTCACAATTTGTGACCAGTTCATTCTTCTCAGATTCCGATAACTGAAACATGAAGTCTTCAGGGAAACGGGCAAGGTTCCTTTTAACCGCCTGATTTAATGCCTTTGTTTCCACCTCATATAGCCTTGCCAGGTCCCTGTCGATCATGACCTTCTTGCCTCTGATGAGCAGAATCCTGCTTTCAACTACCTCACCCGAAATGATTTCAGTCATAATGCCCTCCCTTTTTTAATTACGAAGCAATATGATTTGCCCGAACGCCCCGTCATTAGTCATTTGTAATTGATTGCAGCCTTGTCCCCGAGATAACGGTTTGATTATAACATAATAAAAGAACGGTTCCAGCAGTTCCAGCCGCTTGAGTCGTTTCAACCGGTAAAGACAATTACGAATCAACGGCTGTGAACTCCAATGGGTGACAGCATCCAAACCACCCAAGCTAAAACATTATCTCCCGGGATTCAGCTATTTATTACAGAACCGTTTTTCTGGTAATCTATTACTAAGATAACTGTCTCAGAAGGGGTTTTTTATGATGGATTGGATAACTGATAACTGGTTCCCGATATTATTAATAGGAGCATTTATTGCCTTGCAGCTTTCAGGTCATGGATGAGGAAGTTCATGTCATATCGGGGAAGATGACAAACAAAAAAAGAATTGCGAAACTGAAGATTCATGAGACTCCGGGGTCAGGCTTAAATATTGAGATTCGAATACTTCCTCACCACCAAAAGCCCCAGAAGTAGCGCGGAAGATGTAAGGATTATGGANNCGATTACCGCTTCATGATTCTCGAAAACAAGGCGGCACAGATAAGAAAACTGCTGCTCGGATCGCTCATTCTGGCAAAAGATACCTGGAAGGAGGAACTGAGCAGTTCACCGAAGGGTCTTGACGTCATGATGGCTATGGAGAAGGCGGAAGAAGAGTTCTTTGACGCCACACTCACTGATCCGATGGAACGGCTTGACCGGGCGCTGAGCATAAGCAACACGCGGGCACAGGCCATTGTCATGGCAATCGATTATCTTGCCGGGAATAAGCAGGCATGAGCCGGCTGGAGAAATCCAGAGGCCCCTCTCCCGACCCTATAGACTCGTATCCTGGGTTGCACGTTTCACACTTCCTAACTGTTCTGCTTAGTTATAATGGGGCTTTGCCCCAAACCCCGGATTGCCCTTCCGGCGGAGTTACTTATTTCATCAGCAAAATAAGTAACCAACAATGCCGCCCCAGGTGATTGCTTAGGAATGCTCGGGGTCAGGCTTAAAAATTGAGTTATTAGTTAGATACGTGGGGTCGCATCCTCTTTGGTTGTTTCGTGAACTTCCCCATTAAGTTTATATTTCTAAATTAGTATCTTGGCATATTGTTCCATGTGTTCTGCGGGTGTACGTTGTCCCAGGGAGACCCTCCTCAAAACTATTCAGAGGTCTTGATTCTCAGTATAATAACAACGGGGATGATGAGCACTGCAGTCAGAAGGAGCTTCATCTCCATTGTATCCAGAGAGAGAATGGATATTACCCCCCCGACAGCAATCGAGATGAGTGCACAGACTTTTGCCTTCCGGGACATGCTCCTGGTCTCGTGCCACTGCCTGATGAACGGGCCGAATGTTTTATGAGTCAAAAGCCAGTTATGAAACTTATCCGAAGATTTTGCAAAGCAGGCAAGAGCAAGGAGCAGGAGAGGTGTAGTCGGTAGCACAGGCAGGAATATGCCCAGAAAGGCAACGCCTACAAGAACAAGACCCAGCGTGATAAGGAGCGGTTTATGCATAGCTGGTCATTATTGTATCATGAAACGCGGGGTGTCATGGGTGGTGTGTGTTAAGGATGAGGGGTCAGGCTTAAAAATTGAGATATGTATCAGATTGAAATGTTCAAAATCTCAATTTTCAAGCCTGACCCCATTCTGTTCCTAAAACCAGGTGATGGAGTTATGATACAGATGCCAGTTTGATCTTCTGCTCAAGTAAGATCAATATCGCCAGTATAAACAGCAAAAGAACCCAGATCGTTATGGCTATTATTACGGCTTTCTTAGCCAGTTTTGCCTCCCACCATTTTTTGGGTTGTATCCCCTCCAATATAAAGGTTACAACTCCCGAGAGATTAATGCAGACAAGATTCACGACAGAGAGCAGGAGAGCGCCTGTCCCGTCGATCCAGTGTTTTGATCCAAAAAGCAGTCCCGCAGCAACGAGTGGCGGAAGTATCGCTACGGCAACCATGACCCCGACCATCGCCTCGGCTACCCCCTTGGTAATCGCATATGCGCCGGCTACACCGGTAGCAAGGGCAAGGGCAATGTAGTAGTGGCTCACATTAGACCTCAAGGCGATCTGAGGCATAGCGGGGTCCACGTTCATAAATGCCCCTATAACTATACTTATGCCCAGTACAAAGGAAAAGCCGGTAAAGTTGGTTATTATGGCTTTGCGCGCGAGCTTGAAATCTGCAAGCGTAGTTGCAAGGGACAAAGCCATATTTGGTCCCAGGAGGGGTGCAATGACCATGGAGCCGATTATAACGGCAACATCGTCCTTAAGTAATCCAATCGCAGCGACTATACAGGCTATTGTTGCCATAATAATGTATTTTTTGGAAGTTTCTGAAATTGTGGTCATCTTTTGATAAAGTTCTTCTATGCTTATTCTCTCTGGAGTTTTTTCCCTGGTCTTTTCTTCTTTTGCTGGCTCCTCCGGCCTTGGTATCGTTGCCTCAACAGGCAGGATCACAAGACGATAAGAGCCAATGGGACTGAAGTACTTTTCAACGAGATCAATAATGAATTCTGTATTTTCACTTTTTATGAGAACGTTTGAGACTGTTTGACCATCAGGCAAATGGTCATGCCAGGTATCGAGTATGGGGGTATCTTTCAGCAGGAAATCAAGATCATCCGCTTTGCCTTTTTTGTGGAATATCTCAATAAGTCTTAAAGACATACTCATTATATACTCGAAAAGAATTAAATGCTCAAGAGATTTACNNGTTTATGTAAAGGACATGGGGTCAGGGCTTGTCATGCGACACCACAGAACAACAGCGCAACAGTGCAAAAGAACAGAAGCGGGGAAGAATCAATTACTAATTACGAACAAGTGGGATGGGGTGGGCCCTTTCATTGTGACAGTAGTGACTGCAATTACAAATTATTAATTACGAATTACAAATCAACTACTGTGAACCGCAATGGGTGACGCCACCTACAACGGGCAATCCGTACAATACTGCTTCCTCCCGCACGGTNNCCGGCACCCGTGAGATTGGCACTTCCCGTATAGGCTTTTTCCCCGTCAACAATTACGCTTTTAAAGTGAACCCTCGGACAAAGCATACGCTCCAGCCCTTCGATCAATGGGGGAAATCTGTCAAAGTCCTTCCTGAAATTGGGGCCTGGTTCTTTGGCATGGAGTAAACGAACTGATATCCCCTTCTCTATCATATCGGAAAGCACACCAAGAAAAGGAACCATCTTATGTCCTCTCTTAACATGCAAGTCCTTCATGTCAGCCGTAGCAATCCACACATACCTGCCTGCTTCAATAACCATCTCCTGAACGACACGATCGTAGATTGCTTTGTCGGTTATGAATTCAGTGGGCATATATACGCATCCTTATCATTGAAAAGTCTAATGATATCTATACTATGCAACGTTGGCGCCACAGCATTTTTTGAACTTCCTGCCGCTTCCGCATGTGCAGGGGTCGTTGCGCCCGATCTTTGGCTCGTTACGAACGACTGTTTTTTGGGGGACAGGACTGCCGTCTACAAAATACCATCTGCCCTCATCCTTTTGAAAGCTCGCAAGCTCATGGTGTTCTCTGCGCAAGCCGTCTGCCGTGAACGTGGCGATAAACTCCACCGTGCCTTCGGTGTCATCCTCGCCGCCGCCTCTGGTATCACGTATCTCAAGACTGTGCCACTGAGAGCTCTCCGCCCACTGACGGGTGCTCTTCTCGTCATAGCCCTTCCTGTGCTCCGGATGAAGCGAAGAAAGTAAATACCCGATATCCTTTTTTGCATAGGCTGTGTATCGGGAGCGCATCAGCTGCTCGGCACTGGACGCATTCCGCGTCCCATCTATGATCGGGCCGCAGCACTCTTCATAGGGAAGCCCGGTTCCGCATGGACATGTATTCATAATTAAACTCCTTACCATTTGGTCTGTATAGTATATATTACATGCAGGCGGGGGTGTCTGGTCTACATTCTCCATAAAAAATGTCAGCGGGGAAGCTGGAAAGCGATCAGGTTAGGGAGCGGTGAACTTATGATCCTACGATCTTACGAACGTGCAAACTATGGCGCTTTGCCGCCATGTCGGTAAGGCGCAAACCTGTTTCCCTTCCAAAAGGAGAATAGCTGACAAATTGGGAATCAGCGAGCGAAGCGTTTATACCGCGATTAAGGACATTGAGAAGTGGAACATTATCAGGATTCAATCACAGGGCAGAAAAGAGGACGACAGTTTCAGGTCATTGACGTATTATCTGATGGACAAAAGCCAGTGGAATGCAAAGCCATCGGCAAATAGTGCCGATCGTAATGAATTCACCTGACCATAACGAGATACCATACCAGCAGGAACACCTCGCCCCACCATCCGACAAAGGACACAATAAAGCTCAACGCGATCTTGACCTGAAGAGAATCAGGCAGAAGTTCACCTGCCCTGCCTTCACGTTCACGCGTCAGCATATAGGGGCTGACGTAAAAGGAAAGGAATAATCCGTTCAAAATGAGCGCAACCGCGATCATCCCCTGCAGCAGCGGGACCCCGGAGAGACCGCTGTCGCGGTAAGTTATAAGGGCCCCTGAACATGCTAACAAAAGGCCGATCCAGATCAAAGGCTTGGTGACCTTATGCGTCCTGGTCGTCGCTTCTGTCCAGTACGCTGACTTCCTTCCCAGGAAGCCGTGTATATCGATGACCGTTACCGCGCCCAGTCCAACAATGAAGCCCGCGATGAATAAAAAGATGCCGAGGATATCAAGCCATGGGACAGGCCTGCCGCCGGTCTGCAATACTGATAAAAATGAGGTGTCCATAATGTTCAGCCCTCCCTCAAATGATGAGTTGAATAGATATTATCAGCTTTGTGGAAAGATTTCCATTCTTTCGAGCTCAAAATCTTTTTGCCGTTTTGTTTGAGGTGAGATGAATATTATGCGTGAATTCCTAAAGGGGAAGGCGGGATTAAATCAAGAAACTCTATCGAGGTTGAACCTCCATAATGTTTGCGGGCCCCGATGACGACGAATGTATTGCTTCCGCCGTATCTGCCTCTGCAGGCTGTATTGTACGTGGAGATAAGACCTGCTGGATACAGGCCAGTATAAGTCGTCTCAGAATTACTTATGCTTCAAAATATTCAGCGATGAATGACACTTCGGGACAGATGCAGGTTTGTTGGTGACCAGACACTGTTCTCCAAAAATTTTAAAAAAGGTTGATACCTTATCATAAATATGATATAAATAAATAACGGAGAAAAATTATGAAAGAAGTTATTCATAACACATCTCTTGGCTCATATCTGTCAAAAAACTTCCGATCAAAGAAGATTAGCGCTAAATACCTCTGCTGGTATTTCCCTCTTCACTCCGGTGTCTCCCCGCCGTCTTTCCAGAGCTGCAACTTGTCATTATGAATTGACGCACATATATTGCAGATCGATGATGCAGAAGTATCATCAGGGCTATTCAATCTTTCTTGAAAAAGGAGAATGATATGGGATTATTCAACAAAATATTCGGCGGAGAAAAAGAGTATCCGGTCCTTGAGCCGTCATCTCCGGCTGCGCAACGGCTCAGCAGATTCAATGGCGCATTGGAATCTTTTGTCCAGAAGGTCTCAGATAAGCTTGAAATGGTTCCGACTGATAATACCTTGTACGTTTTTATCGGTAATCCTCCGAAGATGTTCGGTATAGCATGGTTCAATGCCGGGGAAGACCGGGAACACAATTTCAAGACATTGATGTCTCAAAAGGGGCTGCCGCAGGGCAAGATACAAAATTTGTCGGATGAACTGCGCAATGCCTATACCCGGAACAATGCGGTTGAAAAATATTCCGCAACCATAGCAGGCAAGAAGATCACCGTCTCTCTTTCTGACGAGCTCGCAGGTGATGTCCACCAGATCATACAGAAGGTTTACGGATGAGGGGATGAAAAAGGGGAATAGGTAGTCGGTTATAAGTCAGCGGCAAAAGCGGGAAAGAACAACAGTGCAAGAGTCAAAAGATCGTAAGTGCAGAAGGAGAGAAGCTTGCGGTCTTTACAAATGTTCGCGCGCAGGCACTAAGTATTCAGCATGACTGTCACAGGCGCTGACGGCGGGGCTGCGCGTGAGGCCTTTCCGTGAAGGACGCCATCCTCGCCGAACCAGAGAGGATCGATGCATATGATCCTGTTCCATCCCCTTGTGCTATCCTTGTACTTCCTTGCCTGCTCTCCCTTGCCCAGTAATACCTCTGCTTCCCTTAATTTCTTGATAATCTGCTCTGCGGCAAATCCTTTCTTCATTCTGCCTCCTTTGATAAATGTTAGCCCGGATTGCTACGTATCTTCTGGACCGGTTTAAAGGGGCAAGGTCAGTTGTAGACCCATAACAAAATGCTCNNACGTTCTCTCCTTTGTTTAGATATTGACGGCTCGTTTATTGGCCCGCGTTTAACGAACCATCCGGCGCTGCTCCCAGTCGGGGTTCCAGGGTGGAAACATGATGGTTTTCATCCGTAAGCTCCGGTTTCGTATCGAAGTGATGCCTGTTGAAATCTGAAATACTGTTGAGCGCTTTTACCGATGCCATCTCGAGGCTGTCCACGATCTGTCCTGTGGTCGACGTCAGCTTGGCGTGGAAAAGAAGAAGCGGAATCGCGGCAATCAGCNNCCCTGGCGCGCCAGTCCCATCGCCAGCATTTGGGAGATTGTGGATTTGTCTTCGCTGACTATTGACTTTGCCTTATCGAACTCCCCCTGTTCCAGTATGGGATGAACTGCATCCCACATTTTCCGGTTCACGCTGCGGACACGGTTCAGGTGCAGCCAGCGCTCTACCGTGATGCCCATACCGACTATAAACACGACCAGAATCGGGTACATGAATAACCCGCCTTTATGGAAAAACTCCAACATTGAATAGATACTCATTTATTCTTTCCTCCTCAATCTGCCCGAATCAAAATCCTGAGCCCGGGCCAAAGATGTTAAATTCCCCAATATACTTGCCCCTTTCATCCTAAATCACCAGGCAGAAAATCGATCGGGTACAAGATAGTAATTTTCGGAACACCTTCTTTTAGTCCAAATTTAAACCTCCTTACACGTTCAACGATCTGTGCTACCAGTTCTGGAGAGGCCAGGTCCGTAGACTCTACTTTACACATAGAGACCTCGCCGCTCGTCTCGATGCTGAGTCGCAGCAGTATCTTTCCGCGCAGCGTGGGGTCCTTGCGTAATTCCTTATTGTAAATCCGGTAAAGCGACGCTTTATACCGGTCGAATACTATCTGGATTTCTTCGTCGGTCCGGCCAGCGCCAACCCCGTCGCTCAAAGGCCGTGACGATTCCTCCAGGTTTGCAATCGTACTGGTTACACGTCCGCTACCCGGACCGGTGCCACTACCTGTCCCGCTGCCGAACCCTCCGCCGCTGCCGCCCCCCATTCCTATGCCGATCCCTCCGAGCCGGTCGATATTTCCGTTCCCGACATTGCGGCTGACCCCGGCATTGCCGATGCCTCCGCTTGAGCCATCCTGGGCTTGAATTGATACCAGTGACCGCCGGGAAACAGCCCTTCCGGCTACTAACGGGCTCTCTTTACTCAGGCGGGCCTCGGCGCCCACCCTGGGAGCGGGAGTTTCTTTCATCAGATCTTTAAAAGCGTCTTTAAACGCCAGGACCCCTGTTCCTTCCGCCTTCCTCCGCGCCATCTCGGTATTTCCGCCGCCGCCGCCGGGTTTAGCCTTTTTCTGCTCCGCCGCCGGTACCGGGTTGTCCGCAGTTTGCTTCTTCTCAGGCCTGGTCTCTTCCTTCGCCAGTTTGCTCTCTTCCTGCTTCGGCACGGGTTTTGGCTTCGGCGCACGGGCTATTTGTTCTTTCCTCACCAGTTCGACCAGGCGCTTCGGGATCTCGACCGCAGTGACCATGCGCTCCCGTATCGGCACTTTTATCACGGGTATGATAATGCCGAAAACAATGCAGATGAAAATGGCCAAGAGAATGGCCTTGCGGAAGCGGCTTTCGCTCTCCGCCTCGTTGGTCCAGGGCATGATCGCAACGTGATCGGAAACAGGAGAAATCTCACGTTCTATGACAAACTCTTCCTTCCGCCTCTCTTCACGGTCGTATGCATCACTGACTTCCTCATAGAGGATGCCAAGTTCGTCTTGATATTGGTTGATCTGACCATTGAGAGACGTATGTTTTTCCAGGACCCCGCTGATCTCCTGTTCAAAGCGGGTGATCTGATTGCGTACAACTTCTCTGTGTCCGGAGACATCCTTTACCTCCGGGAGCGCTGCCCAAAAGAGTTTATCCGCTTTCAGCTCCTCCAGTTTGTCGAGCGCATTGCAGACATCCTTCAAGGCATCGAAGCGCTGCCTTTCGGCTGAAAACGTTTCCAACTCCGCCTCCACAACGCGCAGCTCACCTTCGAGCGCCTTGCTTTTTTGCCGGACGTGCTCGATCTGCGCATTCAGAGGCGCTAATTCCTGTTGTAAAATATATGTATCCACGGTGACCCTCTATCCCTGTGCGGCCTTCTGGACGACGGCGAGGGAAATCTTTCCGTACCCAGAATCCGTACAAGTTGTCATTATTTTTTTAAGCACCTTGAAGGGGATTGTCTTGTCCGCAAGGATGGTGACTTCCTTGCTTTCGGCAACCGTCTTAGTGCTTATTCCGATGATATTCCGGTCAAGCTGCTCCAATCGCTCTGTAACTTCACGAACATTGCCGACCCTGTCGTCATACAGTGCAGGAGTGCTGACCACTGCTTCGCCCTGGACCAGGACCTCTCTGGGGCTGACCAGTATCAGCACGGTTTCTCTTGGTTTGGTTTCGACTATGGAATCGGGCAGCTTGATTTGCTTGGGTGTTTCCAGGACATCACGGCCTGATGAGTGGAAGAGCAGAAAGAACACCAGAATGGTAAAAACATCCATCAACGGTGTCAGCATCAGACCCGAGCTCTTCCTCTTGTTTCGCCCCATACGTTTAATACGTCTGCTGTCTCTCATGGTGCGTCTCCTATAGATATGTTTGGAAAGAGTACCATTGCCATCTTTTCGCCCTGTGCTTCGGCGCCGCGCACCGTGTCCATTACCTTAATGAGGTAGTCGTACTCGATGTCGGGCTCCATCAGGACAGTCGCATCGTCCTTCTCCGGGTATTTGTCCTTCACGCGCTTCAGCATATCGTTCAACAATTGCAGATCGTATTGACCGTCTTTCCTGGGAAGTGCGGCCTCTACGTGCGAGCCGTTGGCAATCTCGAGTCCCGCTTTACGGACAATTACCTCGATGGTAAAATTCGGTTTGTTCAATGCCGATCCCCCCGCCCTGGTTGGGACGTTGAGCTCCATGACCGCAACGCGGGAAAAGACAGCGCTGATGAGCAGAAAGGGTACGAGTATCACCATAAGGTTCATGAGTGTCGTAACGTCCAGATTTGGGGTCTCTCCCTTTGTTCTTCTGTAATGGTGGCGTCTGATCATGGTCAACTCCTGTCGAATTGCCGCTTGCCGAAATCGGAGATAGTATTTAATGTCTTTACCGACGCCATCTCCATCTTGTCGACAATCTGCCCTGCAGTCGACGTCAGCTTGGCGTGGAAAAGCAGAAGCGGAAT
>DKBK01000091.1 GCA_002451135.1 Nitrospiraceae bacterium UBA6902
AAGCGTGGATTAAATTCCGGCAGATCCAGCAGGCTGTCAATATCAGCGGCATCAATACAGAGCACATCAGGCAGGGAAGTATGAACTTCCTCTCTTTCAAACGGCTGATCATCAATAAAGGCAAACGCACTGACGGCAATATTTAAGGACTGGGCGATTTTTTCAATATATGATGACTTGGAGTTCCAGCCAATTCCGGGATACAAAAAATACTCATGCAATCCAAACTCCCTGAGTTTATTCATAGCAGTGTCATAATCATTCCTGCTGGCGATGGACTGCAATATCCCCCGTGAGTCAAGTGTGCGGATAATATATTCTATATGTTCACGGAGAACAACATGCTCATCCTCAAGCATGACGCCATTCCAGAGTGTATTATCAAGATCCCAGACAACGCATTTGATATAGTTTTTCTTTTTGTGAGTATGTAAAGAGTTATGAGAGTGGCTTTCAGAAATCATGCTCATTCATTATTACACTAAAGATTATTATCAGCCGGCATATTCACGATATGCATAATCAGCGATCTTGATCTGATGTATCTGGCTTGTGCCCTCAATAATTTCCATTATCTTGGCATCCCGGAGATGCCTCTGGACTGCGCTGTCATGGCTGCAGCCGCTTGCACCGTGAATCTGGACAGCATCACTGGCAATTTTGAATGCCATCTTCGAGGTAAAATATTTTGCCACCATGATCTCCATGATGGCATCCTGATCCCCCATTTCCTGCATGTGTCCTGCGTGATAAGACAGCAATCGGCCCGCCTTGAGATTCACCGTCATGTCTGCGATCATTTTCTGAATTAACTGGTGGTTCTTCAAATAATCGCCAAACTGTTTTCTTGTACTTGTATGATCAATGCAGGCATCAAGACATGCCTGTCCAATACCCAGACAGCCCCATGCGATGCTGTATCGTCCGAGGTTGAGCGCTGTAATGCCGACGGGGACAAAACCAAATCCCACTCTTCCGACAAGGTTTTCCTTCGTGACCGGGGAATTATCAAAGTGCAGTTCTGCCAGCATCGAGGCCCTTAACCCAAGCATCCCTGTAAGTGGTGTTATTGTCAACCCTGGGGTGTCCTTTTCCATAAGTACCGCGGACAACTTGCCCCGTCTCTTGCCGAAAACGAGGAACAGGTCTGCGATCTGGCCAAGCGTTATCCATTTTTTATGACCATTTACCATATACGTTTCATTATCAGCATCGGTAAAAGTGGTTTCAATATGCATGGCGTCGCTTCCTATTTCAGGTTCGGTAAGGGCAAACGCTGCAATTATCTGCCCGGAGGCGATCTTTCCAAGCCAGCGTTCCTTCTGTTCTTCACTGCCCCATTTCAGAAGAGTAAGGGCCACCATGTTTTGCATCATCATAAAGCCTCTTACTGATGCACAGCCCCGGCCCAGTTCTTCATTAAGCAGACCGTACGTTATATAATCCATTGCCCGACCACCGAACTGCTCCGGGAGGATTGCCCCTGAATACCCCTGCCGTGCCACTTTTACGAGAAGTTCATCGGGGAGACGTTCTTCACTGTCATACTTATTTGCATGAGGAATGATCTCTTTATTGACGAACTCCCTGAAAGCGGCCTGGTCTTTTTTCTGGTGCTCGGATAGTTGAATTCCCACGCCCCACCCCCTTATTTAACTTTTAATATGACGACCGGAATAATGCTGTACCGGCATTCAGGACTTTCTTTCGATAAGATCTGCCATTGCATTCACTGTCCTGAAATTGTCAAGTTTAAGGTCCCTGTTTTCAATAGTTATGGCAAACTCTTTCTCCAGAAATGTGATTAATTGCATAGCGAACAGTGAATTAACAAGGCCTCCTCCGAAGATATCGCTATCATCTTCCAGGGCATAATTACGTATATACCGCAAGAGAAAAGTTTTGATCCTGGTTTTCCTGTTATTCACCTGAGATGAATCCATTTGCCCTAAAAAATTATCACGTCAATCAGAATAGTTATAGAACCCTTGCCCGCTTTTACGGCCATATAAACCGGCATCCACCATTTTTTTCAATAGTGTGCACGGCCGGTATTTGCTGTCCTTTAAATTATCATGGAGCGACTCGATAGAATAAAGAATTGTGTCAAGACCTATCAGGTCAGCTGTTTCAAGAGGTCCCATTTTGTGCCCGAAACAACTTTTAAATATCCTGTCCACATCCTCTGCCGTTGAGACCTGTTCCTCCAGAAGACAAATGGCTTCATTTATTGCCAACATCAGGACACGATTTGAAACAAAGCCGGGTGAATCATTTACCACAACGCCCTCTTTCCCCATCTGCCCCAGCATTTTTTTTGCCTTTTCCACCGTTTCTTCAGAAGTGTGATGACCACGAATGATTTCTACCACAGGTTTCAAAGGAACCGGATTCATAAAATGCATACCAATCACTTGTTGTGCTCTGTTTGTTAAAGAAGCTATACGAGTAATAGGAATAGTAGAAGTACCAGATGCAAAAATGCATTCTTTGAGACAAATGTCATCCAGTTTGGGATATATGTCCTTTTTAATTTTCCATTTTTCAGTAACATGTTCCATGACAAAGTCAACTTCACGAAGCAATTCATAATTGGTAGTAAGTGTAATACGATCAAGTACTTCTCCGGGGGAGGGCATATCATCACTGTTTTGAAATAGCCTTTGCATGCGGATGTATTCACGTAATTCTTTTGTTGCATTATCCAGGATCTCAGATGAGATATCGACCAATATCACCCTGTGATTTGTCTGTGCCAAACTTAGAGAAACCCCCCTGCCCATGATGCCGGCGCCCACAACCCCTATGATTTTAATGCGCATTATTTTTTTCCAATTATTGACATTTATTTATTTTCTGAAGATTATCAGGTCTTAAAAAATGAACGCCCGAATTCAGAAGGTGGTATAACGGTCTCATTGCAAAATTTCATTAGCCTGCACTATAAGAAAAGGGCCTGAATCGGGCAGGAATGATAATATAATGGTTTTTTAAAGGCCTTACTACATGGTAACATGATATATAGGGCTTTTCAAGAATTTATTCACTCTCAGATCCTTAATTTTAGCGTTTTCAGCATATACGTATGTGCACACAACGTGTTCAGCCCTTTTCCTCTCATTCAATGGGACTGCGGCTCTCTTTACTCATGATCTACATCATACCAAAGAGTATCCCCTTCCAATAAAATAAAATCGTGCAAAGTTCAGAAATTGAAACAGGGACAGTCCTTAAGACTGAGGGAACAAAGGCCCTTGTCATAACAAACAAGAGCAAGTCCTGCAAAGAATGCGGAAAGGCACAGGCCGGGATCTGCGGAAAGAGCGGTTCGGGAATGGTACTTAAGGTGGAGAATGCGATCGGTGCCGAAAGAGGCGATACCGTTGAGTTGGGGCTTGAGAAGACAGCGCATGTGAAGGGATATTTAATAACTTTTATTTTTCCGGTAATTGCGCTGTTTATTGCTGCGTATGCAGGACATCTTATTTCTCAGCTCACAGGTGTCAAATATCTGGATGTTACCGCCGGATTGAGCGGACTAGTATTGGCAATCCTATATGCTTTCAGAAAAATCAGCAGGCTCGATAAATCAACACAACTGCATATCACAAGAATTCTGTCCGGATCTTCTGAATACGGGGTGGGCTCCTGCGCCGAAGAGATAGACTATCTCCACGCGTTTAACAGGGGCAATTAACCGGCAGTTCGGCAGATCCTGCGCCGTTTCCTCTTTCCAGCCACGTACAAAGCCTTTCCCAAACAATATTTCCTTGATTTACAAAGGGTTATGTCTATATAACCGATATGATGCATATCATGTTATGTTTAGCGGAAAAGGATTATATTATTTTTGTAAGCTGATGAGAGCCTGGATGAGGGCATCATCACCTTATACAATTACCAGGGTCTGTGATCCTGATGAACGGAGAGAGAAAATGATAATAAAAGTAAAACATAGTAGACACATCCCATATACAGATAAAGAGATTAATCAGTATTGCGAGAGTGTAGAGAAGTTGTTGACAAAAATCAAGGAAGATAGCATTACCAAAAAAAGAAAAAAGATAAGAGAAGTTGAAGTGAACGAGGAACATATCACTGAGGATGAGAACGAATTTGCGTTATCGTGATTGCGCGTCTTCCGGTTAAGGTTTTTTTAAATACAGAAGGTACTCTACATTTCCTTTTGGCCCCTTGACAGGAGATGGGGTTACGCCTAATATTTCAAGTCCCATTTTCTCTGTTTCGGCTTTAATATTTTCAACAATCTCAAGCCGCTTCTCCTCATTTCTGACTACCCCGCCCTTTCCCACGTCTTTTCTGCCTGCCTCAAACTGCGGTTTGATCAATGCGACTATGACTCCTGCGGGCTTCAGAAATCCCAGGACATTCGGGATGACTTTAAGAAGAGAGATAAATGATACATCAATAACAGCGATATCTATTTGATCAAATATGAGATCTTTATCAAGATATCTGATGTTGGTCTTTTCGAAGAGTACTACTCTCTCATCAGTCCGCAATATCCAGCTGAACTGTCCGTATCCCACATCAATCGCATACACCTTCCTGGCGCCGTGCTGCAATAAACAGTCGGTAAAGCCGCCGGTTGAAGCGCCTACGTCCATCGCTGTTTTGCCATTCACGTCAATATCAAAGAACCTGATTGCATGTTCAAGCTTCAGGCCGCCCCGGCTCACAAAGGGCATTTTATTTACCACCGCCAGCTCATCATCCGGCCTCACAAGCGCTCCGGCCTTGTCGACCACAATACCGTTTACGAGGACACTGCCTTCCAGTATAACGGCCTTGGCCCTTTCCCTGCTTTCCACAAGACCTTTTTCACATAATAATTTGTCGAGGCGGGTTTTTTTGAAATCTCCGGAGCCCATGGATAGGAAAATTTAAGCGGTCGGGCGACCACTCAGAGAATTTGACTTTTTTCCCGCCAGCATCAATGCCTCTCTGGCAATACCCTCCGCATCCAGTCCTAACTGATGCCTCAGGAGGCTTTGTGTCCCGTGTTCAATAAATTTGTCCGGAAGTCCGAGCAGCCTGAATTTTATTCCTGAAACGCCGTTTGACGTGAGTTCTTCCAGTACCGCGCTTCCGAAGCCTCCTGAAACGGCATTTTCCTCGACTGTAAGGACGTACCCGATTTCTTTTGCATAGTGAGAGATCAGTTCGACATCAAGGGGCTTCACAAATCTTGCATTTACTACGCAGGCATCAATACCCGCGTCTGCGAGGAGTTGAGAAGCGGAAACCGCCGGCTCGACAGTATTGCCGACAGCTAATATCAGTAAGTCCTTCCCCTCTCTTATCACCTCGGCTTTGCCTACCGGGAGGTTTCTTAATTCAGCATCTGCCTGACTGTCGATCACAGATCCTCTCGGATATCGTATTGCCGCAGGTTTATTAAGTGACAATGCAGTCTTAAGCATGCATCTGAGTTCATATCCGTCTTTGGGTGCCATTACAGTCAGGTTCGGGATATGCCTGAGATAAGAAAGATCAAAGGTCCCGTTATGGGTAGGCCCGTCATCTCCGACAATGCCGGCCCTGTCAATGGCAAAGACTACCGGCAGGTCCTGCAGACAGATATCATGGATGATCTCATCATAAGACCTCTGCAGAAATGTCGAATAAATTGCTACCACGGGTTTAAGCCCCTGGGTGGCAAGACCCGCGGCAAAGGTAGCGGCATGAGGTTCGGCTATTCCCACATCATAAAACCTTTTAGGGAACGTTCTGACGAATTCCGAAAGGCCTGTGCCTTCTGTCATTGCGGCAGTGATGGCGATAATACGATTATCATCCGCTGCGAGTTTGGTAAGGCAATTACCGAAAATTTCGCTGTATGATTTCCTTGACGACGGCTGTGATTTGCCTGTTTCAATGTCAAAGGGGCCGACACCGTGAAAGTTCCAAGGGTTTTTCTCCGCGGGTCCATATCCCTTCCCCTTTTTTGTAATCGTATGAATAAGAACAGGCCCGGGAAAGTCCTTGAAGGTGTTCATCGTCTCGATCAATGCATCTATTTTATGTCCGTCCACAGGCCCGACATACTCAAACCCCAGTTCCTCAAAAAGCAGCCCAGGCACAAAAAGCCCTTTAACCGTGTCCTCGGCCTTTTGGACAATTTTGAGAACAGGCTCGCCTACGCCGGGAATCCTTTCAAGGAAGAGCTTGGTTTCCTTTTTAAATTTTGTATAGAGGTCCCCCATCATGATCCTTCGAAGGTAAGCGGACAGGGCGCCGACATTGGGAGAAATCGACATCTCATTATCATTCAGAATGACAATAATATCTTTCTTTAAATGTCCCGCATGATTAAGGCCTTCAAAGGCGAGTCCTGCCGTAAGTGCCCCGTCACCGATCACAGGGATGACCTTGAACTTCTTTTTGTTATGGTCCCTTCCTTCCAAAATGCCAAGGGCAGCGGATATTGATGTTGAACTGTGGCCCGTGCCAAAGGCATCATACAGGCTTTCCGTCATTTTCGGAAATCCAGACAGGCCCCCCTGCTTCCTGATTGTGGGGAACGCATTGAATCTGCCGGTCAGTAATTTGTGCGCATATGCCTGGTGCCCGACGTCCCAGATGATCTTGTCCTCAGGGCAATGAAACACATAATGAAGGGCAATGGTCAGATCCACGGTTCCAAGGTTTGAGGCAAGATGTCCGCCGTTGGTCGCAACGGTCTGAATAATTGTCTCCCTCAATTCCTGGGCAAGTTCCGTGAGTTCAGATATGGACAGGGACTTTAAATCTGCAGGACTTTTTATTTTTTCTATGTACATGGTTCTTCTCTAATTTCGTCTTGCTATTATGTATCTGGCGATCTCAGCCAGTGGTTCCGCCTTCTTGTTTAAATATTGTATTGCCTTCAGGGAATCATTTACAAGCTTTTCCGCCTTCTTATGCGATTCCTCAAGTCCGAACGTTGAAGGATAGGTATTTTTCCCTCTGGCATCATCCGCGCCTGTTGTCTTGCCCATCTCCTCTTTTGTACCTATGATATCAAGGATATCATCTGCTATCTGAAATGCAAGCCCCACGTTATCTCCATACGCTGTCAGCGCCTTTAATACAGCGGGTGAACAGCCGGCCATTATCGCTCCGATCCGGATTGAGGCCCGTATAAGTGCTCCCGTCTTGTGAGAGTGAATGTAGATAAGGTCCTTTTTCGCGGCCTTTTTCCCTTCAAGCATCAGATCCACTGTCTGGCCCCCGACCATACCATCAGGGCCTGCGCCATATGACAATTCGCCGATTACCTTAATTAACGTCGCGGGATCGGCCTTTGTCTTTGCGATGATGTTGAAGGCGTCAGTAAGAAGCGCGTCCCCTGCCAGTATCGCCGTTCCTTCACCAAATACCTTGTGTGTAGTCGGCTTGTTCCTCCTGAAATCATCATTGTCCATTGCGGGGAGGTCATCATGTATGAGTGAGTACGTGTGAATAAGTTCAAGAGAGGCCGCTACAGGGACCATGCTTTTCGATGTACCGCCGGCAGCCTCATACGCGGCAACAGCGAGTATGGGTCTTACCCGTTTCCCTCCGGCCATGAGCGCATAACCCATGGCCTCAGACAACTTCGCAGGGCATTCCCTCTGTTTCTTTTTAGAGGCAATATAATTGCTGAGGAAATTGTCTATTATCTTTTTTTTCTTTTTTAAATAAAGGTCAAGGTCCATAGTTCATATGACTTTAATATGTGTACAAATTCCGTCTTTCCTGCAGTCCTTAAGCCACAAACCAGTTTAAATTTTCTAGATTCCTGTTGCACGGGCATAACGATGCAGCGATTTATAAACAGACAATCATGTGTCCTGAACTGAATGCTCCATAGCATGCAAAAAGTTTATTGCTCTATAGTATACAAAATATTCCCGGCTTTTGTGATGATTGAAGCACGAAGGTTAAGAGAAATGATATATTATGGCAATATAAAAATAAGACTTCGTCGATTTCCGGATAACATATGAGACACATTCTCCAAACTCAGGAACTTGTCAGAAAGGATAGGGTCTGTTGACGCTCGGGCATCTACTGTCGGAAAGTGCACGGCAGAATACACGTAGAACGTTCATCAAGTTTGAAGGCAGAAAGCTGTCGTATTCTGAGACGGACCATCTTGTAAGCCTTTGCGCGGGAGGTCTCAGGGCTATCGGACTGCAGGCCCAGGGACGAGCCGCAATCCTGATGGAGAACTGCCCTGATTATATCATTACCTATTTTGCTATACTCAGGGCCGGGGGAATCTCTGTCCCGGTTAATACGTTTCTCACCCCTGATGAGATCTCCTATATTCTTAGGGACTCGGGCAGCAGAATTCTCATCTATAGTGACTGCTTTTCATCTCACATTGAAAAGCTGAAACGTTCCGTACCTGATTTGACCGCGTTAAAATTCAATGAGATCCCCCGCGAAGAAAACGGGCCGTCTCTCATCTTTGACAGTGATGTTGCGGTGTTCCTTTATACTTCCGGCACCACGGGGTTTCCTAAAGGCGCGATGCTCACTCACGCGAATCTCCTTTCAAACGCCGAGGCCTCTGCAGAGGCGCTGCAGGTATCCCGGCGAGACAGATTTCTGCTGTTTCTGCCTTTATTTCATTCATTTGCCTTTACTGCCTGTGTTCTCGTTCCTGTATATTCCGGAGCCAGCATAATCCTGCTTAAATCAGTAAAGCCATTTTCAAATGTGATAAAAAGCATTATCCGTCACAGGATAACCTTATTTGCCGGTGTACCGACGATATACAATATTCTCGCCAATAAGAGAATACCTCTCCTGATGAGATTATTGCTGAAGCTCCTTGTACACATCAGGGCCTGTATATCAGGGGCGGCAGCGTTGCCTGCAGATACGTTACGCGCATTTGAAACGCGTTTTCGCGTGCCTTTGATTGAAGGCTATGGGCTCACTGAGGCATCACCTGTTGTAGCCGTGAATCCGTTAAAAGGAAAACGGAAACCATCTTCTGTCGGGTTTCCGGTCCAGGGAGTTGAGGCTGCGATAATTGACGAGGACGGGAGTAAAGCACCCGCAGGAGTGGTGGGCGAGCTTATTGTTAAAGGGCCCAATATAATGAAGGGATACTTTAATAAAGAGGAAGAAACCTGGTCGGTATTAAGGGAAGGCTGGCTTTATACAGGAGATATGGCAAAAATTGACGAAGAGGGTTACATATATATCGTCGACAGGAAAAAAGACTTGATTATCGTTGACGGAATGAATATTTATCCCCGTGAAGTGGAAGATATAATAATGATGCTCCCTTCAGTTGAAGAATGCGCAATGGTCGGAGTTCCTGACGGCAAGGGATCAGAGACCCCTCTGCTTTATATAAAAAAGAAAGAAGACGCTGTTGTTGAAGAAAGAGAGATAAGAGACTCCCTTAAAGGGCACATCGCGCCATTCAAGATTCCCAGGAAAATAATATTTATTGATGAATTCCCAAAGACTGCTACAGGGAAAATAAAAAAGACGGAATTAAGAAAGCAGCACGTTTGAAGTTATCAAGGCCTTTGGGCTAACATAGAATACATGAAAGCTATTATCTTAAGCGGCGGCAAAGGGACGCGTCTGAGGCCGTTGACCTATTCGGGCGCAAAGCAGCTTGTGCCTGTAGCCAACAAGCCAATCCTTTTTTATTGCATAGAAAATATTGTTCAGGCCGGTATCCATGATGTATGCATCATCATATCTCCTGAAACCGGGCAGGAAATAATGAGTGCCGTCGGTGATGGAAGCCGATGGGGACTTACGATAAAATATATAGTGCAGGATGTGCCTGGCGGACTTGCACACGCCATTAAAACAGCACAAGACTTCCTCGCTGATTCCTCATTTGTCATGTATCTTGGAGATAACCTTATAGGAACCAGGATTGACACCTTCGTAAGGGAGTTCGAAAAAAATTCACCTGATGCGCTGATTCTTCTTAAAGAAGTGGAAAACCCGAAACAGTTTGGTGTTGCAGAAGTTACCGCGGGGGGCAAGGTTCTGAGGCTTATCGAAAAACCGGAGGTCCCTCCATCAAACCTGGCCCTTGTCGGCATATATATTTTTTCTCCGAGGATACACGAAGCAATTGATAAAATACGTCCTTCCAGGAGAGGGGAACTGGAAATAACAGATGCCATTCAGGAATTGATCAACATGGACTGCAGTGTGGAGAGTTTTATCCTTGATATGTGGTGGCTCGATACAGGGAAAAAGGATGACATGCTTACCGCAAACGTGATTGTCCTTGATGAATTGCTTAAAGCGGGTATTGATGGAGAAGTGGATGACAAAAGCCACATACTCGGCCGCGTGTCTATCGGTAAAGGTTCTGTTATCAGGGAAAGTAAAATACGCGGGCCTGTCGTGATCGGTGAAAATACGGTTATAGAGAATTCTTTTATCGGCCCCTATACNNCCTGTCATGTCATATCTGTCCATGACAAACCACGGCATTACAAGAGGGCCCCATGAACACAGGGAGCAGACAGACTGCTTCTGTTTTATAGGCAGGTTCAGGCTGTACCTGTGGGACAACAGGGACACATCGCCTACCTACGGAGAACATAAAATTATAGATACATCAGATATCCCGACAATAGCCATTGTGCCTCCCGGCATTGTGCACGCCTACAAAAATATAGGCAGCAGCCATGGACTTGTAATAAACCTGCCCGACAGGCTGTACGGGGGATGGGGAAAAACCGAACCGGCCGATGAAATAAGATATGAAGATGACCCTGAATCTCCATTCAAGATAGGCGATTAATAATGAAACTATTGGTGACCGGCGGCGCAGGATTTATTGCATCAAATTACATCAGATATGTCCTCTCTGCGCATCCCGGATACCGCGTTATCAATCTGGACAAGCTTACCTATGCCGGCAACCTTGAAAACCTTAAAGATATTGAAGCATCGGACAGATATACCTTTATTAAGGGAGATATTGGTGACGGGGAATTGCTGCGAAAGATAGAATTCGATGCAATCATCAATTTTGCCGCAGAGAGCCATGTGGACAGAAGCATTCTCGATGCACAGCCTTTTTTACAGACAAATGTCATCGGCACGTGCAGTCTTCTTGAGATTGCGAGGCAGCGAGGGTGCGTGTTTTTACATATATCAACAGATGAAGTATACGGCTCTACCCCGGAAGGTGCATTTAACGAAGCCTCTCCGTTGTTGCCAAACAGCCCTTATGCAGCAAGCAAGGCCTCATCAGACCTGCTGGTACGGTCCTACATGGAAACCCATGATCTTAAGGCCATGATTACAAGGTGTTCAAATAATTACGGGCCCTATCAGTTCCCAGAGAAGCTTATTCCGCTTGTTATTTTAAACGCGTTAAACAGAAAGCCGATCCCCGTTTACGGGGATGGGATGAATGTCAGAGACTGGATTTACGTAATGGACCATTGCAGGGCAGTGGACGCGGTTTTTCATAATGGGGCGACAGGGGAAATTTACAATATCGGTTCAAGGAATGAGCGGCCAAACATTGAAATTGTGAAGCTGATACTGAGAAAAGTCTCGGAGAAACTCGGCCTAAATGAAGGCGACCTGATGGATCTGATAACCTTTGTTAAGGACAGGAAAGGGCATGACCGGAGATATGCGATCGACCCTGCAAAGATCGAGAGGGACGTCAGGTGGAAGCCTGAGATGGATTTCGAGAAAGGGATCACAAAAACGATCGAATGGTATATCTCCAATAAAGAGTGGTGGCAGAGAATTTTAACAAGAGAGTACATGGAATACTACACTACCCAGTACGGAGAAAGGCTGAAGACTTGAAAATCGCGTTGACAGGATCAGACGGAATGCTTGGCAGTGATATATGCAGTGTTTTTTCGGATGTTCAACTCACCGCTTTTACATTAAAAGATTTTGATATTACCGACCTTGATGCATCTGTTTCAGCTATAAGGAAAATCAAACCGGACTATGTAGTACACACGGCAGCATACACAAACGTCGATGGAAGCGAACAGTCCCCAGACAAGGCATATCTTGTTAATGGTATCGGCACGAGGAACATAACCATGGCCTGTGAGGAGACCGGGTGCCCCATAATTTACATCAGTTCTGATTATGTATTTGACGGCACAAAAAATGAGCCCTATAACGAATGGGACATGCCTAACCCGATAAATCATTACGGCATGTCCAAACTCCTCGGCGAGAGATATGTGACTTCCCTGACCAACAGATTTTATATTGTAAGGACTTCATGGCTTTACGGTAAAAAAGGGAAAAACTTTGTGGATACAATCAGCAGACTGCTTAGGGAAAGAGATGAAATAGATGTGGTAACTGATCAGGCAGGCTCGCCGACATATACCCTCGATCTTGCAAAAAAACTGAAAGAGCTCCTCACCAAAGGATACGGAACATACCATATCACTAATTCATCATACTGTTCATGGTACGAATTCGCCGTTGAAATCGCCAGACTGCAATCAAGCAATGCGGAAATCAGACAAACGACTTCCGATATATTTAAACTCCCTGCCAGAAGACCTTCCTTTTCCGTGCTCAATAACACCATGCTGAGACTTGAGGGGATCAAGGAAGCCAGGCCATGGAAAGCAGCGCTGAAAGACTACCTGAGTCACTAGTTCTATAAAAATATTTCAAGCTACAAGAGTCTGGATGGTGTAGTAATCTGAAATACAAATTCAAAGGATCTCCATGAGCTCAATGTCAAAAATGAGATCTTTTCCGGCAAGAGGATGATTGGCATCAAGAAATACATTATCTTCTTCCACAGTGGTAATTACTGCATTTAGGATTTGGCCTTCAGGGCTTTTAAGGCTTAGTTGTAATCCGGCTATCGGCACAATATTATCCGGGAAATGACTTCTGTTGAACTTTACGACAAGCTCATCCCTGTGTCCCCCGTATGCTTCGTGTGCCGGAATTTTTACCGTCTTTGTGTCGCCGACATTCATCCCGGTCACTGCCTTTTCAAACCCGGGGATCATCCGTCCGTCGCCTATGATAAATTCAATCGGCTCATGCTCCCATGAAGAATCAAAGACACTCCCATCATCCAATGTTCCGGTATAATGCACCCTTACGGTATTGCCGCTTGCAGCTGATTTCATAATGAATCCTCCTTAATACGTTTGTCTAAATTCTAAGCCTTTAATAGAAATTACCGTAATACAACTCATAGAATCCAGGAATTATAATCGATGACGACAAGTGAATTTGAAACGTCTCAATAGCAGCATTAGCAGTATTAAAGGAAAATTCAGGGGGGACATATCGATTGTGAAATAAAACTAATCCTTTAGTCTCGCCGCTCAGATAGTGCTTCTGTGTGGTATATTAATTATCCCCCCTCACACGTATTCACAGCATAGGTAATGTATGCAAAAAGCAAATAGAACAACCTGGTCGGTTTATATTAATCCACCAATGCTTCGATAAGATTCTTCTGAAAGATTGCCACAATAAAGAGTTAATAGTCAAGAAGCAATATTCAAGATGATCCCTGATCCCGCAGGCCCCTGATCGAAGCAACTTGGGATATAATGCCAGATCCAGATTCTGGAATTCGAGGGTTCAAGTAAATACATCCGTAACTTAAACTCGTTATTCGGGATTGGGAGAATTGATATTTATTACAATTTTTAAATATCTGATACTCGATCACATGGTCAATTCCTCTGCAATGTCTGCACGACTTGATTCCGATACCACCCTGCGGATATAGTTAACATTACCATCTGGAGTCTATCCCCTCCCCTCAAGGGAGGGGATAGTGAGTGTGTACTACCAGGTCACATAATATTAGATAATTTTAGAGACGTTGCCAATTTCATCTTACATACTTTTTTGTGAGAGACCTTGCCGCCATAGTCGCCCCTCCTGTAATAAATAGTAGGGAACTTATGGGTTCTGGAGCCACAGGGCCAGCGGAATCACCGTCACGTACTGCCCAAGCATAGCGAGTTGCCGTCTTTAGACTGACATCCTGAGTGCCATACTTAAAGCTGAACCGCCAGGCATTTAATGCATTACCAGTATCTTCAGTGTTGGACCAGTACATGGAAGGTTTGACATCTGCAAACAAACCAGGATTTAATGATGTGACACTCTCATTATAAAAGATATGCCCCATTTCACTCCCCGTACAACCACTTCCAGAGCATGAACTATCGCTCTCCGGCAGCCGCCAGTCATCGTAGCCCTGAAACACAAAATTATCCACCAAGTTCACCGCATCATTCCATGTCATTGTACTCCCAAAATAATTTGCATCCTGCATCCATGTGATATCAAGAACATCATCATAAATGAGTCCTCCTCCACGGTTATTTAAAGCTGCATTTCCTAATGGTATACAAACAATAAGATTAAACACTACAATAAAAACAACTGTAATTTTCTTCATTTTCTCACCTTTCTTTAAATGATTTTTTTAAGTATTAAAGGGTATAGCGCTATTGTCGCAAAGATCCATCAGAAAGTAGGCAGTAATTCTGATTTGCCTTACTCCTTACACTTCACTCGCGTTACCTATAGGTAAATCTGCAAAATTTTGCTTCGTACTGATTTTCTAGGAAATTAAAGAGAGGACTTCACAGCACAGTGTTGCCCAACATTTTATTTCCCATGTCCCCAATGACATCTATTTATAAAATATGCCCGTCTTTTTGTCAAGTACTTTAAAATAGGTGTGAGAAAAGTAATTGCATTTCTCTATCCTTTTTTATGTGAGCAGAAAAGGACGATCCCCTCGAACCTCTCGTCGTCATGAAGCAAGTTCGGTACCACATTTCATTACCCCATGAATTATTTGGTTAGGTCATAAGACATGCCATCAACATATTCAGACAACGTTTTAATATTAAAAGAGAATTAACATTATATNNAAGGTGTCGTAATTTAGATTATAGTAAAAATCTTCATTTACTAATTAATTCTTATTACTTTTTATATACAATATGAGTTTGTTACTTACGAATTGAACAGAATAACTTTATACGTTACATCAGTAAACTTGATTTAAGAGAATGTTATGTCATTAACAGTTACACATATTTCAGATGAAAAAGACCTGAAAGATATGTACAGATTGCGTTATAAAATTTACTGCTATGAGTGGGGTTTTGAGAAACCGGAGCACCATCCTGATGAAACAATATCAGATATCTTTGACAACAATGCCTTACACTATGCAGTAAAAGATGATGAACAGAAGATTATCGGNNTTAACTATAAACAGAGATGAAATACCCAGGGATTCAGTCGCTGAAATTTCTCGTCTTGTCATCCATAGAGATTACCGTAGACGAGCTGAAGATAAATACATATATGGCCCTGATGAGGAAAGAAGGAGTATCGGCAGTTTTAATTATTCATCAAACTATTCAAATAACCGGTCTTATGTCAGAAGGGCTGATGATAAATATAAACATAAAGGCCCCAGGCGGCCTAGCGAACCATTCAGCGAGAGAAGAAGGAGACATGAGGTAGTGCTCAATTTATATAAAGCCATATACCAGGAAAGCAAGCGTAGAAAGATAACTCACTGGTATGCGGTAATGACAAAAGGGATCGTTATTTTACTCAATAAATTCGGATTTATATTTGAGGAAATCGGGGATCCAGTTGATTATCATGGAATCAGAACTCCTTATATGGGAACTATAGAAAAAATTGAACAGAAAATAATGCAGGAACATCCTGAGCTATACGAGGAACTCAATAGAGATTTATAAATTCAATTTATCTTAATCAGGTTATACATATCTCATGGTAAATATTATTAAGGGAACATACTTAAATAATTTCAGAATTTTCTCCTTTCAGAAAATAAGAGGCAGATGCACAATAAATGGATATGCCAGGTTTAGCTCACAACAAAACGGTCTTATGTAATGTAATTCTCGTGGAATTATACACGGGGTTATCTTCTAAAAGTATAAAGGAGAAAAAGCGCGATATTAACGAGTTATTGAAAGACCATAAAAACCCGGGGCCTAAATAATAATCAAGTAGTTGAACATAAATGTATGTCGTACGTTATAGAATATGCGAGTAAATCTTGACGGAGTTCATTTCTGCTATTATTATAGATACAAAACGAAATACGCGTAGAGATATAGCATACTAATAGCGTTATGTAAATCTGAGCAAGAATGTTACTGCATGCTTTGTCTGAGTGTACAAAGGGTAACGACGGTAAAACAGTAACGAATATATATCAATAATTATATTAGTTACCGTCAAGGGTCGTTTTTCAGGTTGTCATTATGTATGAACAACATTTTTCATTCAGGTGCAAGCCATTTGAGTTATTACCTAATCCCGATTTTCTCTTCCAGAGCAGCACGCATAAAAAAGCCATTACCTATCTTGAATACGGGTTAAAAGAGAAAGTAGGATTTATCCTTCTCACTGGAGAGATTGGATCAGGCAAGACCACAATTATACGAAACTTCATTAAAAATCTCAGCACTTCAGTTAAGCTTTCAAGAATCAACAATACAAAAGTCTCTTCCCAACAGCTTATATCAATGATAAACGAAGATTTTGGTCTGGATGTTGAGGGAAAGAGCAAAACCAAATTATTGAGCGAGTTGAATGAGTTCCTGATAGACCAGTATTCAAAAAAGTCCCAGCCAATATTACTTATTGATGAAGCACAAAATCTTTCCCCTAACCTATTGGAAGAGATTAGACTGCTTTCAAACCTTGAAACTGACAGGGCAAAACTTATTCAAATAATACTCGTTGGGCAACCTGAGATGAATAAGACCCTCATGCTTCCTGAGATGATGCAGTTACGTCAACGTATCAATATTAATTATCATCTCTGTCCTCTGACAATCGATGAAATGATCAAATACATTATGCACCGTCTTAGTATTGCGGGCAATACAAGTGTAATCAGGTTTCAGGGAAATATGTCGGAACTTATTTACAGGTTCAGCAGAGGTATTCCCCGGCTTATCAATATATTATGCGATTTTGCGCTGTTGACCACCTTTGTCGAGGGTAAAAAAGAGGTGAGTTCAGATATTGTCCGCGAAGTTATAAAAGATCTTGAATCACGTGTTTACTCGCATATTTCTCAAGATAATGATCTCTCAGAAAAAGCTAAACACGGTGAAGATCCGCAATATCGGGCCCTTGCCGGGGATATCGCGCTCAGAATTATCGAAATTGAGGAAGCTGTCAAAAAGAGTATCGTAGAATTTACTGCATTATCACAAAAAATTGTACAGTTGGAAGCAGACGTCTCGAAAATAAAAAGTTTTGATCCTGACAGTCAGTTAGCCGGGCTTTTGGAACGGGTGTCCAGGCTTGAGAGTATCACAGCTCCGGGTGGAGAAAAGGTGTTTAGCGTTCATGAACCAGAAAGTGAAAAGTCTCTGTCTGAACACGCTGAATCGTTGAAAAAAATATTAAGCAATGTCAATAATAAATTGAAAAAAATGTGAGCAGTATACAATCGGTATTCATTAGCAATTCCGGCATTAGTGCGTTACGGATATACTCAGCCATTTTTATTTAACTTGCTTTTTAGTTAAAATCAGTCAAACATATTCAATTAACATATCAATGTGCTTGTGTAATGAGGATGACAGTGCATCATGTTGAGTTACTGTTGTCCTGTTCTGTTCATTTTAATATCCAGGATAGTGTATGCATAATTCTGTGAAAAAACCAAATGATAAAGTCATAATCATTGGTGCCGGCCCGGCAGGACTTACTGCTGCTTATCAATTATGTAAACTACGCAAAGAATCCATTGTTCTTGAAAAGGACCGGATAGTAGGGGGAATTGCAAGGACAGTTAATTACAAAAATTATTTATTTGATATTGGCGGCCATCGTTTTTTCACGAAGATACATGAGGCAAAGCATATGTGGCAAGAAGTTCTTCAAGAGAACTTGCTGCATCGAAAAAGGCTGTCAAGAATTTACTACAACAATAAGTACTTTTTTTACCCTATTCGTTTCCTTAATGCGTTATCTGGACTTGGCATATATAACAGCTCGATGATTATTTTAAGTTATATCCATGCCCACATATTCCCATATAAAAATGAGGAGACATTCGAGCAGTGGATAACAAATCGATTTGGAAAACGTTTGTACGATATTTTTTTCAAGTCTTACACTGAAAAAGTGTGGGGTATCCCGTGCAACGAAATAAGGGCTGAATGGGCGGCGCAGCGTATTAAAGGTCTTTCGCTGCGAAGCGCCGTAAAAAATGCTTTCATGAAACCGTACAAAAAAAACAACGGACATATTGCTAAGACACTGATCGACTCCTTTGATTATCCTAAATTGGGGCCCGGTATGATGTGGCAAACCGTGTCAAATATTATTCAGCAAAATGGCTCAATCGTCCACCTGGACNNATAGAAGTTCGGACCAATGGAGAAAAAGAGCTTTTTCATGGAAAAGACTTCATCAGCACTATGCCAATCAGGGAGCTGGTACAAAAGATGCGCCCCTCTGTTCCCGGAGAAGTACTTGAAGCTGCAAATAATCTCAACTATAGAGACTTTCTCACCGTAGCACTGATTGTTAATCAGCCCAATCTGTTCCCTGACAACTGGATATACATTCATGACCCTCTTGTTAAACTCGGGAGAGTCCAGAACTTCAAGAACTGGAGTCCTGATATGGTCTCTGACCAAAATAAATCCTGCCTGGGACTTGAGTACTTTTGTTTTGAAGGAGACGAGCTCTGGAATATGAAGGACGAGGACTTGATCGAGTTTGGGAAAAAAGAACTGGAAGCAATAGGACTTGTTAAGTCCTCTGATATAGAAGACGGCAGCGTGGTACGCATGCCCAAGGCATACCCCGCCTACGATACAAAGTACCGGGAGATGCTTAATATTGTTCGTCAGTATTTAAAAGGAATCGGTAACCTGCAACTTATAGGTCGAAATGGATTACACAGATATAATAATCAAGACCACTCTATGTTAACTGCCATGTTAGCAGTAGAAAATATCCACGGCGCCAACCATGACTTATGGAGTGTAAACGAAGAAAAGGAATATCACGAAGATAGCAAGCATAGTGATTGATACACCAAAATGATTAACTGAGGGTGCTATCGGATGGTGAAAAAGCGTTAACGCGATAGATATAATTCAGCAATGATTTCGTTCAAGTACTCAAAAAGTTCTGAAATATGTTATTTATTATTTATATGAAACGGAATTTGAATCATTATATTGTCGTACATGCCTCGTTTGAATAACCACTTTCATTACCAGCCGCGTCATAAGCTGTTGTAGCGAAGCACCATGTTCCTGATGACAAACTGCTAATCACAGCACTTGTGATGTTGCCAACATCAATTGACTGTGAATAGTCATTTGATGACGTACCGTAATATATTTTATATCCGGCCAAGTCATTTAAATCCGAGCCGTCGCTGTTTAAGGCAGGTCTCTCCCATGAAAGAGTTATAGATTTATTCGAGGACGAGACTGAACCGGATTCGCCAGCTTCACTATATCGGTATTCACTGGCTTTACTGCCACATCCCCAGATTGTTGAAAGAAGAATAATCATTATGAAAAGGGGTACATTGAGAATGCCGTTTATTTTAATTTTCCTCACGATATTATGGTAAAAGGAATTTGGAATGAAAGATGTGATTCACGTCACTCAATTTGAATTAATTGAATCTCGGACTAAAATCATCACTTCGAAACCTTGATAAGAATGAAAAAAGG
>DKBK01000118.1 GCA_002451135.1 Nitrospiraceae bacterium UBA6902
TGATAGCGGAAGAATCTACCTCCTGGCCCATGGTCTCCCGGCCAGCATACGTCGGCGGGCTGGGGTTTGGCATGAAATGGAACATGGGCTGGATGCATGATACCTTAAAATACATGTCAAAGGAACCGATATTCAGAAAATACCATCATGAGCAGCTCACTTTCAGTATCTGGTATGCATTTTCAGAAAATTTCACGCTGCCGCTGTCGCACGACGAAGTGGTCCACGGCAAAGGCTCACTCATCGGGAAAATGACCGGAGATGAATGGCAGCGGAATGCCAACCTGAGACTACTGTTCGGATACATGTATGGTCATCCCGGCAAGAAACTCATTTTCATGGGAAACGAGTTTGCCCAGTGGAAAGAGTGGAACCATGACGAAAGCCTTGAATGGCACGGACTGGAATACCCCTATCATCAGGGAGTGCAAAGATGTGTCCGGGACTTAAACCACCTGTACCGGAGCGAACCGGCCCTGCATGAACTCGATTTTTCCACAGACGGTTTCGAATGGATAGATTTCCATGCGTGGGAAGAAAGCACGTTAAGTTTTATCAGAAAAGGCAGCACGACAGATGATATCATTCTTGTCGTCTGCAATTTCACGCCAGCCCTGAAATATGACTACAGGGTCGGAGTACCTAGGGGAGGATTCTGGAGAGAACTGTTAAACAGCGATGCGGAGATTTACGGGGGAAGCGGGAAGGGCAACAAAGGAGGGATACATGCCGATCCCGTCCCGGTACAGGGAAGAGAGTTTTCCCTTTCATTGACCCTGCCTCCGCTGGGGATACTGTTTTTCAAGGGGTAAACGTCAGGGCGCATTGCAATACGCCTCTACCGCATAGAATATTGATCAATGGAACGATACATCTGCATTCATGGACACTTTTATCAGCCGCCAAGAGAAAACCCCTGGCTTGAAGAGATTGAATTCCAGGACAGCGCATACCCCTATCACGACTGGAACGAAAAAATAACCGCCGAGTGTTACGCCCCCAATGCAGCCTCTCGCATACTCGATACGGAAGGCAGAATCATTGACATAGTGAACATCTACTCGAAAATCAGTTTTGATTTCGGGCCCACACTTCTGTCATGGATGCAAAGGCACAAGCCCGAGGTCTATCAATCAATTCTGGAGGCCGACATCTTAAGCAGAGAACGATTTTCAGGGCATGGTTCAGCAATAGCCCACGCCTATAACCATATGATACTCCCCCTGGCAAACCGGAGGGACAAATATACCCAGATCATATGGGGAATAAAAGACTTTCAAAAGAGATTTCATAGAGACCCCGAAGGGATGTGGCTGCCTGAAGCAGCCGTTGACAAGGAAACCCTTGAGATACTGGTAAATCATGGCATAAAGTTCACTGTACTCTCTCCAAGGCAGGCAAAGAGCCTGCGCAATATCGGGGAAGCCAAGAACTGGCATGATGTAAGCGGGGAAAGAATTGATCCTTCAAGGGCCTATACGTGCATTCTTCCCTCAGGGAGAAGTATCAGCCTTTTTTTCTATGACGGGCCCATCTCCCAGGAAGTGTCGTTCGGCGGACTGCTGAATAATGGAGAATTTTTTGCGAACAGATTACTGTCAAACTTCAACGACGGGAGAAAGTGGCCTCAGCTTGTCCATATAGCAACAGACGGGGAAACCTTCGGTCATCATCACCGTTTTGGAGATATGGCGCTTTCTTACGCGCTGCACTATATCAGCACCCACGAGCTTGCCCGGATAACCAACTATGGGGAGTATCTTGAGAAACACCCCCCGACACACGCTGTCGATATATTTGAAAACTCGTCCTGGAGCTGCATTCACGGCGTGGAAAGGTGGTTCAATAACTGCGGCTGCAACTCCGGCATGCATCATAACTGGACCCAGACATGGAGAAGGCCCTTGAGAGAGGCCCTGGACTGGCTGAGGGACCAGCTCATTCCCCTCTACCAGGAAGAAGCCTCTGCATACGTGAAGAATCCATGGGACGCAAGAAACGATTACATTGATGTCATATATGACAGGTCCCATAAAAATATTAACACCTTTCTGGAAGCATACGCGGTAAAGAAACTCTCAATGGACGAAAAGATCAGGACGCTCAAGCTCTTTGAGATGCAGAGAAATGCCATGCTTATGTACACAAGCTGCGGCTGGTTTTTCGATGAAGTTTCAGGTATCGAAACAGTCCAGATAATCCAGTATGCATTAAAGGCCCTTCAGTACGCAGAGGAGCTCAACGGCGAATTACTCGAACCAACGTTCCTGAAATATCTTGAAAAGACCCCGAGCAATGTATTTAAAAACGCCGCCGAACCGTATGAAAGGTATGTTAAGTCCGCCAAGACAGACCTGCTGCGCGTTGCCGCACACTACAGCATATCATCCGTATTTGAGCAGTACTCCGAAGATATAGACATTTACTGTTATAATGCAAAAAGCGAAATATACAAAAGGGCGGAGGCTGGCAAACTGACCATGGTTACGGGGAAAACAAGGCTCCTTTCCAGCATCACATGGGATGAAATAATAATCGCCTTTGCAGTCGTGCATCTCGGAGACCACAATATCAATGCGGGGATAAAGGACTTCGCGGGAGAAAATGATTTCCACATAATCGAAAGTGAGATAAAAAGCTCCTTCGAAAAAGGAGACATCCCCGAGGTCGTCCGACTGCTTGATAAACATTTCAAAGGAAATATCTATTCTCTGTGGCATCTGTTTAAAGATGAACAGAGAAAAATCCTGAATGAGATACTGCAACTGACATATGAGGGGGTAGAAGCTTCTTACCGCCAGATCTATGAAAACAACTATCCCATAATGAATTACTATTACAGCCTGCAGAACCGGCTGCCGAGGCCTCTCCTTTCAGCGGCGGAATACACGCTGAATACGGACCTGAAAAAGACATTTAACCACGAGGCAGACGTGGAAAAACTGAGGCGTGTAATTGAAGAAATACAGAGATGGTCGATTAATGTCGATACGACCACAGTCGGGTTTATCGCAAGCACCTGGGCGCATTCTGTCATGGAAAAACTCGATGAGCAGCCGGAAGATATACGGCTTTTTGAATTAGTAAAAGACACGCTGGAAGCGCTTACTCCCTTGAGTCTTCAATTAAACCTCTGGAAGGCGCAGAACATATATTTTTCCATCAGGAAAAAACATTTTACCGGAATGAAAAAGAAAGCCGAAGCCGGCGACCATTTCTCTGCAAACTGGGTTGAGGCTTTTTCAAAGCTCGGTTATTATTTGCATGTAAAGATTTAAGGAGGAATTTTGATAAGAAGAGGCAGTGGAATACTCCTTCACATTACTTCGCTCCCGTCTCCCTACGGCATTGGGGACCTCGGGCCCGACGCGTACAGATTTGTCGACTTTCTCTCGGAAACTCAGCAGAGCTACTGGCAGATACTTCCCCTGACACTCACATGCCCTGCATACGGCAACTCACCGTACAGCAGTTTTTCAGCCCTTGCCGGTAATATCCTGTTAATAAGCCCCGACCGCATGGTCAAGGATGAATTCCTTTCAGAGTCTGATATCCTGGAGGTCCCTGATTTTCCGGAAGATAAAGTAAATTATGATTCAGTCATCACATATAAGGAGAAATTATTCAATAAAGTTTATGTAATAAATAAAGAGAAGCTGGCCGGCCATCATGATTTCCAGAAATTCTGCAGTGAAAACTCATTCTGGCTCGATGAATATGCGCTCTTTATCTCCATAAAAACCGAAATGAACGGATTAGAGTGGGGGGAATGGCCCTCTGAATTACGCGACAGGAAGAAGAGCGCCCTGAAAGAAATGGCGAACAAGATGAATGAGAATATATTAAAGGAAAAATTTCTCCAGTATATATTTTCTAAACAATGGGCCGGGCTCAAGAACTATTGCGACAGCAAAAATATCCGGATAATCGGAGATATCCCCATATATGTGAATTATGACAGTTCCGATGTATGGGCCAATCCTGAAATCTTCAGCCTTACCGATAAAAAAGAGCCTTCATATGTTGCAGGTGTTCCGCCTGATTATTTCAGTTCAACAGGTCAGCTTTGGGGCCACCCCGTTTATAACTGGAATGTGCTCAAGAAATCAGGGTACTCATGGTGGATTAAACGTATCGAACATGCCCTGACACTCTTTCACATGTTCAGATTCGACCACTTCCGGGGGTTTGTCGGTTACTGGCAGGTACATTCCAGTGAAAAAACGGCAATAAACGGCAAATGGGTGGAAGCGCCGGCAGTAGACTTTTTGAATACTGTCATGAAGCATTTTCCCGAGATATCAATTATAGCCGAAGACCTCGGTATTATCACCCCGGATGTGAAGGAGGTCATGAACAAATTCGGATTCCCCGGGATGAAGGTACTTCTTTTCGCATTTGGCGAGGACCTGCCGACCAATCCCTATGCGCCCCATAACCATATCACAAACTGCATCATATACACCGGTACGCATGATAACAATACTATTGCAGGCTGGTATAAGTATGAACTGGGTGATGAAGACAGAAAGAGGGTATGCGAATATATCGGACGGGATATTACAGACAAGACAATCCATTGGGAGCTGATAAGGCTCGCCATGATGTCTGTAGCAGAGATGGCCATTATTCCCATGCAGGACATACTGGGGCTTGGAGAAAAGGCCCGGATGAACCTTCCGGGAACTCAGAAGGGAAACTGGGAATGGAGATTAAAAAGCGAACAATTATCCCAGGCACTCATAAAAAAATTAACGGACATTACAAAAATTTACGGAAGAGGACAACAGAGTTAACCGGTTTTTACTTTAAAGTTTTTACAAATCCTGCATGCTGCCTTTTCTGTTCAGCTGCCATATTTCCCCTGCAGTTTATCGCGTACGGGAGCGGTTTGACACATATTGATTTCATCGATAAGTGTTCTCAGGCTTCCAAAATCCTGCAGGTTAAAATCCACCACCAGTCTCGGCAGGTGCGCAATTTCAGGCTCATCAGCCTCCTCGCTGAGCGGTTCTGAAAGGTATATTTTCCCGCCTGGATGCAGAATATCAGAAAATTTGTGATTAAGTTCTTTCACTGATGAATCATCTATCGCAGACTGAATCCGGATGACAAGTTTCTTATTGACATACCGTAAACTGTGGTAACGGCTGTAAAACCGATTGATACTCATAATCGCCGCATCAATAGAATCAACACACTCAACGAGACTGAAATCACTCTCACCGATATACCCTTCCGACAAAAGCTCTTCCCTGAAAAACTTCAGCCATCTCGACCAGTACGTGCCGCCCGGTTCATCAACAAGCACAAGAGGCAGTGGATCATGTTTGCCCGTCTGCAGGAGCGTGAGGGTTTCCATGGCCTCATCAAGGGTACCGAATCCGCCAGGGAACAGCGCAACGGCGTCGGCTTCTTTGAGAAAAGCGACTTTCCGATTAAAGAAATATTTATATGTAATCAGACGAGGGTTCCCAACCAGCACGGGATTCGGTTTTTGTTCAAAGGGAAGCAGGATATTGACTCCAAAAGACTTCTCAGAGCCAGCCCCCTCATTTGCTGCATGCATAATGCCCGAGCCGCCACCGGTTATGACCATGTATCCCGAATCAACGAGTTTCTTTCCGAATAGGCGGGCCATTTCGTATATCGGTTCCTCAGGTTTTGTCCGCGCAGAGCCGAAGACCGTGACTTTTCTCACCCCGCGGTACGGGCCGAATATCTTGCCTGTGAACCGCATCTCTTTCATCGTGGAATTCATAAGCCTTAGATGTGCCCTGTCGTTCTTTTCCTTGCCGGCCTTAAGCGCGGCGATAATCATTTCACGCACAAGTTCGGGATGATCGACATCGCCAATCATTTCAATCAATCCGTCAATCGCCTTATCAACATCGCATTCGGTCCTTTTAAAATAAAAATCATTCATATGATGTTTCCTTTTGTCATCCATTATATCCGATAGCCGAGGAGTCTCGCCTGTTGTGTCAGCTGAATCGTACTCTTCTTATTCATGTATCGGATTATGTTATCAGTTTCTTGATGACTTATGAAACAGGTACGTTATTAAACCTGATAACGGCGGGCGTATCCGCAAATTTCACAGATAAAGACGGTGATATAAATGGAAAAGGCGCTGTTTACCAGAAAAGGGAAAGGGAAATGTCAGTCAAGTTTTGAATGAACCTGTAATAATCTGCGTGAATCTTTGGATACATGCTTTTTTATGTTGAATAGTTTTTAACCAGGGGATAGAGGCGGGACTATTTCAGGGCATTAATAAATTCACTGTATTCAGGTGGCGCTTTCAAAATTTCTATGCCCATTCTGTAGGTTAACCCATGGATCGGGGTTTTATTTATATGCACCCACCTTACTTCGCAAAGCAGTCTTGCCTTGGTTGCCGCCTTATGTTGAACCTTCAAATCGAGTATTGTTTCAGGGATAAAAGAGGCCGCGCTCTTCCCGGAGGCAGTTATAATATGGATGCCATGCTCACAAATATTCTCTATAAATCCTGTGCTGTCTGTTCCGTTCGTGGCAATCTTGGCATCCAGGTTCACACGTTTTCTTTCAGAACGCCTTTTTTCCATAGTAGAAAATTCCTTGCTTTTCCCTTTGTTAAAAAAGAGCGGCTCACTCGGGAAAAGACTTTGTTACGCTAAAAAGATTCACACTCGAATTAACTCTTCAAAAACCGGCACATCCTGATTACAATTTTTCACGCATATTACTATGTGACGTAATCTTCAATAAAATAATGATATGACTCATGACCTTATGCAAAGATGCCGTGCACAAGATACATGCATTACCACTTACTACATCCCTAAAGAAAGGTGGGATCTATCCGGCCGTCACACGCTATTTCGATTTTTTTGAAGAGTTCATCTGAGCGGAGGCTTAATTCCCGCATTATCTCCTGTTCAGCCCTCAGCCAGTCGCTGAACTGATCGCCACATCCGTTTTTCCTCTGCTGAGACAACTCATGAGCCCTTTCAGTGATCAACTTATGAAGTTCTTCTCCATAGTTCATATGCATTGTTCTTTACATACCGACTTACCGTAACATACATAATGAAATAGCGGGTTGTCAAGAGAAAATTCACATCTTCACATCCTTTTCTTCGGAGAGGGGACATAAGGAGATACTACCCCATATGACTGAGAGATTACCAAGGGGTATTCTTTGATCTTTTGAATTTCATCCTGTATTTGATATACTTCAAATTGAAAAAGATGATATGTGAGGTTTCGGCCGCATGAAAGAATTTAGTGTATCTCAGGATGAAAAGGGGAACTGGATCGTTACCAGTGACAAGATTCCCGGTTTTGTCGCCAGGGGTAACAGTCAGCAGGAAGCCGTTGAAAAAATGATAACGGCATTCCGGATGTACTACCCCTGTGGTGATTGCAAGGACAAATAATGCTGCATGAATAATGCAGCAGTCATGTATATCTATTGATAATTAGATATGATCTGATTCTTTTATTCGTAATTCGTAATTTGGATATGTAGGCATGTGCGGCCGCTTCGTCAGATACAGCTCGATCCATGATATCGTAAAGGAGTTTCATGCGGGAGAATCCGGCCTGGATCTTTCTCCTGGCTATAACATAGCCCCGACTCACGAGGTTGCCATTGTGCTGAATGACGGAGAACAGCGTCTTGCATTATGTAAATGGGGTTTTGTCCCTTCATGGGCAAAGGACCCGGCCATCGGAAACAAGATGATCAATGCACGGGCGGAATCAGTGGCCGACAAGCCGAGTTTCAGACATGCCTTCATGGATAAGCGGGTCCTTGTCGCTGCCAATGGATTTTATGAGTGGCAGAAACAGGGCAGTAGCAAAATCCCTGCATTTATTTATCTTAAAAACAGGACCCTCTTTGGCTTCGCAGGACTTCTGAGTGTATGGACCTCACCGGAAGGAAAGCAGGTCTGCACATGTACAATAATCACTACACACGCGAATACCCTGCTGGAAGGGATCCATGAACGAATGCCTGTCATCATTCATAAGGCAGATGAAGATCTCTGGCTCGATCCGTCAGTCCGGGACAAAGACAAACTTATATCGCTTCTCAGCCCCTATGAGTCGGAGGAGATGGACTTTTACCGTGTATCAACCCTCGTTAACTCTCCTTCACATAATTCACCGGATTGCATCAAGCGGGGGTAACGCTCAATCTCCTCGCCCATCAATTACCTGCTCAACAAGGTTCGACCACACCTCATATCCCGCCTCGCTCAGATGCACCCCGTCAACAAGCACATACTCCCTGACCGGCCTTCCTTCTGTATCAACAAATCTGCTGTGTATATCCAGATATTCCGTATTCATCTCAAGGGCAAGCTTTTTTAAAGAATCGTTCACATGGCAAATCGATTCATTGGATATAAAGTCTGCGAGTACGGGCAGGAGGCTGGTGATACATATTTTTGCGTTGGGATACGCCGAAGACAGTTTCTCAAGGATTATCCGGTAGAAGTCAATGAACTCCACATCCCCCATCGCCACATTGTTTATCCCTGACATAATAAATATCATGTCAGCTGCGGTACCAACGTCCTTCATCCTGACAACCCGTGAAAGCAGCCCTTCGACTGATTCCCCCGCTATCCCGAGATTCTCAACATTATGGTCCTGGAACCTGTCCTGCCAGTCGAAGTATTCTATTAATGAATCCCCCAGAAAAAGAAGTCTCATACCGGTTCAAGATACCTTTCTCACGGACTTATGTCAAGCGTGCTGATGGCCGTTTACACAGGTTGAATAGTCTCTTGTTTGTTATATAATGAATTATATAATCATGAACCAGGTTTCCTGCATATGAGAAAAGAGCTCTTCATTATTTCATTGATCCTTATTCTCTGCTCCTGCGCAGGGTTATTGATCAACCGTGAAGCAAGGGATGAGTATGAACAGGGAATGGTGTTATTCAATCAGGGCAGATACGAAGAAGCTGTACCGCGTTTTCAGAAGGCATCGGAGATCGAACCAGGCTATACAGAGGCCTTTATTTTCCTCGGAAGGTCTTATCTCAATCTGGGGAAATGGACTGAGGCCATTGCACCGCTGAGGACCGCCTACAGGCTTTCACCTGAAGATACGAAAAAAGAGGTGGTCAATTTTCTTCTGGATGCCCTTATCGGCGGCGCGCTTTCCGAGTTCAAAAAAGAGAACTACCTCTCGTCAATCAGCTATCTGAAAGAGGCCCTCGGGGCTGACCCTGCATCAGATACCGTCAAGAATGAACTTGTAAAGTCTCTTATTGCCTTTGGCGGAGAACTGCTGTCTGAGGGCAACGCGGGGAAGGCTGTCTCCATGTTTAAAGAGGCAATTGAAATTGCCCCAAAAAATCTCGATGCATATCTGGGACTTGCCAGAGCTTTTATTAAAGACGGGGATTACGCTGGCGCCATGGATGTCGTGTATGACGCGGTCAAGAGGATCGCGACAACCGATGAAGAACGGTCGGCATTTTGGGATTTGATCAGAGAGAATTAGGACAGACGGGGACTGTGACTCGTCTCCGATATAATGATAGCTGACGGCCGCCTTACCTCACAACCACCGACCGTTCCCTGTTGAAAGGATTTGTCCTCACGGTGAGAGAGAACAGATAGGGATAATACTCCCTCAGATATTCCGCATAGTTCAGCCAATGGGATGCCAGTAAGGCATAGGCCCTCTTTGTATCTCCGGCCAGATGGTCGAAATCGGTTTCGGGCAGTATGCTGAAATCCCCCCGGTATGACAGTTCATCCTTTAAATGCAGGAGCGCCCTTATCAGGTCCGTAAAAGACTCGTGCTCAAGGAGAGACGGGTTTTCCAGAAGACGGAGGATTACCGTGCTCTTGTCATTCAGAAATGCGCGCAGGCTTTCGAGTTGAACAGCATGAATATCAACCGAATACTGATAACTCTTCATATGCCCGCGGGCGGAAGCAAATTCTTCTTTCTTCCAGTTTCCGGCTATGATCAGATGTGCGCTTATTGAATCGATATGGGGATCGCTCCCCGTAAAATACGTCAGGAGCTGTGTTCCCGCTTCACTGAAGAACACACTCACCACCATGTTCAGCTTTTGTGCCCTGGCTTTTTGTTCCTGTTTATTCAGCAGCATCTCGGTGGCATTGGCGACTACGCCGAGAAAGGTCCCCACCCCTGTTATGATCAGGAAAATAGAAAGCATCTTGCCCGAGGTTGTGACAGGAGATATGTCGCCATAGCCCACCGTGGCTATCGTGACGATAGTAAAGTAAACGGAGTCGGACAGCGACAGGTGCTCAGTCGCCATAAAGCCAGCGATGCCGACTATCATGATAGAGACTAAAATAGTCAGAAATATCCGTAAACGAAATCCTAAATCCATACTGTATTGCAGGCGCTCCCTGACTGTTTATCTTTTTCTGCGATGTATGCCAGAACCGCCATATTCCCTCCGTTTCAGAGGGACAGAGTGAACTGCCGGGATCTAAAAATAATAATGTGTCGCAAGGGCAAAATATTCAATATAACTTTCGTGGAATTGGCCGTTGGGAGAGTTACCGTTGTAATATTCCAGCATAAAATTGATTTTATTCCAGAGGGTGTCTTTACTTTCAAGCTTTACACCGGCGGCCAGCGAAATTTCACTGTCCCAGCTATTCTCCTGCCTGTTTTTTATATCGACTCCGGCCATGGGTCTGAGTAATCCGCTTAAATAAGTCTGGGTACACCTGAATTCAGCGCCGTACTGCGTCCACCAGGGCTTGAGATCTTTGGGGTCCGGACTGAACATATAATCAACCCCGCCATATACACGATACGCCCTGCTGATATCATAAGAGACTTTCACCTGCGCAGCCTCATAACTGTAGTTCACCCTGTCCACATGATTATGAAGCAGATATTCATCACCGACATGGGAGCTGTTATGATAAATGCTAAAAAGCCCTGACCATGCCTCTTTACGGTAATACACTGCAACCCCGCCCCTGTAATCCTGATTAATAAGGTCCCATGAAGCGGTGTCCAAATCATGAATAATAAACCCGGCAGCCTGGATCCCTACCTGAAATCTTCCCCCATAAGGCCCATCACCCTTGTAGAGAGGAAGGGTCTCGCCGAAACTTGCCGCAAAGATACTGCCAAATTGTCCGTCATCCGTGTAACTCTGATACGCCATGGAAAAATGCGGCCAGCGCGGGTCTGCGATAAGAGGATCAAATATTCTTCCTTTAGGAGAACCTGACTCTTTATATGGATCATCCCTTTCCGCTTCTCGTTCTTCCCGGGTCCCCCGGGAACTATCATCCGACACAACACTGGGTCCTGCCTGTGCTCCACCGAGGATCTCAACCCGTTCCACGCCTTTAATTTTTAACAGAACAGTTATCACCTCACCGCTGTCAATGCCGGCAAGTTCCCCGGCACTTAGATAAATAACGCCATCCTTCACACCCAGAGAGGGCAGGGAAATGTGAAATTCCCTTTCGAGGACAGACGCGGTATATCCCCTGATATAATTGTCATCAACTGAAGCAGNNAAATAAAATATTCTACATTGCGGTACCGGACACAGTCAAATCCTGCCAAATCCCCGGCCTTACTCTTGACTTTGCGCAATTACCGACGATATGCGTTTGTCCTTTACCCATTGAAGGGTGATTAGTTAATTCCCAAAATGCCGTTAATGGGTCGCGACCCCGCCGGACACGATGAACGCCATAATATCGCCGCTGTCGGCAATCAACGGCGTTACCTGATCTCTCGGCACAACTATGAGATACCCTGCAAAATTATAAGATTGCGGGAGATATACGGCCACTTTATCCATGACCCCTAAATGGTCCAGGCTCTGCCGTGTCACAAATCCCACTGCCTGAATATTGTTCGCGGGAGACAGGGTGACCAGGACAGGTTTGTCAAAACTCTTCTTGTCGCCGACAAACGCGCCTATCAGGTCTTTAACGGATGTATAAATCATTTTCACAAGAGGCAACTGCGCAAACACGTTGTCCATCGTACGCACTAATTTCTTCGCAATAAAATTCGATGAAATAAAACCAACTATCGTTATAGTCACTATGGTAAGCAGAAAACCCATTCCCGGAATTTTAAATTCATAGATACTGTCAATTTTTCTGAATACAGCGTAAATCACATAGATTGTTGCCACCAGAGGCAGCAATACCAGAAGCCCTTCAAAGAAATACCTGGTTATCCTCTTCATACATATCCTCCCGTAAATTATTAATCAGTTTTTTGAGAACCATTTTGCACTGTTCAGGATCACACCGGACCTTGATGCGGAATCCAGTATATCCCTGCAGTGGACTGCCGCCATCCCCTCGTGCATGGCAAAATAGCAGTCCAAATACTTGTTATACTCTACCATAATTCTATACAATCAAGAGCGATGCAGAATCTGATCCTGAGAATAGACCGTCCTGCCTCCGGTGGCCAATTTATTGCAAGACATGAGGGAAAAGTCGTAATGGTAAAGGGGCATGTCCTGCCGGGTGAGACAGTAGAAGTTGCCATTGAAAATGAAAAGAGAGATTACCTGTCGGCTCACGCGGTCAAAATACTTGAACCCTCCCCGCAGAGGATAACGCCCCCGTGCGAATATTTCGGCATATGCGGCGGCTGCAGTTTCCAGCATGTCCCTTATGATATGCAGGTCAACCTGAAAGAGGATATCCTCAGGGACTGTTTAAAAAGGATAGCCCAGATGGAGACAGCACTTAGCCCCTCTCTAGTGAGCGATAACACGTGGCATTACAGGCAGAGGGGCCAGTTCAAGATATCAGCTGAGGGCTTTGGTCTGCATAAAAAAGGCACAAATGAGGTGATACACACAAGCACATGCCTCTTAATGGACCCTGCCATCAATACATATATTCATCAGGCAAACGGGCTGGTACAGGGCAGGCGCCTGAAAGAATTTCATATTACCGGCGGAGACTCCCTTGTCGCCCAGATCATTACACGCAAAAATGCCCTGTCACCCCATGAGGCTGAAGACCTCGCATCACAGCTCATCGATGCAGGGCTGTCCGGACTTATGGCAATGATAGGAGACAGTGCCCCGCTGAGTTTCGGGAAGACCTATATGACGACCGGCCTCCTCCATTATACATACACCCTGTCTCCGCCCAGCTTTATCCAGGCCAACTGGAAGCTGAACCAGTCGGTAGTCGAAATCGTCCGGGACTCCCTCCCGTCTTTGCATGGCAGGAAGGTCCTGGACCTGTACGCGGGCGCCGGGAATTTTTCCATCCCCCTTGCCGGAGAAGCCGAGGTAACTGCTGTTGAGGGGAATCCGTACGCCATAGAAGACGGCAGAAGGAATCTGGAAATCAACAATATAACAAACTGTACCTTCATCCGCTCGAGTGCCGAACATTTTCGACCAGACGATCATTACGATATCGTGATCCTCGATCCGCCGCGACCCGGATTATCATACAAGGTAATGATCAAGGTGCTTGACCTGGCGCCTGAACGGATTATCTACCTCTCCTGCAACCCCGCGACTTTCGCAAGGGACGCAAGAAAACTGTCCGTAAAATACGATATCGAGTCCGTCAGAATGATAGACTTCTTCCCGCAGACATTTCATATTGAGTCATTGGCGTTTCTGAGGTTACGGTGATCATTACAAAATAAAAAAGGAGTTAACCGCTAATGCGTAACTCCCCGGGGGAAAATGGTAGGCGATGCTGGTTTCGAACCAGCGGCCTCTGCCGTGTGAAGGCAGCGCTCTCCCACTGAGCTAATCGCCCGTAAAATTATGTTGTTACATTTTAACGTAAATCCGGGTATTCGGCAAGGGGGGAAGAGAAGACGTTGCAGACNNGAATTCCCATATTCAGCAGGATAGGCAACCATTGCGAAGCCGAGGATCATTTTCCCTTTAACGATATAGTCGTAACTCCCTCCTTCGGCATGTGTCCCCTGGCCATTGAGGATTTTGAAATAATACCCGTGGAAAGGAGAAAGGTTGCTCTCCTTACTGTATCCTTCGATTGAAGCCTGCGCAATCATCGGCCCGAACGGGCTCTCTTCTTCGCCCTCATTTGTTTCCCAGTACAGTCCGTCACGGCTCCCCCCGGTGCTGATCAATTTTTGGGCAAATTCCACCCTGCCCTGGCCTCTGAAGTCCCTGCTGGCGTATTCAAGCTGTGCATCAACATAGGCATCAAGCACCTCAATAACATGCAGTTCATTTCTGCCTATTCTCCGGTTCAAAATCTCCTCTTTCCCTTGATCGATATCGAAAACCCATGTTGTCTGCTTTTTTACGATCGGGATCGGCATGGGCCAGTCATCGCTGCCGATATGGAGGATCATCTTGTCCGCGGATGCCTGTTCAAGTCTGTGCAACTGGTCATAGGCCATGAGGAATGCTTCACGATCTGCCCTGTCATCTACGTCATCACCGGACGAGATCAATGCCTCGCTTCCGGCGCCTAATATGATACGCATTGCTTTCATGTCATGAGCCCTAACGGCATCGACAAGCGAAGTCACCGCCTCATCAGGCGAGGGAAAGCTCTTCTGAGGCGTGTCTGCCGCAAGTGAAGCTGAAGACACGCCGAGCAAGAGCAGGACCACTGCGACGACACAGGCCGGTATAGTCAACCAGTCGATTCCCCCCTTTTTATGCAATGAACCTATATTCATTTATCCTCCCTTGTGCACATATCATCATATCTCTGTCCGCAGATACGCATAGAACAATCACACGCTATCGTTTCCCCCTGTTTCCGCGATCCTCAACCTTTGGCGCCCGCCCTGACGGACGGCCTGTATCTCCGCTTTTATGTCCTCCATCCCTGTCCTGTGANNGCCTTGCGCTCAAAGCTGCCTTCGCCGACTCCTTTGAAGGGAGTATCCCGGACTACGGGGCCATGAACCCTTTCCCTCTCAGTCCTGACTCTTGGAGGTGCCGTACCTTCCCTCCGTTCGACAGGTCCCTTTGATCCTGCCGGTTCTTTTCCTGCCGGTGGCACTCCTGTCCTTTCCTGCCGTTGAACAGGGCGCTGAGATGGACGCCCGTCCGGTCTTTCAATGCGCCTTCCGGGATACCCACGCATTTCCGGGCTCACGGGTGGCACCGGTGACGGTCTCAATCCGAAGTGCTGACTCGTTGCCCTGTCTCTGTAGGCAACCCCTTTTCTGTGATACGGATTATGTCTCCATACAGGCATGTCAAAATCCCTTCTATGGTCTATCCTGTGAAATCGAGTCGTTTTGTGGATGTCTATATGGATGCGGTGAAAATGCCAGTCGAACCAGACCCATGGGAATAAGCTGATTCCGATAAAGATACGGGGACTGAAACTGATATAACCGCCGACCACAACACCGGGCGGATAGTACCAGTAATAGGGAGGATATGCAGGATACCACCACGGGCCGTATACATAGAGCGGATTGTAGACCGGCACAAAGACAACCTCCGGGTCAGCCGGTTCGATCCTGATTGCTTGGCCCTCGGCGATGACCTGCTGTTCTTTGGTCGTCCTGAGGTTCCCCTGCTCCTCGGCCTTTCGCCGCAACTCCTGTATGGTATCCATAACCTCTGCCTCCTGGCTTATGAAGGCATCACCTAATTTCCGCGTCTGGTCGAGTTTGTCGCTCATGGCAAAGAGAACGTCCGGGAAATGACACAGCGATTTCACACTTGGGTCCCAGGTCTTCTCCTGCAAGGCATCATTCAGTGCATCACCCTTCAGGTTCTTGTTCTGATTCAACCAGCGTTCCGCCTCAACCACCTCAAGCGGATAGGTCGATGCCATCAGCATCTGGGCTATCAGGGAATCGGGATATAAGGCGATCGGAGCAAGCATCTGCACCAATTCTTCTTCCCTGAACCTGTCGGTCTGCTCTGGTTGCCCGGCATCCTGCGCAGGTATTCCGGGAGGAATGACGAGCATGGCGATGACCATCCATGCTACCCCCCGGATAATGCAGGTCAAATCTTTCATACTAACTCCTTCTGAGCCGCAGCAAAAAGCAGGTACGTCATGAACACGCTGCCACGTCCTCTAAGATGCTTTTTTTATAGTAGTCAGCGTCATTAGATCGACTCTTTTACTTACGATAATAGCACTGATAAGTCTCTGGCACAACCTGGCAATAATCTTTTGTTTTTTTCTAAGAAAGCTCATTGGACAAAACCACTAGACATCTTTTAGACTTTCTTACATGCGAGAGTGGCGGAACTGGCNNCTGGCAGACGCGCTGGACTTAGGAAAAAATAAGGGCAATATCTCGTAACTACCTGTCAGTACCGGCTTTTTCCTCTTTTTTTTATAATTAACGAATCGTTAACCGTTTATACTATTTATACTAATTACGATCTTTTCTGTCACAACTTCGTCACAATTTCTGAAATGTTGTCATAATTCGTTCAATAGAAGACTTCAAACATTAATAAATAGTTCTGCAATTATCGTGGCTATAACTGCAAAAAGGATTTTACCGACTTATTGATAGGCTGGCTATAGTCAGAAACTGACGTTTACGGTTTGAATTTGATTATAACGCCCTGCGTCAGCCGAGAGCGAAGCGAGTCGGACTGAACGCAGTTGTTCGACATTCCTTTCCGATCGTGTCATAGATACTCAAGGCAGAATAGCGTGTCGTGCAATCAGGTCTTTGCCAGATAAACGGTTTCACCTTCTTTGATGGTTTGCACAATGCGAATGTCCTTGATCGCCATCGGATCGACTCTCAATGGATCGTCCGATAGAATCACCATGTCCGCCAGTTTGCCCTTTTCCAGAGTACCTTTTCGGTTTTCCTCGAAACTCTGCCAGGCAGCATCGGCAGTGATTGCACGCAATGCCTCGAACGGTGTGATGCGCTCCACGGGCCCGAGCAGTTTGCCGCTGGTCGTTACCCTGTTTACGGCCGCCCAGGCAACCTTGAGCATTTCAATGCCAGCGATAGGCGCATCATGGTGCAGGGTAATTTTCAATTTGCGGTCCAAAGCGGAACGGGCAGGGTCAATCCGGGCTGCCCGCTCAGGCCCGAGAAACAGATCACGATGACGGTCGCCCCAGAAATAGACGTGGATCGGGAAGAACGATGGGGTAAGGCCGTGTTTGGTGGCAAAATCGAGTTGATCGTCACGCATAGTTTGAGCGTGGATAATGGTCGTGCGTAGATCCGGACGTGGTTTTTTTGCCCGCACTTTTTCAACGGCCTTTATCAGCATGTCCGTAGCGCCGTCACCATTGGTGTGCACCTGCACCTGGATTCCATTGTCATCACAGCGCTTTAGCCATCTATCTACCTGCTCCTGGGTCATGCTGGCATATCCACGGTGTCCTTCTATGGATGCTTGCGGAGGTCCTTCCTTGTGAGGCTCGTTTTCTGCGCTGATAAAGATTCGCTCGGCCTGCTCGGTATCGCACTTGTCGGCGGTGTGAGCGACATTGCCTGGCTGAACATGGTACGGCTGGGAAAGAAAGGCGGTGTACCCCTGAATGGAGCCATCCACCGTCAACTTGACCCCACCCAGGCGCAAGCGTCCTGTGGCGCCACGTTTGGCGACAATAGCGTTGAAGGCAGCATCATCAATGCCCGTGTACACGGGCCAGGTAATGACATCGATGGGCAGGCGGCCCTTTTGTTCCATGGCCGCCAGCAGGTGCCAGGTGCCCTTGAACGTAGCGCAGTCCTGGGCCGTGGTGATGCCGGCCTCGGCATAGAACCGTAGACCATCTTCTATCATTGCCATGGCAAGCTCCGGTGTCGGCATCGGTAGCTTTTTTAAAACCAGGTACATTGCGTTTTCTTCAAGGACGCCGTTTGGTTCGCTGTTGTCCGGCTTGCGCTGGACCTTGCCGCCTTCAGGATCTTTGGTTTCCGCATTGATATCGATCTCCTCCAGCATCCTGCTATTGACGGTCATTAGGTGGCCGGAAATATGCATCAACAGTATCGGATGCTCGGTGGAAACCGCATCCAAGTCATACCGGTTCGGATGCCGCTGCTCTTCGATGCCTGTATCGTCATAGCCCCAGCCAATTACCCACTTGCCAGGTTGGATCTGTTTCTGTTTGATCCAGTCGCGTAGGATACGCTGGATGTCAGAGATCGAGCCAGCCTCACCAATAGGTTTAGGATCGAGATTGGCGGTAGAAAATTTTACGGATTGCATAACGAGGTGGGAATGGGGGTCAAAGAATCCAGGCATGAGAGTTTTACCGCCCAGATCAATCAATTTTGTATCTGGTCCCTTGGCCGCATTGACCTCCGCCAACGTCCCTACAGCCATAATGTGACCATTTTGCACCGCCAATGCCTCCGCCCGGTCCCCGTCTTTGGTCATGGTCAAGATGGGGCCTCCATGATAGATGGCATCGGCCTTCGCGTCTTTGCTCAAGGCCTTAGAGCTTGCAAACGCAGAAGATACCAAACCGCCCAAAACGAGCATTCCGCCTGCAGCGCCGGCTCCTGTGATAAATTCACGCCGAGACAATTCCAAACCCGCATTCTCGATTATGTCGAGAAACAAGGTGGGCCTGCAACCGCAACCAATTGGATGATTACAATCATTGTTCCTTCTTTTGTTCTTTGACATGTGTATTAGTCCTCATTGAATCTCTGTTTGAGTTTATCTTCTTTTGTCGAACGTTGCAGATCAGGCGCGGCTACAAGCCGTCGCCTGCATCTGGCTTGTTAGAGGAAGTACCATGCGTTAACCAATTAATATCCTCTTGACGTTCCAGTTTGCTCTTTATTACCATGATAGGCGGCACGTCCTCTGTAAAATTGTCTTAAAGGGGGTCATGCCATGAAAAAACTATCTCTATCTGATTTCCAAAAATATCTGCAATCTAAAAGCCTCATAGTGAGAAGTGTATCATATTATGCAAATAGTGCAAGAAAATTCTTACCCATTTACGATTATAATCTTGTATGTTGGTTAAATATCTTCGTTGATGATAATGCGGAT
>DKBK01000033.1 GCA_002451135.1 Nitrospiraceae bacterium UBA6902
GATATTTTCAAAACCTGCATCTCGTGCGATATGTACCGCCTGCTCAGCCTCCTCAGATGTATGAATTCTGCCAAGGAATGACAGTTCATCATCACAGAATGACTGAACCCCGATGCTGATCCTGTTGATACCCGCTGAGCGGATTGCCTTCAACTTATCCGCACCAACAGTCCCGGGATTTGCCTCGATGGTTGCTTCTCCCTCCGATTGCCCCTCTTTGTGAAGGCAGGGAGAAAAACTGAAATGTGTGAATATGTGATGAATCAGGCTTGATAAGGCGTCAGTGGAAAGAGCTGTCGGGGTGCCCCCGCCTATGAAGAGTGTGGACAGCGGTTTTTCATTCGGAATAGTTGAAATCTCTTTTTTCAGCGCATCAATATAGGCATCTGCCCTGGCAGGATTGTAGAGACCGGAGACGAAATCGCAGTATATGCATCGTTTCAAACAGAAAGGAATGTGGACGTACAAAGAAGGTGACATGAGCTAATTTTAACAAAGTTGAAGATTTTACTGAATTTCCGTACATTAAATGAACTTGAGAATCTTTAATAATTTCCCCTGGTCCCTCTTTTCCAAAGAGGGGATTAGAGGGCAGGAGTTATGCAGACAGGTCTCGACATCGTTAAAAAACTATGGCCCAGGAAGTTGAAGGATGCGAGGGCAGGGCTGCTGGTTAATCCGGCGTCTGTAAACAGAAAGCTTGAGCATGCATCTGACTCCCTTCGTAAATCCGGCAGGTTTGAACTGAAGGCCCTCTTCGGACCCCAGCATGGAATTAGGGGGGAGACCCAGGACAACATGATCGAGTGGGAAGGATTCAGAGAGAAAAAGTCCGGACTTCCCGTCTACAGCCTCTACGGCCGGACGCGTAAACCTGAACCGTCAATGCTCCGTGATATTGATGTAATGATAGTTGATATGCAGGATGTTGGCTCCCGGTATTACACATTTATCTGGACAATGGAATTATGCATGCAGGCCTGTGATGAAACCGGGAAATCCTTAGTGGTCCTCGACCGGCCGAATCCTTTGGGAGGGGTTCACACAGAGGGTCCCGTGCTTGATATGAATTATACCTCTATTGTCGGGCAGCGTCCCCTGCCGGTGCGGCATGGGATGACGATAGGGGAGATCGGCAGTTATTTGAAAAATGAATTTTATCCGTCTCTGGATTTGCATGTTATTCCTGTGAAGGGATGGAGGAGGGAAATATGGTTTGATCAAACCGGACTGCCCTGGGTATTTCCTTCACCTAACATGCCGACCCTTGATACTGCCGTTGTGTATCCGGGAATGTGTCTGCTTGAAGGCACCAACCTGAGCGAGGGGAGGGGGACAACGCGTCCTTTTGAGATATCCGGGGCGCCTTTCATCGATCCCGATATTCTTGTGAAAAGACTTAAGGCATTTCAGCTCCCCGGGGCTGTCTTCAGGCCAGTGTATTTCCAGCCTACCTTTCAAAAGCATGTCGGGAAGCTCTGCGGAGGTACCCAGATCCATGTCACACGCAGGGAAGCATTCAGGCCCTTTCTGACCGGAGTCGCGATTATCAAGGCAGTCCATGATCTTTATCCTGAACACTTTGAGTGGAAACGGCCTCCTTATGAATATGTAACGGACAAACCGCCGATAGATGTCCTTGCCGGCACGGACAGATTGAGAAATGATATTGCAAGGGGCAGATCACTGAGCGGGATGGAGAAATGGTGGAAGGCGCAGTGTCTGGAATTTAATAAGAAGATTCGCAGTAAATATCTGCTTTATAAATGAATAAAATAAACATCTTCATTCTGGCAGCAGGGATCGGGGAAAGGCTTCGTCCTGTTACAAGTCATATCCCAAAACCCCTCATTCCTGTCCTGGGTAAACCGGCCATTCAGCGTGTTCTTGATAATGTATCGGATCTGCCTTTTAACAGGATAGGGATAAATCTCCATTACAGGAAAGAGGAGATTGAAGAATGGGTACGGCGTTGTTCGCTGCATCAGAAGATTGTTCTCTTTCCGGAAGAACACATCCTGGGAACGGGCGGGGCCTTAAAGAACGCGGGGGAATTTCTGAAAGAAGGCACTTTTCTTGTACACAATGCGGATATATTATCTGATATAAATTTGATCAGTGTGCTTCAACATCATCGATCATCACGTAACTTTGTGACACTGGCCGTTCATGACTATGAAAAATTCAATAGTGTGATAGTGGATGAACATGGATTCTTTGTGGGTGTTAAGGGTGGATTATCGGGACGGATGCTGGCCTTTACCGGGATTGCGGTCTATGAATCCGGCTTCCTGGATTATTTACCGGACGGGAAGTCAAGCGTTGTGGATGCATGGTCCAGAGCAACCGCAGAAGGGAAAAAGATTGGAACATATGATGTAAGCGGATGCTGCTGGAGTGACATCGGATCACCGGATGCGTATGCTGCCGCTGTGTTTGAGATGCTGAGAAGGGAAGGTGAGGTGGTATACATTCATCCCTCGGTTGACGGATGTGCTGAAACAGATATTAAAGGATATGCTGTTCTTGAAAAGGGGTGTGGTCTTGATAAAGGGGTATCGCTCAGGAATTGCATCCTCTTCTCGGGAAGCATACTCTCTAACAGGGGAGGAGGGCAGCGTAAAGGTGCATTTGAAAATTGCATCATGGGCCCCGGCTTTAAGATCGACCTCACTCAATCTGTGATATTAAGTATTGATGAGAATAATAGACAATTGATCGGAACGGGGGGATCTGACAGAAGATACTACAGGATCCAGAGGGATGATACCTCCGTTGTGCTCATGCAGTGTAAAAATGATGACCCCGACTTTGAGCGCCAAATTGAATATGCAAGATATTTTCTTACGCATGCTGTTCCGGTCCCTGCGCTGATAGAGGCAGACATTGAAAAGAAGAACGCCCTGTTTGAAGATGCGGGGGACATTTCTCTTTACAGCTGGTTGAAGTGCCCCCGTGACCGGATCGCCATAGAAAATATTTACAAACAGGTCATAGATATCATGGTCCTTATCCATACAGATGTCACTGAAGATATCTCAGGATGCCCGCTTCTTGAAAGCAGGATATTCGATTATGATCATTTCCTCTGGGAGACTCATTATTTCATGAAGAGGTTCGTAGAGGGCGTGAGGAATATCAATATTACAAAATTTTCGTCACTTAATGAGGAGCTTCATCAACTGGCAGTAAAAGCAGACTCTTTTCCCAAGGCAGTAATACACAGGGATTTTCAGTCCCAGAACATCATGGTCATGACGGGGCAGAAACTGCGCCTGATAGATTATCAGGGCGCCAGGCTCGGGCCGCCGGCCTATGATGTGGTATCACTGTTATGGGACCCATATTACCGTCTTAAGGATGAGATGAGAGTGTGCCTGTTGGATTATTATATTGATCAAATGAAAGCTCGATACTCAGCAAAATTTGATGAGGATATTTTCAAGTCCTCTCTTGTGTTATACAGGCTGCAGAGACACATGCAGGCCCTCGGCGCGTATGGCTTTCTGTCGTTGGTGAAAGGGAAGAAGTATTTTCAGAAATACATGCCGGAGGGGTTGAGGCTGCTCAAGGATGACGTCAGCTATGTGAAGGATGATTCCCCCGAATTATATGAACTGATTATTGGGCTGTAGCAGCGGCGGTATCGCGTGTTTAAATGGATAATGCTGATTTGCAGCGCATTGAAGGTGCTTAGGTTGATGCGCCTGAGGGAGTCACAGGATTGAATTCGACTTCCGGCTTGGCGGGCTCTGTGATATCCTGGTTGTATTTATTGTTCATATTAAGCGTGGTTCTGATTATCTTCCCTGCAATGTCATAAAAACACATATTTGATATGCTTTCTCTTTTTTCAGTAAGGAACTTCGCCATATTATTAACCGACATGGCGAGCACCTTGTCATATTGCACAATACCCAGGGTTTCAATAGGAAGGCTCAGGTAATTTTGAGCGACAGTACTGACGATATTCGCCACTTCCTTCTGCTTTGGCCCTCTTACCATATTGAGAATTATATTAATATTCAATTCATCCAGCACCGCGGTGAGCGTTTTTTCGTGATCCTCTCCGATTGAGGACAGGGCCGCTTTAAGCTTTTCTACAGAATCAATGTGATCGTTCTTGACCGAGGCGCTTGCGCGTTTTACGAGTTCAACACATTCCGGATATTCCTTGAACGCATTGTTCAGACGGCGGTATAGCGCTGCCTTGATGAATCCGTACGCATTCTGAATGGATGTCACTTCGGGCGTAAGCACCACTATTTTATTAGATGCGTAGAGGAAAAAATCAACTGAGGTGAATGATGTCCCTGCCCCGAGATCAAGAATTATATAATCCGCGTCCAGTTTCTTTAGGGCATTAAAAATCCGAGTTTTCTGCGTATATTTGGGATTGGCTATTCCGAGGATATCATCAGCGCCGCAGATAAGCCTCATATTATCGATTGGGGTATCAATAATAACGTCACTGATATATTCCACTTCTCTGTTAATGAAATCGGCGAGAGTATGCATGGGGTACCTGATGCCGGTCAGGGTATGGAGATTGCTGCCTCCGAGGTCTGCGTCGACCAGGATCACTTTCTTGCCCTGCCGCGACAATGATGTGCCAAGCATCAGAGACATGATGCTTTTTCCAACGCCCCCCTTGCCTCCGCCAATTGCCCAAAATTTATTTTTCAGGTCATCCATTCAGTTCACCTATATTTGTTTTTCATACTGCTCCCAAAGGGTCCACATCATATTGCGGTCTTTGTTTTTTCGGTTTATTAAATCCTTGATTGCCGTTAAATGCAAGTCTGTTATATGGGTAAATTCTACTCCGACATTTATTGCAAATTTATTGGTATGGTCTTTTGTGCCCCATCTTATGCAGCACGGGATGGATAAATTCTCACCCTCGGGAAGCATGATTTTTATCTTGATATTAATACCTTTAAGGTGAGTGACATCCATCCTGCCGTATTTGTCCTCAAACCGTATGTGTGCCCCGCTAATCGACATATCCTGGACAATACCCGTGAATGTAGCACAATCTGAATTTTGAGTGAAGAGCTTCAGTTCTACGGGAAAGGCAAAATCTGAACGCTCGTGTCTTCTTTTTGCAGCCGGATTTTCGTCTTGCATACAGTAGTTATCGGCACAGTTATGAGTTAACTTTACTAATTTATTGAGAAAGTGTACTGACCAATATGATAATCACAGGGGGTCAGCCTAACTTCAATAATTACCAAACAAATAGGGAGAGTTAAGCATCCAGAAAGAGAGACCTGATCCTTACTGCATTGTTGACGTGGGCCGTTTCTTATCTTAGTTCTTTATGCGCGGTATCTCTTATTGCCTTGCCCATATTTTGAAAGACTTTTCCGGTCTTTTGCCCGATTTCTTTAAAATTTTGTCCGATTACCTTGCCGACCTTTTTCCCCGCCTGCCCTATTGCGAGAACTGAATTTTTAATCTCCTTTTTAGCTGTATCTGACTGTCTGCGTGATTCTTCAGCGAACGCAGGAGAGCACATTGCAGCCATGAGCAGTATGGTAATAAAATATATTTTCAGATTTTTCAATATATCAGACTCCCCCTCAATAGGCCCTAATCTGCTCTGTAGTTTTACTGATCAGCTTTTTCTTTTGCATATCCGATACTGATGCGGTATAGGAAATGACATACAGCGTGGCTATATTGATCGCCACCAATAATGCGATTGTAAAAAACAACTTTGGCTTTCTCACGAGCAACAGGAATAAAACCACTCCCAGAGCTATCGCAACATGGATATTGGCCCTGAAATAGGTCAATATCTCCAGGTAATATGATTCAAAGTTCAAACTCATTAAACGTACCCCCTTTAAAATCGCTCTACGCTGTCTCACTTATAAGTTATTAATTATGGCACAGTTTTTCTGTGATCAGCCTCACAATGTAGGGAAGATTAGGGTCAGGCTTAATTATTGAGATATTTGAGCGCTTGATAAATTTATCGCCAGTTATTATCTATCATAACTTAGCTTTCTTTGAATAAGAGGGGACATGGCGAGGAAAGCGAAGTCAACTATGAAGATGTTGTTGACTAAGGCGACTTATGTGATATTATGGATTGGAAGCACAGGAACGAAAAAGGGGCTGAAATATTGACATCCAATGATCATACTCGTTACAGACGGGAGATGAAACAAACTGACGATAACAGGATAAAAAAGAGCCTTAGATACTCTGTGCTTGACGGGGCATTCGCCGCGTCGATGATCGGCTTTGGGGAATCCTTTTTCGCCGCATTTGCTGTTTTCCTGAAAGCGAACAACATACAAATCGGGCTGTTGAGTTCTTTACCTCTCCTGCTCGGGTCGCTCTCTCAGTTGTTCTCCAACAGGCTCATCAAGCTATTTAAATCTCGCAAACTGCTCGTTACCTCAGCCGCCTTTCTGCAGGGGCTCATGTACATCCCTGTCGCTTTCGTATTCTTTTTTGGAACGCTGAAGGTCATCTATCTCATATTCTTTGCGTGTCTCTACTGGATATTCGGCATGATCCTCAGCCCCGCGTGGAATAGTTGGATGGGGGACCTGGTCGAAGAGACAAAGAGGGGAACTTATTTCGGCAGGAGGAGCAAGGTTACAGGCACTTCCACGTTCATTTCGTGCATGATAGCCGGGTATATTCTCCAGCGGTATGCCGGGGACCAGACACTTGAATATACCGGATTTGTTATTATTTTCTGTCTTGCCTTAAGCTCGCGCATTCTTTCTGTCACGTTCCTCATGAGAAAATACGAACCATCGTATGAGGTTGTACACGCGGCAGAATTCGGGTTCTTCGAATTTATCAAAAAAGCGCGGTTCAGGAATTACGGCCTGTTTGTTTTTTATCTAAGCATCATGAACGCCTCGGTCTATATATCAGCACCTTTCTTTACCCCGTACATGCTCTACGACCTGAAGATGGACTATATGACATTCACTGTTATTAATGCGGCAGCGATCATCACAAAGATAATTTTTCTCCCTGTCTGGGGCAGGTCATCCGACCGTTTCGGCAACAGAAAAGTGCTCAGCCTTACCGGTTTTCTCATGCCCATCACTCCGATCTTGTGGATGTTTTCCCATGACTTTTCCTACCTCATAGTCATTCAGGTCTATTCGGGCTTAATATGGTCCGGTTTTGAGATCGCATCGTTTAACTTTATCTTTGACACGACCAGCCCCCAAAAGAGGGCAACCGCGATCGCTTACTATAATGTCATCAACGGAATTGCCATTTTCACGGGAGCCATGATAGGGGGCCTTATCGTCAGGTATAACACAGTGTTCTGGTCAAAATATATTCTCGTATTCGTCATAAGCGGTGTCATGAGATACATCGTATCCTTCGTGTTCATTCCCAAACTCAAGGAAGTACGTCAAGTCGAGCGTATCCCTTATTCAAAGCTGTTCTTTAAGGTTATCAGCACAGTACCCACAATGGGATTGATGTATGGATTGATACCTTTTTTAAAGAAGGATGAGAAGTAGCTTGTTTGAATGAGTTCCTATTGCCCTGCCAGTTTAGAGTCAGTACAGGAGGGATGTAGCAATCGAAATTGGACATCAGCCTGCGTGAATTGTCTCATGTCCGAAGCTTACCTCACGGCTGATTATTATTAAAGAAACTCAATTTTTAAGCCTGACCCCATGGTGCACCATACAATTTTTAAGCCTGACCCCATGGTTGACTTTCGACGTTTTAATTTAAAGGGGTGACATCAATGACTGGTGCTACTTATGATACCGTTTCTTGACGCCATATTAATGAGAGTTATTATCATAAGAATAAGAAAGGGTGCAATAAAAGCAAGTACTACTTTAGTTTTTTTAAAAAAGTAAAAAAAGCATAGTATCCCTGATACTATGCCAATTAAAGAATACAAAAAGCCAAACCATGAAACAGGCAAATTAACGATTGCTCCCACCATAAGAATTCCATAAAAGCAAATCAATACAATACCAATAAGCAGCATGATTATCCTGAATACTATCGAGTCCGTTAGTATCATCACCGAATTGTGAGGAATTACTTTTTTCAATTCAATTCTCCTGTAAAGCTTTGATTTGTTGCTTGATGTTACCAGTGTCCGCTGGTACCTCGACTACAAGCACAATTTTTCCAATCTTTTATCAGCCATTTATCACACTGCGCTGCACATCCACCGGCTATATTTGATGGATACCATCTAGTTTTTGCATCAATACCACATTTTTCGTAACACTTATCATGTCTCTTGCATGCTCTATCACTACAGCCCGTTGTAGGCCCACTTCCTCCTGGGCCACACCAATTTGTTCCGGGAAACGTGAACAAGCCTTTGGGATCTGTAAAATTCACCGGATTATCAGCTGTATAGACATACGGATACAAACCTTGTGGGTTAGACATGAGACTGGGGAGATACCTTGATATGATTGATTTGGCACAACCTGATCGTATTGTTTTTCTGGTCATCTGCTGCAGTATCGGATCACTTTCTACATATCTTCCGATATCTGGTCTATAATCCCTAAACCAATTCTGA
>DKBK01000035.1:0-53504 GCA_002451135.1 Nitrospiraceae bacterium UBA6902
CCAATGAAAGCCCCATGACGGCGTCCTGAACATCCTCTCTCAATGGGCAAGAGCAGAAAACCGGAGATTTGAAAAACTACAGTCAGCAAATTATAATATCAAAACAAAAGGCAATGAAACCAACGGATGATGAAGAGATTCGGCGTGAATTCTGGGTGCGCCAGGGACGGCAGTTATTGGCTATAGCGCTTGCGCTTTTTCTCGTGTTATTGATGGCCGTCGTCTATAAACGCCATGATCTGTTTGGTGAATACTCAAAAAAAACTCTTATGGCAGCTCAGCTTCTGGTAATAACTGCGTTTATTGGGTTTACCGCTTTTAACTGGAGATGCCCCTCATGTAAAAAATATCTTGGTAAAGATATTTATAAACGCGCATGCAGGCATTGCAAGACCAGATTCAGATAACACAGGGGCCTGGTGTCAGGTCTTTGATTTCAGGATTTACCACGTAACGGGTATAGAACACACGAAAATTAAAGATATGACCCCAATTCCCCTTTTACGCTGACACTTCTGTTGACATGCGCTATAGCGTTCTTCATACTAACAATTAAAAAAAGAGGTGAAAAGAATGGATGCAAAAGAATTATTCCGGGAAGGACAGGGTTTCTTCGTTGAAGGAAAGTATGGAGAAAGTATCGCATCTTTTTCAAAAGCCATTGAGGCCGGTGAAAAAACAGAAATAGCCTTTTTAAGCAGAGGGGTCGCATATTTCAGGCTCGAACAGTTCGATAAGGCGGCCCAGGATTTCAACATAGTCATTGACTTGAACAGCGGGAATTTCCGGGCCTACTTCTACCGTGGGATAACGTATATGACACGGGAGGATTATGAAAAGGCGATAAAGGATTTTGACAATACCATAAAAATCAAGCCTGACTATGGGGCGGCCTTTTTTGCGCGCGGCACGGCGTATGCCCAGATAGGAAATGAATATGAAGCGCAAAGGAGTATCCAGTCTGCGGTATCGTGCTCTCAAGCATCCATGCAATGGGTTACAGACCACTACGGCATGTTCAGGACTCAGTTTGATCAGGCCATGGCGCTCATGCCGGGTGAAAGTGATTTTTCTGACGACCGCAATGAGCGGATAAAAAACCTGAAAAAGCATTTCGAAGAAGATAAATAATAGCTTCTCCAATAAAAAGACCTGGAATTACCAGGCCTTTCCGCAGAGTGCTTTGATTTTGCCTGTGCTACGCATCTACCATCATGTCTCTTACTTCCTTTTCAGTGATATCCATCTCGTGAGATTTCTTTGCATGCTCCAGGGCGATCTTTATAACCTCCTTTTCGTCATGGCTTTGTATCATGAAACCGCACTTGGGATCGCATTCAACTTTCTTAAGCACCGTTGCCATTGCTGTCACCTCCTTCCCTCAGTTAACCTATAGCGTGCCTTTATCCTTCATATGAAAATCATATGGCACATCTTAGTTAATGGATTATGATATAAATCATATTGTCTGAAATAAATCTTGCATCTTTTATTCATACGTGTTAAAACCTTCTATGCCTAAAAAAATTGTAATTGATATTGAGACCATAGGAAAAGATTTTGATTCTTTTGATGAGACTACAAAGGAATACCTCCTTAAATATGCCGAAACCGAAGATGATGTCAAGGCCGCCAAAGAGGGTCTCGGTTTTTCACCCCTGACCGGCGAGGTAGTCGCAATCGGGATGCTCAACCCGGATACCGGCCGGGGTGCCGTGTATTATCAGTCGCCGGATGTCCTCCAGGAGCCGCTTGAAGAGGAGGGGATTGAATATGTCGCTGATACTGAACCAGGGATTCTCAGGAGATTCTGGGAGACCGTAAGGCATTATGATCAGATCATTACCTTCAACGGCAGGGGCTTTGACGCGCCGTTTCTTCTCCTCCGCTCCGCCATACACAAGATCGAACCGACCAAAGAGCTTATGCCGAACCGTTACAACCTGTCGCACTGCGATCTGATGGATGTGCTTACTTTTTACGGGGCGGTGCGCAGGAAGTTCAGCCTCCATATGTGGTGCAGGGCCTTCGGAATTAAGAGCCCGAAGGAAGAGGGGGTGAGCGGCCATGAAGTGCCCGAACTCTTCAAACAGCAGCAGTATCTCACCATAGCCCGATACTGCGTCGGTGATTTGTATGCAACAAAGGCGCTGTTTGAGTATTGGGAAAGGTATGTCAAGTTTTCTCCGTGACTATTGAGATTTAAAAACTCTCCTTTACGAGAAGGAAATCATTCATAGAAAGGCTCACTTCGCATACTGCGCCTGCCACCCCATTTTGTAAGATTACTTGCGGAAGATAAAGAGAGAGCATCAATGTATCTCATTGAAATAAGTCCTCACTTGTTAATATAATAAACAGCTAATAATACGAATCATTAATCACGATGCAAAAAACTGCTTTAATAATCGGCGGAAGCCGCGGTATCGGACGCACCATAGCCCTCAGACTGGCGCAGTCGGGTTTCAATATCTGGCTTACGTATAAAGGCAATCATAAGGCTGCGGAAGCGGTCAAGACCGAGATAGAGAAGCTCGGATCCGCGTGTGATGTAATCCCTTTTGATGTTTCGGATTATGCGGCGACAGATGCGGCCCTGGCCCCGAGATTAGAAGACTTTGCGCCGGACGTACTGGTATACAATTCAGGCATTACACGGGACAATCTCATGGTATGGATGACAAAGGAAGAATGGGATTCGGTCCTTTCTACTAACCTTGACGGCTTTTATCATGTGACCCGCGCAGTATTGTTCGCGATGCTTAGGGCAAAGGCGGGTCGTATTATTGTTGTCTCTTCAGTGTCCGGCCAGATAGGGCACGCGGGGCAGGTGAATTATTCCGCCTCCAAGGCGGGCCTGATAGGCGCGGCCAAGGCCCTTGCCCGTGAAGTAGGCAAAAAAAATATATTGGTAAATGTAGTGGCCCCCGGTTTTATAGAAACCGACATGACGGAAAATCTTCCTAAGGAACAGGTGCTGCCTTTAATCCCTTTAAACCGCCTTGGGACCGCAGAGGATGTGGCATCGGTTGTAAATTTTCTGTGTACTGAACAGAACATGTACATCCACGGACAGGTCATCGGTGTCAACGGCGGACTTGCAATGTAGTTTCAATAATCCTGATTATTAATGATATGCTCAATGGTCCATAGAAGCCCTGATGTATTACCCTTACAAAGCGATATGATATTGGAATGCACAGCGTGAGCATCAGTTACCTGTAGTGATATATCGAGTGCCTTTGATAATATACATAAAGAATCCACTGAAGGAATCTCAGGNNTGGTAATGACTAATGAAGAAATACGATGACATCGTAGTCGGAAGCGGTATGAGCGGTTTGACCATGGCCCTTATCCTGGGCATGAACGGCCGCAAGGTGCTCCTGCTGGAGAAGAACCCTTCCGTCGGCGGCTCTGTGTCCAGGTTTTATAAAAATGGAATCCCGTTTGATACCGGGTTTCATTTTACCGGGGGGCTTCAGAAAGACGGCATTTTATATGATATCCTGTCTGTCCTTGAGATCCGTGATTTGATCAGGCCGATATTCCTGTCACAGGAACGTGCCAACTGCTTTTATATTGAATCTGAGGGCAGGCAGTATGAAGTCCCGTACGGGATCGATAACATCAAGAAAAAGTTCAAGGACTACTTTCCCGGAGAGGCATCCGCCATTGACAGGTATTTCACCATGGTGCAGAAGGTCTGCGACATTACGCCGTCCATGGATTTACGCACGATATTTTCGGAGCATATACTGATAGACGAGGACTTTGTCACCCTGGAAGAGGTTCTGAATAAAATAACGCAAAACCGGGTGCTCAAGGCGCTGTTGTCCGCGCTTGCCATGTGCTACGGGGTGAAACCCGAGGAGATATCCTTTGCGAATCACAGCCGCATGTGCCTCGGGCTTTACCATTCTGTTGCGCGCATTGAAAACGGCGGGAATGCCCTGGTGGAGGCATGCAAGAAAAAACTTAAAGACCACGATGTCGAAATCCGCTGCAACAGGTATATTACGGAACTTGCTGACATCAATAATAAAAAGGTGGGCCGGTTCGTCCTGAATACAGGGGAGGAAGTGTCAGGTGATAACTGTATATTCACGATCCACCCGCGGGAAATCCTGAAAATTCTGCCTAAGGAATATGTGAGCAGGGCCTTTGCCGACAGGGTTTCTGATTTTGAGTCGTCAGCAGGATTTTTTTCAGTCTTTGCTGTTCTGGATGCAGATTATGAGGAACCGGAATTTGACTCATCCATCTTGTCGATATACCCTCATTGTGACATAAACGCGCTTTTGGACCCTGCCTACAGGGGTGTACCTGCCCTGGTCCTTATACGGTCGGTGGAGCATGTAAGGGACAAAACATATAAAACTGTCAATGCCTTTGAAATATCCTTTCCGGAGCATGTAAGAGAATGGGAGGACTCAAAGACAGGCAAAAGACCGCGCTCCTATCAGGATTATAAAAGAAGCAGGGTCGATGATATTGTCAGCCGCATCATAAAGGTATTTCCCCAATACAAAGATAAACTTAAAATTGTTGATTCAGCGTCAGTGCTTACTTTCAGGGATTACCTGAACAGCCCGGATGGTTCTGCATACGGGATCAAACAGAAAGTCAGTCAGTTTAATCTCCAGGGCAGACTTCCCCTGCGCAATTTATACGCAGCCGGGCAGAGTTCCCTCCTGCCGGGGATCATCGGCGCCATGATGTCTTCGTTCATTGTCGGACGGACAATCCTGGATGAACATACCTTCAGGGAGTTTATATTCAGGAATCTGACCACATGAAAAGGGTCGTTATCACAGGGGCAGGGGTCATTTCCCCTCTAGGAACCGGTGTTGATTCATTAATGGAAGGCATATCCTCCGGTAAAAGCGCGGTGCGTTACATGGAGGAATGGGCCGGATACTGCGGGATGAACAGCCATGTGGCAGCGCCCGCGGAGCTGAAGGATGAGAAAAAAATCCCCCGGCAGAACCGGCGCTCCATGGGCCGGATGAGCATGTTCGCGGCACAGGCAGCGGAGCAGGCGCTTGCTGATTCAGAAATTAATGTGTCGCAGATACAGCCGGAACGAATGGGCTGTATTATAGGTTCCACCACGGGGAGCGCGATCAGCATCAGCAAGGCCTTTGAGATCATGCTCTTTCAGAAGGATCTGAGCCTGATGCCTTCTTCCCTGTTTTTTCAGTGCATGTCTCACAGTGCGACGATGAATGTCGCACAGTACCTGGGACTTACGGGATACGTGATGGCCACCTCAGCAGCCTGTGCCTCATCTCTTCAGGCCATAGGTACCGGATATGAGATCATTGGTTCAGGAAGACAGGACGTATTGCTGTGCGGCGGTGCGGAAGAGCTTCACCCCTCAGTGACCGGTTCTTTTGATGTTGTGTTCGCAACCTCCGTAAAATACAATCAGACCCCTCAAAAAACACCGAGACCATTTGATAAAGACCGTGACGGCCTGGTCTGCGGTGAGGGAAGCGGAATAGTTGTATTGGAAGAATACGAACATGCCCTGCGCAGAAACGCAAAGATATACGCTGAGATTACCGGGTACAATACATGCGGCAGCGGTTCACATATCAGCCAGTCTGAAGATAAATCCATAGTTCAGTGTATGCGCGAGACATTAAAGAGCGCTCAGATCACGCATGAAGAAATAGACTATATAAACGCTCATGCAACCGGGACAATTCAGGGTGACAAGGAAGAGGCGGTGGCAATAGGCCGGGTGTTCGGCAGTGGAACTCCCGTAAGCTGCCTGAAGGGACATATAGGCCATACCCTGGGGGCTTCCGGGGCCATTGAACTGATCGCCTCATTACGTATGATGGAGGAGGGGATTATCTACCCGACCTTCAATCTGGATGAGATTGCCCCTGACTGCGAAGGGGTAAATCATGTTCTGAAGCCGGTTAAAAAGGAGATCAATACAATCCTGAAGAACTGTTTTGCATTCGGAGGCATTAACGCTTCACTGGTGTGCAGAAAACCGGGAAAACCGGAATAAATGAGGCATGTCTCTTGATACCGTTTTGTATTATAATAAATGTGCTAAATGGGATTTAGGAGAACCAGGAGTATAGATGTATAAGATTCGGGAGACGAAATGAACGAGCAGGAGATTATGGATATTACCAACAGGGTATTTGAGGAGTCTTTTGAGATAGAAAAAGAGAGATTAAAACCTGAAGCGCACATTTTTACCGATCTGGGACTTGACAGTCTTGACGTAGTGGATCTGGTGGCAGCGCTGCAAAAGAGCTTTGGGGTCAATATACGGAGTGAGGAAAAGATAAGAAATATACGTACCTTGCAGGATATATACGAGTTTATCTCTTCCATCAAAAAAGAAGGACAGTAAATAAACTTTTTAGGTATGAATAATCTCAAGATATATTTTCTGAATTTATATTCCTATATCCTTTTCGCGATTTACTCTGCGGTTTGCATACCGGCGTTGACGCTTTTTGTTGCTTTTATGTCATTGATCGTGGGTCACCGGAGGGCCATGAAACTGTTTCGCCGGGCGATCGCCTGGTGGAGCCGGGGCATCCTGCTGATCCCGTTTCCGTTTGTGAAGGTCTTTTATGAGAACGATTCAGGAGACAAAACCGGCGAACCTTATATATTTGTCTGTAATCACCGGAGTTTTTCCGATGGTTTTCTGATGGCCGTACTCCCGGTTGAAGCAGTGCAGGTAGTGAATATATGGCCGTTCCGGATCCCGGTTATTGGTTTTTTTGCCCGTGCTGCAGGCTATTTAAATATCAGGATGATGCAGACAGAGGAATTTTTTGAGAGAGCCATGCAATTGCTCAGGGAACATGTCTCGATTATTTTTTTCCCTGAAGGGACAAGGTCGGGAAGCAGGAAAATGGGAAATTTTCATGGATCGGCCTTTCGTCTCGCATTAAAATCAAAGGCGCCCATCGTGCCGCTCTGCATCTCCGGGAGTGAAAACATCCCCCCCAAAGGCTCGCTCCTGTTAAGGCCCGGCACGATCAGGATAAGGAGACTGCGCTCAATAGGATGGAGTGAATATAAGGAATGGAGTGTGGTTACATTTAAAAACAGGGTGCGGCAGATTATCGCCAATGAACTGGCGCTGATGGAGCATGGGGCATGATGGACTTCTGTAACTACAAGGGCCTTGAATTTTCCGCGCCCGGCAACATAAGAGAAGTACAGGAACTGCTTTTTAAAAAACATATACATTATATTATGAAGCGTTCTGTCTATTACCGGAGGACGTTGCGCGGGCTGGAGGCAGAAGAGATTACTCTGGATGCGTTAAGCTCTCTCCCGTTCACAGATAAATCAGCCTTTGAGTCCTGCAATGAGGAACTGCTTGCAGTTCCCATGTCGGAAGTCCGTGATATCGTGTTGTCCTCGGGAACAACTGGCAAACCCACAAGGATTATGTATACGGAGAATGATCTGACACGTCTTGCGTATAATGAAGAGATCTCTTTTGCGGGATGCGGGCTTGGGCCGGAGGATATCGTCCTCCTTACATGCACCATGGACAGATGTTTTGTCGCCGGACTTGCCTATTTTCTGGGGATAAGGGCCCTGGGCGCTGCAGCTATCAGAAACGGGTTAAGCAGTTATGCAAGCCATCTTGAAATCATTCAGAGGATGAACCCTACGGCCATTGTCGGGGTTCCATCATTTTTACATAAACTTGGACAGTTTATGAAGGTACATGGCATTGCCCCTGAAAAAACCGCTGTACGTAAACTGATCTGTATCGGCGAACCGATTAGGGATATCAACCTCTCCCTGTTAAAAATGGGACAGTATCTGGAGGAGGAGTGGGGTGCAAAGGTGTATTCCACATACGCATCTTCCGAGACAATCACGACATTTTGTGAGTGTACCGCGCAAAAAGGTGGACATCTCCACCCTGAACTGGCTATTGTAGAGATAGTCGATGATGAAGGCACGACATTGCCTCCAGGCGAGGCAGGAGAAGTGGTTGTTACGCCCCTCTCTGTGGAAGGAATGCCCCTGCTCCGTTTCAGGACCGGGGACATCAGCTTTCTTGCAGACGGGCCGTGTGAGTGCGGGAGATATTCTCCCCGCCTCGGGCCTATAATGGGGAGAAAGAAACAGATGATAAAATACCGCGGAACCACGTTATATCCACAGGCGGTATACGCTGTGCTGGATGAGATCCCTGAGGTCGGTGAATACTTTGTTGCCGTGCGGAGTGATTTTGACCTGTCTGATATTCTGAGCGTGCATGTGTCTGTCACAAATGATTCCTGTTCACCTGCGGGGATTGTTGACAGGCTTCAGGCAAGGCTGAGGGTAAGACCCGAGATCGTAATTTCAACTGAAGAAGAGATCAGGAAACAGATGTTAACCGGCCAGTCCCGGAAAATAAACCGCTTTATAGATAGGAGGAACAATTAATTCATGATATGTCAGAAGCGTATTTTCGGAGCGGAATTCTCTAAGAAGGAAATCCAGGCGACGGCCGATAGCCAAAGACTTCTCTCTATGGAGATTGAATTCAACCGCAACTGCAATTTTAAGTGCATCTACTGCTATGTGCAGGATGACTCGCATGACAGAAAAGAATTGACAAAAGAAGAAGCCCGGGATGTAATTATCCAGGCCAGGGATTTAGGCGCTCAAAAGATCATTGTCCTCGGTGGTGAACCGATGCTCTACCCTCATATAATGGAAATGGTTCAATTCATGAGAGAGCAGGGGATGGAGATTGAGCTTTTTACGAACGGCGCTAATATGTCGGAGACAGCGGCAAAGAAATTATGTGATTACGGCGTTGTCGTTGTCCTGAAGATGAATTCAACCGATGAAGAACTGCAGGATATACTTTCAGGCAGAAAAGGGGCATACAAACATATTCATAGTGCCTTTGAAAACCTGAAGAAGGCGGGGTATCCTGACAAAACTCAAATGGGAATCAGTACTATTATATGCCGTCAGAACTTTCCTGAACTTATCGATATGTGGGGGTGGCTGAGAGATCAAAAGATCAATCCTTACTTCGAAATGATTACCCCTCAGGGGAACGCAAGAGAAAACGGCATGCTGGAAGTTGAATCATGGAAGGTGAAAGAGTTGTTTGAACGCATTGCACAAATTGACCGTGAAAGGTATGGATACAACTGGGAACCGCAGCCCCCGCTCGTGGGGGGGCAGTGCCTGAGGCATCAGTTTTCCTGCGCGGTCAATGCATACGGCGACGTTCTCCCCTGTATAGGCGTCACCATACCGGTGGGGAATATAAGGGAGGCAAAGCTCGCCAATATTTTAAAAGACAGTGAAGTCATCGAGGGGTTGCGGAACTATAAAAAGACCATAAAGGGGCCCTGCAGTAAATGTGAGAGCAGTAATGAATGTTACGGTTGCCGGGGTGCGGCATATCAGATGACAGGAGATTATCTTGCCTCTGACCCGTCCTGCTGGAAAAATGCAGACAGACAAAAGGATATTGTTTCCCTCCCTGTGGAAACTGAGAGGCTTATTCCTCACGGAGAGCCGATGCGCCTTGTGGACCGTTTGGTGGAGGTACGGGAAAGGCAGTCGCTTTCAGAGGTTGAAATCTTGGAGGACTCCATATTTATCGGGGAAGACGGGAAACTCAATGAAGTATCGTACCCCGAAATATTTTCTCAGGCCATCGCCGCCCAGGACGGCTTTAAAAACCTTGGCAACGGGGGACCCTCCGAGGGGTTTTTGCTGGGGATAAAAAACCTGGAGATACTGGACACCGCTGGGGTCGGAGACAAACTGCACGTATCGGTATACAAGGCCGCCAGATTTGCAGGCTTCGGTATCATACAGGGAGAGATTTTCAAAGGAGGAAACCTTATCGCCAGGGGAGAGATAAAAGTCTGGCATAAAGATAAAGACAATGGAGCCGGTTCCGGAATCGCGGATAAAAACAGTATGGTAACTTAATTGTTGTGGAGAGCCGGATCAGTAAGCAACCGCAACATCAATTTATTGCCCCGTTGAGTCCTTAAAGGCAGAAGAACAATTTTTCAACAATCATTATGAGAACCTGTACGAAAGCCATCATTTCAAGTGTTATATTACTGTCCATTTTTATTCTCCCCGTCTGTCACCCCGCCGGGGGAGAATTAACGGGGGGGGAAGCGGCGCCTGANNCAGTCTGAAAACAGATTTTACCCAGGAAAAGAACCTGTCCGTTTTCCGGAACAAGATAATCATAAAGGGACGGATCTACCTGCAAAAGCCGGGTACTGTGGCGTGGCATGTGGATGAACCGCTCAAATACTCCGTGCTTATTACGGACAAACTCATCCGCCAGTGGGACGAGGATACGAACCAGGTTCAGGAAATACCGTTGTCAAAGAACCCCATGTTCCGCGTGGTCATAGACCAGCTTACCGCGTGGTTTTCCGGGCGGTATGTCCAGCTTCTGGATGATTACACCGTGTCTCCAAGGAACACACACCCCCTTGAAATAGAATTCATCCCCCGTGAGTCGAGTAATGTAAAAAAGATCATCAAGGCAATTACCATTACATTCCGTGAAGACCGGAAGTATCTGCAGAAGGTCCGGTTCGATGAAGTAAGCGGAGACAGCACTACCATCATCTTTCATAACACGGTATTTAACGCCCCGCTTAAGAGCTCTGATTTTGAGGTAAAGAGGCGTGTTTGACAGATGTGCGGGCCGGTTATATGACTGGATGGCAGAAAAAAGACGGGCCGTGCTGGTCATTCTCATTGCCCTGACAGGTATCAGCCTTGCCTTTCTTTTTTCGGTTGAATACGAAAGCAGCATGGATGAGATTTTGCCTCAAAATGAAGTAGTCAGCAGAAGCATGGCTTTTTTCCGTGACTCCAATATTGCTGGCAAGGTTGCGATATCCCTGGGATTGAAGTCCGGAGAAGGGGATATAAACGACCTTATCAGGGGGGCTGACCTCCTGGCCGGTTCCCTTGACAGAAATTTATTTACGGAAGTCACGGCTGTTATATCTGAGGAAAGGTTTGGCAAAGGCGTTGACGCCATGCTGAATAACCTTCCGGAAATGGTCTCAGGGGAAGAGCTTTCCCGTATAGACCCATGGATTAGCAGGGAACATGTATCGGAAAAGCTGCATGACGCATACCTTCAACTGCTTAAACCTCAGGGTCTGTTCCTGAATTCCATGCTCCGTTCCGACCCTCTGGGAATACGCATGTTTGTCCTGAAGAAGTTAGAGGCACTGTCAACGTCTACAGGGTATGATGTAGAAATAAAGAACGGGCATTTAGTCAGCAGGGACGGCAGGCATGTCCTCCTGATTGCAAGTGCTGCTGTCCCGGTAACAGATACTGCCGGTTCCCGAAAACTCCTCGAGTCTCTGAACAGCAGCCTCCGGGGGCTGCCAGATTATATATCGGCTGATGTTATGTGCGGACACACGCATTCCGTAAGCAATGAGAAACTCATCAAGAGAGACATTACGTTTATCAGCATCTTTGTGTCAGTGCTCCTTATCGTGCTGTTTGTCTTTGTCATAAGGGACCTGAGCGCCGTGCTGATCTTTCTCATACCGGTTGCGGCGATCCTGTTCGCGGCCGACCTGTCCTATGTGTTGCTCGGGAAACTTTCCTACTGGGTAATAGGGCTGGGGTCCACGGTTGCGGGTATCACGATTGATTACGGTACCCATGTGTATTTTGCTGCGAGGGGGAAAAGCGAGTCCGCCCCGTTTGTCAAGCATGTGATAAAGCCTGTCAGTTTCGGCGCCTTTACTACGATAGCCATTTTTATCGCCTTTTTTTTCTCAGGAATAAAGGGGTACAACCAGCTTGCGGTCCTGACAATCATTACGGTCATCCTCTCAACCCTGATTTCCTTATTCGTGCTTCCCCATCTTATCCAGAAGACGGACAGCAGATCATCATTTACCGAGCGTTTTGCGGATAAAGTCGAGAGGTCGGATTTATCAAGCGGATTGTGGGTCCTGTCCTGGATTTTCCTGACCCTGCTGCTGATATTTTTTTCTTTTTACGTGGACATAGAGAAAGACATTAAAAAAATAGACGGCACGGAAAAAGATATTATCCTCGCCGAGGAAAGATTCCGCGAAATATGGGGTGGGGAGAAGACGCCCGCCGTGCTCGTGGTGAATGCAAAGGACTATGAAAGCGGGCTTGAGACAAATGAAAGGATTTATAAAGACGCGGTGCAGGCAATCGGGGCTGAGAATATTTCAAGCATGGCAGCACTGTGGCCGTCGGCGAAGACCAGAAGGGAAAACAGCGTGCGCTGGGGCAGATTCTGGACACCGGAGCGGACACAGAGACTCAGGGGACTTCTCAATGAGGAGGGCGAGAAATATCACTTCTCCAGGAACGCGTTTGAGCCTTTTTTTGCAAGTCTGAAAGTAAGTCCCCCTTTGGAAAAGGGGGATGCAGGGGGATATTCAGATGAACCGGATTTCAGTTTATTTGAACGCTTCGTTCAAAAGACGGATAAGGAATACCGCCTGGTGTCGTACTTCCCTGATACAGAAGAGAATGTCCATGCAATGAGCAGGATAAGCGAGGAGTATCCGGGTACATATCTTGTCTCAGCTGCCGTGCTTTCCGACACTATCTCTGAGGTCGTCTCTGCTGATTTAAAACTGATGACATGGATAGCGGCAGTCAGCATGATAGCCTTGACATATCTGTGTTTCCTTAATTTCAGAGAGACGCTGATAGCGCTTGTGCCCCCCCTGACCGGGGTTATCTGGCTTTTCGGTATTATGGCGATTCTCGGACTTTCAATAAATGTGGCGAACATGATAGCCGGGGTGCTGGCAATAGGGCTCACTTCAGATTACGGCATATTCATGACATACAGAAGCCGCGGAGAAGTAAAGGCCGGCACCGTCCTGGCAATCACTCTCTGCACAGTGACCACCCTGATAGGTGCCGGCGTGCTCGTTTTTGCAATGCATCCCGCATTGTCTTCAGTGGGCATAACAATGGTGATCGGGGTAGGGTCAGGCTTCCTTTCCTCNNATATATTCACCAAAGAGGTTTAAAAAAAGGCAATTAGCTTTTAATGAAGCTGCGTTAATCAGTGGATAACTACTTTATCAGGATGAAAAATATTGTGGTACCAAGAAATATGATGACACAATGGATCAAAGCAGGTATTGTATTTGTTTGCCTGTATGGCTGCAGCAGCGTGCCGTTTCAGAAAACCGTATATGCCCCACTGAGTGCAGAAGACCCCTGGATGCTTGTAGAGCACTTCAATGAAGCTTCTCCCGTAAGCTTTCAGATTATGAATACCATTGTCTTTGAATATAACTGGAATAAATTCTCCGGGATAGGTTATATATATGTCGATACCGCAGAAAAGGCGTTCAGGGCTGTCTGTATGAATCCGATGGGCGTGAAATTATTTGAATTATCCGGGGATAAAGGCGGGATTGTCCCGCACTTTATGCTTGAACAGTTTTCAAAAAAAGGTAATTTCGCCGGCACGGTAGGAGAAGATATCAGACGGATTTATTTTGATCTGACCCCTTCACTGATGGCGCATGTTAAAAAGAAGAAATATGAGATCATATTCAGAGAGTCTGCCGGAGCGGGGGTCATGGAGTATATCTATGCAGGTGCCGGCGGATATCTGGTTGAAAAAAACTATTACGAGGAAAATGCGCTGAACTGGGGTGTGTCTTATTACGAATATGAGCAGCGGGATGGCTTGATATATCCCCGGGGGATCATACTTAATAACTATAAATACGGCTACAGTCTCACGGTAAGACTGAAGGAAGTCAGGACTTGAGAAACATGAAAAAGGCAATTGAACGGTGTATGGTCGGCTTTAAAGCACACGACAGTGCCGAGATGAGCGCGGGTTTTATATTCCCCGAAGACTTTATCGGTTTTCAGGGGCACTTCCCCGGGAACAAGATACTTCCCGGTATCTGTCAGATACAGTGCGCTCTCTCCATGCTTGAAAAATGGCAGGGAAAGAGGGTCGTACTGAAGGAAATAGTTTCGGCAAAATTTTTGTCGCCTGTCCTTCCCGCAGAGGAACTCATATGCAGGACAAGTAACACTCCGGAAGGCAACGGGGCGGTTGTTCTGAAGGCGTCCTTTAGCAGGGATGGCAAGAAGGTGTCTGAAATGAAATTGAGAGTATGGTTTACGCAGGATATGAAATAGATCATGAGAAAGAAACAAAACTATTTCGAGCGTATTGAGGGAGCCCCGGCCCCGGTGGTCGTTGAGGTAAGGAGACGGGTGCGCTTCAGTGAGGTTGACCCCCTTGCCATTGTCTGGCACGGCAGATATCCTTCCTATTTTGAAGAGGGATCCGAGGAGATAGGCAGGCGGTGCGGCTTGTCGTACAGGGATTTCTATGAGGCCGGTTTGCGCGCTCCAATTGTCAAGCTTCATATTGATTATTTCAGACCGCTCCGCCTTGCGGAGGAATTTACCATCCGAACAGCACTTATATGGGACACGGCGTCACGGTTGAATACCGAGTATGAGCTGGTGAAGGATGACGGAAGTATTGCGACAAGCGGTTACACGGTACAGGTCTTTACGTATGCATCATCAGGGGAGGTATGCATGGTGTCCCCGGAAATCCTTCAGACGTGCCGTAAACGATGGAAGGCAGGAGAGTTTAATCAAGGCAGATGATACCATTGAACATACCAGATCGGCCCCCTTTCTATGAAGGAGAAAAGGCAGTCGTTGTGTCCTGCGACATGATAACCGCGTACGGCCACGGCGCAGACGTGTGCTGGAAGGGCATTATGTCCGGCAGGAACGCTGTTGCCGATATCGACAGGTTCAGCACGGCGGCCTTCCCGTCCGGCTCCGCGGCCATGGTGAATGGTCTGAGATACCTTGAGAAGGATTCCCTCGTCCTCCAGATGTTTAAGAAAATATTCGATACGCCCTCTGAATCGGTCCCGAAGGATTCAGGGCTCATACTTGCCTCCACAAAGGGTGAAATAGATCTCCTTGAAAAAAGTCTTCTCACAGGAGAGGGGGAAGCCTCCGAATGCAATCTGAATAATCTGCTTGAAAAGGTCTCACAGCTTACCGGCATCACAGGCGAGGCAATCGTGGTATCCGCTGCCTGCGCGTCTGCAACAGCCGCGATAGCGAGGGCTGCCGCAATGATCCGCAGAGGATATAAGGACAGTGTGCTGGTGGCTGCCTGCGACAGTGTTACTGAATTTGTGTATTCCGGGTTTTCTTCATTAATGGCCCTGGATAAATTCCCAGCCAGGCCTTTTGACAGGAGCAGGAGCGGTTTAAGCCTGGGAGAGGCCGCAGCCTATGCTCTCATCATGAGTGAAGCCAGGGCCAGAAAGGAAAAGAGGAGAATTTTGGGGGAGATAAGCGGCTGGGGGCTGAGTGATGATGCCAATCATATGACCGGACCTTCACGCACCGGCGACGGCTTGTCCCTGGCAATAACAAAGGCCATGAAGACCGCAGGCGCTGATGAACATGACATAGGATTTATATCCGCACACGGTACCGGCACTGTATATAACGATGCGATGGAGATTAAATCCTTTAAGTCTGTATTTAAGATGGAGAAGAAACCTGTGTATTCGATAAAGGGCGGCCTGGGCCACACCATGGGAGCGGCAGGCCTTGTGGAGATGATTATCGCGCTCAGGGCATTAAAAGAAAAGACAGTCCCGCCGACCGTTAATCTGAAAGATCCTGACGATGACGCCAGGGGCTGGGCCTCCGGAAACCAGCGCGCTGCGGGTGAGAATAAATACGGACTGTTAACCAATGCGGGTTTCAGCGGAATAAATGCCGCATTGGTAGTAGGATGAATCACATACACGGATAACCAACGATTCCCCCCGTTGCTGAAGGGGCAGACAAAGAGAGAGAAAAATGATTTCAGTAATCGGCATAGGATGGATGAACGGACAGGAATACGGATGTATTCTCAAGAATATAAGAGAGTTTTATAGTGACGGTATATTCCCGAAGAAAAAGATATTTCCGTTTTCTTATAAAAATATCGGGCGGCTCGATCATGTGTCGAAACTGACCTGTGCCGCTGTAGCGCTTGCCCTGCAAGATGCGGGGATAGCGTGTGTGCCGGAACATAAACATGACGCCGGGATAATAAGCACGAATGTGTCAGGCAGTTTTGAAACGGATATGCGATATTTCAGGGACTACCTTGACAGCGGACGCACGCTGTCGAGAGGTAATCTTTTTATTTACACGCTTCCTTCAAGTCCTTCAGGTGAAGCCGCGATCTATTTCGGTCTTCAGGGGCCCCTGCTTTATATTGCCGCCGGGAACAACTCTATGGGTAATGTGTTAAAGACCGCTGCTGATATGCTCATTGATCATGAGGCACGCGTGATGCTTGCCGGGGCGTCTGAGGCAGACCACGCGTTTTATTTTGTCCTGAAAGGGGAAGCATATTCAGGCGGGAACATCCTGTGCAGTTATGATGATGCAATGAAAGTGGTGAAGAAGGAACTGTGCTTGAGGGAAATGGTCAATGAATTTCTAAATTTAAGGAAAGGCATCACTGTATCATGAAAATAAAACTTGTGTATCCGAGGTGGCCGAAATTGCCAGGGCAGACGGAATTCCACCTGCCCCCCCATGGGCCTGTCTGCTTTGCAGCCACGGTGCCGGAAGACATAGAGCTTTCTTTCTGCGATGAAAATATAGAGAGCATTGACTTCAGTGAAAAGGCAGACCTGATTGCCATGTCTGTCATGCTTACCTGCCAGATGCCGAGGGCGTGGGAGATCGCGGACATGTACAGGGCGATGGGCATCCCCGTTATCTTCGGCGGTATCGCGACGATGCTCCACCATGAAGAGGTCCTGGGGCACGCTGATTCTGTGTTTCTCGGGGAAGCCGAAGGACGTTTTTCACAGGTCATCAGGGACCTGCAGACAACGGGATTAAAAAAGATCTATAACTATATGAATGACTTTCCCTCGATGGACCTGATCGGACCCGCACGGAGGGGCATCTTGAACCGCGAACTGTATAACTACCGCGGCGTCCAGATGGTGGACCTGGTCCACGCGTCACGGGGTTGCAGGTTTGACTGCTTCCCGTGCTGCACAGGGTTTCTCGGGGGTCGCAGGTTCAGGCCGAGGCCTATGGAATCGGTAATTGAGGAGATCTCTCTTATCGATAATAACAGGCTCTTCTTTGTGGACAATTCACTCGCACAGGATGATGAGTGGGAAAAGGAACTGTTCAGGGCACTGATTCCCCTGAAGAAAAAGTGGGTCTCGCATCCAATCAAGGACAAGGATGAAATACTGGATCTCGCAGCTGAAGCCGGCTGCTGGTATGTGTATCAGGCGGTCTTTGATACCTCCGATGTGATAAGAAACCGCATCAGGAGACTCAAAGAGCGCGGCATCGGAGTTGAGGGAACGATTATCCTCGGAACCGATGACCATGACGAAGATTATATAAAGCGCCTTGTGGATTTTCTCCTTGAGGTCGATCTTGACCTGGCGGAATTTACCATACTTACCCCCTTCCCTCATACCCCTATCAGGGCGTCAATGGAGAAGGAAAACAGGATACTGCATAATGACTGGAAAAGATATACGGGCGGAGAAGTGGTATTTAAGCCCGCAAAGATGACGATCGAGAAGCTGCAGGAGATGTACCACTATGCGTGGGACACATTTTACGCTGACCTTCCCCAGAAAGTAAAGATGGCAAAGCTGTTCATGAAGGTCATTGAAAAAGAGATGGAGTCGGGCACGTATAAGAGGCACAGGCTTACGAGAAAGGCCTGGAATTCAAAGGGGAACGCTCAGAAATGAAGATCATGATGATTTCATCCAATACCGCGGTGTCTCCTTACCCGATCTATCCGCTTGGACTCAGCTTTGTTTCAGGTGCGCTCAAGGCTGCCGGTCATGACGTCAGGCAGTTTGATTTCCTCATGGAAAACAGTTCGATGGATGCGGTGATCAAGGGAGTGAGGGAATACGGGCCCGAGCTGATAGGTATTTCCATCCGCAATATCGATAATGTCAATCTCATGAACGAAGAGTATTACATTGATACCGTTCAGGAGATTGTGAAAACAATCAGGACGGTTTCAGACAGCAGGATAGTGCTGGGCGGGGCAGGATTTTCACTTATGCCTGAACTGATACTGCAGAAAACAGGTGCCGATTACGGAATAGCGGGAGAAGGCGATGTGCTGATGGTTGAATTCGTAAATAACGCGGTAAGGGGGATATGGCCGGACACCCCGGTGATCGGGCCGAGGGAACGCCTGCCCGGCATCAGCATCGCGGCCCCTTATTACGACAGCATGTTGATGCAGCATTATCTGAAAAGCGGGAATATCGCATCAGTCCAGACTAAGAGAGGATGCACGCACAGGTGCGTATACTGTTCCTATCCCGTGCTGGAAGGAACGAAAATACGTCAGCGGGACCCATCGGCGGTCATTGATGATATTGAAATGCTTTCAGGCATGCATAAGGCCAATTACATATTCTTTGTGGATTCCGTCTTTAATGACGATGACGGCGCCTATATCACTCTGCTGGAGGAAATGGCACGACGCAACGTGAACGTGCCGTGGACAGGCTTTTTCAAGCCCAAGGGACTTACTGATGATATTGTCAGTCTCATGAAGCAGACCGGTCTGGTTGCGGTTGAAATCGGCTCTGACGCGGCCTGCGATACTACGCTAAGAAAAATGGGCAAGGGCTTTTCATTTCAGGACGTTATCGAATGCAATGATTTATTTGCCAGACACGAAGTAGCCACCTCTCATTTCTTTATGATGGGGGGGCCGGGCGAGACAGAGGCAACAGTAGCTGAAGGGATCAGAAACATTACAGGCTTGAAAAAGTGTGTTGTGTTTATTTTTATGGGGATACGGATCCTGCCGCATACGGCACTGGAGCAGATTGCATTAAAAGATAAGGTCATATCTCCCGATGAGGACCTGCTCAAACCCGTATATTATATTTCGCCCGAGGTTGAGAAAGAATGGCTGGAGAAGACCCTGACTGAGGCCTTCTCGAACACACGAAACTGTATCTTCCCCCCTGACTCCTATGACAGCACGCTGAGGATGCTTCATAAGCTGGGATACCCGGGCACGTTGTGGAACCTGCTGCTTGACCAGAAAAAACGCCCTCCAAGAACAAAGCATGCAGCAGAATAATTCAAATTCAGCCAGCCGTGTATGGTGTACAGTGCCTGTGTACAATAACAGGGAGAGCGTCCGGGACATCGTGGCTGAGTGCCGTTCCCTGCTGGAGAATGTCGTTGTCGTTGATGACGGCAGTACGGATGCGGACCTTGTTGCCCTCCTGTCGGGGATAGATGTGAACATTCTCAGGCATGAAAAAAATCTGGGTAAGGGCAGCGCGATACTGACTGCCTCCAGGTACATTGAAGAACACGGCGGGGCCTATATGATAACCATTGATGCTGACGGGCAGCACAGACCGGCGGACATGAAGAAGTTTATTCCCCATCTGGATGACAAGGCCCCCGGCATAATTATCGGCTCCAGAAATTTTGATACCGAAAATGTCCCGGGCAAGAGCCGCTTCGGCAGGAAGTTCGCGAATTTCTGGCTTCACGTGGAGACCGGGGTGCACATAGACGACTGCCAGAGCGGTTTCCGCGCCTATCCGGTCAAGTACCTGAACAGGATGAAGTTCAGGGGTTCGCATTACGATTTTGAGGCAGAGGTGCTCGCAAGGGCCGTATGGGCGGGCCTGAGTTTAAAGACCGTAAATATAGACGTGGTCTATCCTGAACCCGAAAAGAGGGTGTCCAGTTTCCGGCCCTTTCTGGACAACCTGCGTATCTCGCATACTCATGCCATGCTGGTCGGGAGCAGGCTCATCCCGTTCAGGCACAGGCGGCTGGTAGAGCGGCCGAAGAGCGATTTCAGGATGCTGCGTCATCCGGGCAGGTTTCTGATGATGCTGCTGAAGGAAAACGCCACCCCGGCAGGGCTTGCGATGTCTGCTGCCGTAGGTATCTTTCTGGCCGTCCTCCCCTTGATGTTTCTCCACACATTTATCATTTTATATGTCGCGTCGCGGTTAAATCTGAACAAAATTGTGGCAGTGAACGTTCAGCATCTGTGCATGCCCCCGTTTGTGCCTGCGCTGTGTATTGAAATAGGATTTTTCATGCGGAACGGGCAATGGCTGACAGATATATCTTATGAAACAGTATTCGCCCAGTTTTCGGACCGCCTTCTGGAATGGTTTCTGGGTTCGCTGATTATCGCCCCGGTGGGAGCGGTACTCATAGCGGTGATCACTTATTTTTCAGCGGCCTTGATAAAGAGACAGGTAGCGACTGATGGGTGATAATCTTTAAGCGTGCAACGTGATCGCTCTTAAGAGGGTATGAAACAAGTGACTGAAAGGAAAAGAGGAAACAGGTTAGGCTTCTGGTTCTTCCGGACTTCCCTGAAATGGACCGGGCTGTCAGGGGCCTACGGGCTGCTTTATTTTGTGTGTCTGTACTATCTGATATTTGACCGGACCGCGGTGTCCGCATCTATGGCGTATATACAGAGACGCTTCAGGGCATTTAACGGCATCAGGAAATATCTCGCTGTGTACCGGCTGTTCATCAGCCAGGGGAAGAGTCTTATCGACCGTTATTATGTAGTTTCCGGGCTCGGTCAGTTTGACATAGAACTTCGGGGATATGATAGAATAAAAGGCCTTTTGAGAGATTCGAAAAAGGGTATAATACTGCTAACGGCCCATGTGGGAAACTGGCAGGTGACGATGACGGCCCTGGAGAAATTGGGCAAAACGGTGTATCTGTTGATGTCCCCGGAAGAAAATGCCGCGGTAAAGAATTCTCTGAACATTGACAGCGGTAACGAAAAGGTAAAGATCATTTCACCGGACAACTTCCTGGGGGGAATCATAGAAATAATGAAAGCCATAGATGAAGGCAGCCTCGTTTCCATCATGGGAGACCGCAGTTACGGACACAGCACCTCCGAAGTGGCATTACTTGGAGACAGGGCATATTTTCCGCACAGTGCCTTCAGTATCGCGGCCGCAGCCCGGTGCCCGGTTGTGGTCCTGCTCTCGGCCAAGGTGTCCACGAGAAAGTATGTTGTTGATGTTTCCCATGTGATGGAACCACGGTACCGTTCGAGGGCAAAAAAGAAAGAAGAGATGGAAGGGTTTGTTCAGGCATATGCCAGGGTGCTGGAAGATTATTCTGCTGAATATCCCTATCAGTGGTTTATGTTTCATGACATATGGGGTCCAGAAAATAAAGCAGCAGCTAATTAAGTGAAGGAGAAAATAACATGCCGTCGAATGAAGCTCAGGATTTAGCGCGGATAAAGAAGACCCTGAAGGAACTGCTTGTAGCGGATTTGTCGCTTGAAGATATAAAGCCGGAGGAAATCCGGGACGATGAGGTCCTGTTTGGTGAAGGCCTCGGACTGGATTCCCTTGACGCCGTTGAAATTGTCGTCATTTTGCAGCGTAAATTCGGACTGGAAGTCAAGGACCTTGAAAACAGAAAAGACGTATTTTACTCAATAGACACCCTCGCGAAGTATATTTACGAGAACAAAAAGAATATTTCCTGAAATCTGATGTCAGGTGACCTGAACGCAGCATACATCCGGCAGTGATCATATAATCCAACGATAGAGGTATTTCTGAACTTTGTATAACCTCCTGTACCATAAGAGACGGTTCTTCTGTCTTGTATTGTTATTGATTATTATTGCAGGGTGCAGCACGATAGCGGTTACCGACCCCCCTGTCATGGCCAATTCAAAGCCCCTCGTATCGTTTGTCTTTGATGACGGGGATGAGACGGATTATACGGTTGCCAGAGATATTTTTAAGGCGAAGGGCGAGGTCGCATCCACTGCGGTTGTCACCGGTTGGGTCAATACTGAAAATTATCTGAGCGTCTCCCAGCTTAGCGAACTCCGGCAGGACGGCTGGGAGATCATGAGCCATACCGTTTCCCATCCCAACCTGAGGGACCTTTCAGAGAGTCAGATCGACGATGAATTGTCCATGTCAAAGGAGGCCCTTGAAAGCTGGGGCCTGCCTGTCAGGAACCTCGTGTATCCCTATAATAAAAGCAATAAAACAGTCGAAAAGATCGCGGCGAAATATTACCGGGCGGGAAGGGCCGGGCAAAAGATGCTGAATGGCCCTGATCAGGACCGGTATAGCCTGAAGTCCTTTTCGAGCGAACTTTCTTTCAGGCATAACATGAGCCATATCAAGGATCATATTGACCAAGCCTATGCCCAGAAGAAGTGGCTGATTCTGTACCAGCACCTGATCGATGCCAAGATAAAGATATCAGATAAACAAGGCAGTTTCATGCAGGATGAAATGCTGATGTTTAAACCTTCTGGCGCCTCAGGTAAAATAATTGAAGATAATCGATGGTCCCTTGTCTTTATTCCTTTATCCGGCACCCCGCAGATCGGTGATACGGTGACCGGTGTATCAAGCGGAGCTTCCGCAAAACTGACCAGAAAAGAGTACAATGAGCGGGAGGCTATTACGGAGATGATTGAATATATACACAGCACCTATCCCGAGATGCGGATAGTGACAATCGACCAGGGGCTGGACCTGATGGGGATGCCTTGATACGCATAACGGGTTTTGGCGCAGTTTCAGCAGCGGGTGGCAATGTTCCCGAAACGCTGGACGCATTCAGGCACGGTATGAGAAACGCTGGCCCGGTCACCTTGTTTGCAACCCCTTTGCAATACCCTGTCTTTGAAGTGAAACACATTCCTGATGAATGTTATCTGGAAGGCCGAAGGACCCTGAGTCTTGCCCTTATTGCAGCGGATGAGGCGCTCAGAGACGCAGGGCTTGGTCATGATCTGTCCGGCTTTCGCACCGGTGTTTGTCTTGGTACCACGGTGGCATGCCAGCTGAATGATCTAGAATTTTACCAGTCATACCGGAGTACGGGCTCAGCATCCATGATACCCGTTGACCGATATGTGAAAGGCAATCTTGCTGAATTTATTTCGCGCACATTCAGGGCGGGAGGTCCTGTATTGACAGTAGTTAATGCCTGCTCTTCGGGCGCTGATGCGATAGGGGTTGCGCTCTCGTGGCTGAAAAACGGCCTCTGTGATATTGCAATTGCCGGAGGGGCGGATGAATTAAACCGCATACCATTGTGCGGCTTTGGTTCACTTGGAATTGTCAGCAGGGAATTGTGCGCGCCCTTTGACAGGGACCGGGAAGGCCTTAATCTTGGGGAAGGAGCGGGGGTCATGATTCTTGAGACAAAACAATCAGCCGCAAGGCGTGGCAGGTCATCTGACCTCTATGTAGCGGGATACGGTTCAGCGAGTGATTCATATCATCTTACCGCGCCCAGGCCTGACGGCGCAGGCTTAGAGAGGGCAATTCGCAACGCGCTGTCTCATACGGACATTAAAGCCGGGGAGATCAGTTTCGTGAATGCGCACGGCACTGCAACACAGGATAACGATCTTGTGGAAGGCGGCACGCTGGGAAGGATATTCGGGACTGGCCTGAAGATGCTGTCGACCAAGGGATATACCGGGCATACATTAGGCGCTGCCGGGGGACTGGAAGCGGTATTCACCGCTGCGGCTCTCAGGGAAGGGTGGATACCTGCAAGCGCCGGGTTTCACAACAAGGACGAAAATATTTCCCTCATCCCGGTCAGGGAAAGAACGGATATCAGGGGAGACTATGCCCTATCGACTTCGCTTGCATTCGGAGGGAATAACGCCGCACTTGTATTCGGACGGGGAGAGAAATGAAGATACTCGGCATAGGGATAGTATTTAATCGTGGCAGGGGTATAGACAGCCTGGAGAAAGCCCTTCATGAAGGATGGCAGGCACCTGCCGGGGTGGAAATAAAAGGGAGGAAGTCATTTGCATATAAAGTTGATCAGCCGACAATATCCGACAGGACATTGCTTAAAAATATGCGGCGTGCGGACAAACTGAGCAAAATGGCTGTGGTTGCCGCTTCCGACGCGCTTGCAGGCAGCGGGATAAAGGACCTAAACAGAAAGCGGGTTGGTATCATAACTGCTACTGCTTTGGGCGCGCACGTAACCACGTTTGATTTTTTAGATGACATCCTTGAATACGGGGATGCCGGTGTCTCACCAACGACATTTTCAAACTCTGTTCACAATGCTGCCGGGTCATATATATCATCAGCGCTCGGAATTGAAGGGCCCACACTCACAGTGACCCAATTCTTCTTCGCCTTCCACAGCGCCCTTCAGCTTGCCCAGGTATGGTTACATGAGGACCGCTGTGAGTATGTCCTGGCAGGCGCCGTTGAACAGTATGGAGATGTGCTGGGGTTTGTACACGATACAAAGCTAACCCCGGCCCCTGACGGGAGGATAAGGCCTTTTAATCTTAAGCCTGCATATCAGGTCCCCGGAGAAGGCTCTGTATTTTTCCTGCTTGGTAATAAAAAACATGATAATACATTTTGTGAAATCCATAATGTATCAATAAACGCAGATGAAAAAGACATGCCGCAGGCGGACCTGGATATTATCGATACCGACGGGCTTCTGGAAGATGAGACGGTGTATACACGCTGTGTGTCTTCAGCCGTCCCTGCTGCCGCGTATGCTCCTCTTTTCGGCAGTATGCTGTCCGGCAGTGCCTTCAACTGCGCGGCAGGGGCGCTCATGATGAGGAAACAGAAGATATATGCAAACCCGGTCACCGACAACCTCCACGACTTAAATATAGTGATGAATACAGTGCCCTGCAATATTGAATTAATAAGGTGCATCAGATATAATTGCTTTAACGAAAAGGCCGCAGTTTATCTCAGGAACGCAAGGGATTAGTCCTTATGGCACAACCTCAGGATCTTCATCCTGACCTTGAAAAATTATATGACATTACAGGATATTCAAAACACACTAGTACAGGGAATAGCCTCGATAACCTCAAAAGACCAGGCCTCTGTGTCAGTGGATGTGCCTTTTCATGAACTGGGCATTGACTCCCTGGGCTTTGTGGAAATCCTTGTATTTATAGAGAAGACCTTCAAACTGCAGTTGATAGAATCAGGACTGGACAAGAAGGATTTTGCTACCATTCACTCACTGGCGTCTTTTCTTCACAAGAAACTTTAGTCGTGCGATTCATCATTCCATCATCAAAAAACAAACGTTATCTTTCCGGCTGTGACTGGGTCATCAGCGCACTGGATTTCATGATGAAGGAAACGACCTCTGCGGGCAATATGTCGCAGGTGGTGATCGTGATGGCATCTGCAATCAGCCCTTCAGAACTTCAGAAGCACCTGGGGCGGTTTATCAGTGAATTCCCTGTAGTCAACGGCAGCATAGGGCGTGACATAAATATCTGTCCATACTGGAAAATGCCCGGAAAAACGGAAGGCAAATTGAATTTTACATCTCATACATGTCCTGATGAGGGAGACCTGTGGGCAGTGCTCTCCACATGTGCCAACGAACCCTTCAAAGACGACCGCGAGCATTTGGCATTCCATCATGTTAATACAAAAAGTCAGAAGAGCTGTCTGGCGATGAGCTTTGACCACCGTCTCTTGGATGCCCGCGGAGCGGAATCTTTCCTCGGACTGTTTCAGCAGTATCTTGAAAGTAACAGCGGCCCTGCAGTCTCCTCAGGAGTTGCGCTGAGCGGGCCGGCGCACCTGTCGGAATGGATGAAGAAGTTTCTTGCGGGCAGAAATGTCAACCGAAAGATAATTGCACTGTCAGAACACCCTCTTGCGGCATTGCCTGTTCCTGACGGCAAAAAGAAGGAATTCGGGTACAGATTAATCAGGTTTGATCAGCAGGAGACGCAGACTATTTATGAAAATGCCTACAGAACTGCGGGATATTTAATGGAGTCGCCGTATCTGCTTTCGGTCATCATGCAGGCAGTGGACGGGCTTTTTGAGAAGAGAAAGGCGGAGCAGGGAAGTTATCTGGCTGCTGTGTCTGTTGATATGAGGACCAGTGAGGACATTAAACAGGAGCTTTTCTTTAATCATGTGTCTTATCTTTTTTTTCAGGCCCATCGCGGCATTGTGAACAACCGGAAGGAGCTTGTACATAGCATTAAGATGCAGATGTATGACCAGATTAAATCTGGTGTGCCGCGTGATATTATGGAGGCGAGCCATCTGACCCGCATCGCGCCGCTGTCTTTCTTTAAAAAGATCATAGACGGGCCGTTAAAGGGAAAGATTGCCACGTTTATCTTTTCACATGTGAGCAAAAACCCGCTGGCTCCTGAACTGATGGGGGCAAAGATAGAAGATGTGTTTCACATGCCGAGGGTCCCGGTACCCCCTGGACTCGGGTTTTTTTCAAATTATTTCAACGGCAGGCTTAATCTGGTCATATCATATCTTGAGGGCCTGATGGGCGATGATGAGGTGGATGTGCTGGAAAAAGAGTTGACTGATAGGATGTTGGGAAGAGATAAATAATGCAGGTGCTGAAAATAATTTGATTAACTCGATAGGATATTTTCAGATTATGCATACAGCTATACATCAGAGATACATCTTGCCCTTGATTCATATTGCGTTTAAGGTATCGAAAATCAAATTATTTTCAGCACCTGCATTATTACAAATACATTTTATAGGTTAATAAGTTAAGAAGATGAGAAGAGAAAGATCAGAACCAGTGAGCAGTTCCTGTGATGTACTTGTCATTGGCGCCGGTGTCTCTGGTATAGCCGCTGCTGTTGCCGCGGCGCGGTCGGGTATGAAGACACTCCTTGCAGAGAAGGATGGTTTTATCGGAGGGACCGGATATTCCGGAATGCTTCAGCACATATGCGGTCTGTATCTGAACGGCAGGGCCGTGCCGGAAGAGACATTAAATGAGGGGATTGTCCGCGAGGCAGTCAGCCGGCTTCATCAGCTCTCGCCCCAAAATAAAATAAAGAAGATCGGGCGGGTCTATGTGCTTCCGTATGCAAGGGAGGACCTTGCCTCCGTGTTCAACTCCATGTGCAGCGCGGAAGATAAGCTTTCCCTTATGTTAAACACAGCTGCGTTGTCTGTAAAAAAGGTAAATGGGATGGTTGTTGAGGTTGTCTTGAGTAATAAGGCTGCCAAATCCACCCATCCCCCCTTTGCTAAAGGGGGGCAAGGGGGGAATATATCTAAGATCATCCCAAAAGTTTTAATCGATTGCACAGGAAACGGCGATGTTTCCGAAATGGCAGGTGCTGGTTATGAGTTGTCTCCTTTATCGAAGAGACAGCTTTCGGGCTTCATCATTCATGTGAAAGGACTAACCCCCCGTGATGAAACCCTGCCGGTCAAGGTGCCTTATTATTTATCAAAGGCAGTAGAAATGAAAATGTTTCCCTCATGTATCAGATTCACTGCGTTCAGTTACGGAGAAGCGCCGGACGAGGGCTTCCTGAAAATAAATCCCGGATATGAATACAGCAGAAGCAGCAGGGTGGTTCTCAGCAGGGCCGCAAAGATGCTCCGGTATCTGGCGCAAAAACTGCCTTCCTTCAGGGGCGCGTACATAGCCGGCACATCTCTCAGGGTAATGGACAGGGAGGGGAGAAGGATTCACGGTGAATATACCCTTACGGAAGATGATATACTACATGCTGGAAAATTCGATGACGGCGTGGTAAAAAACGCCTGGCCGATTGAGCTGTGGGACCGGCAGAAGGGTACGGTTTACAAATATCTAAGGGACGGCGAATATTATGAAATCCCCTTCCGGTGCCTGAAGGTAAAGGGGATATCGAATCTCCTTTGCGCCGGACGCTGCATCTCGGTTTCCCATGAGGCCCTCGGTTCTGTCCGTGTCATGGGAACATGCATATCCCTGGGAGAACAGGCGGGCCTGGCAGCTGCGTATTATANNTGTGAAATCTGCGGATATCACTGCCGTTTTAGGATGAATTGAAAGGGAGGAACACAATTTGCGCATACTACTTGTCAAACCCCATCCTCAGCTTCTTATCGCAAAACGCCTTCAGGAAGGTTTTCTGCATCTTGAACCCCTGGAGCTTGAAATAGTCGCAGGCGGAGTGCCGGCCGAGGATACCGTTGTCATCTGCGATCTTGGTATTGAGAAAAGGCCCATGGAGGCGTTCCATAATTACCTGCATGAATTAAACCCCGATATTGTCGGATTTACCGGGTACAGCTCACAGTCCGCCCTGGTCAGGGAGCTCGCTGCAATCGTGAAGGAGCATAATCCTTCTGCACTGAATGTGGTGGGAGGTATTCACGCGACGATCATCCCCGCGGACTATGCGGTGGAGGCCATCGATATTATCGTGCGGGGTGAGGGGGGGACCACGTTTGGTGAGATTGTGAGACGCGTGAAAGAGGGGATGCTTCTTCATTTTGGGGATGTGTCGCTATCCCACCGTGAGCCGGATTTTAAAGAAAAGGCCGCGCTGCCGCCTCCGCAGTTTCCTGAAGTACATAATATCCCGCGTCCGCGGCGTGACCTTGTTCAGCGTTCCAGGTATTTCTGCGTTTGGACTGCGGCCCCTGAAAGAAGGCTGGCCACGATATTCCCGCCGACCGCGAGTGTCCGGACCTCCACCGGATGTGCGTTTAACTGCTCCTTCTGTGTGGTGCATCATATCATGAACGGCAAATACCTTCAGCGCAGTCCGGAAGACGTTGTTGACGAAATCGCCCACATCAAAGAAGACAATATTTACTTTGTGGATGATGAGACCTTTCTGAATAAAAAAAGGCTGACCGAAATCGCAGACCTCCTCCTTAAGAGGGGGATAAAGAAGAAATACATAAGCTGGGCCAGGAGTGATACGATCGCCAGGCATCCGGAGCTTTTTGAGCTGTGGAAAAAGGCGGGGCTGGACGTTGTATATGTGGGCCTGGAGTCCATGTCAGGGAACCGTCTGGACAATTACAACAAGCGCACGAATGTTGAGACCAACAGGAAGGCGATTTCGATTCTTAAGGGACTGGGCATTACCCTTCACGCAAGCTTTATCGTTGACCCTGATTTTTCTGTGGAGGATTTCAGGGAGCTCGAAAAAGAGATCATGAATGTCTGCCCAGCTGAAGTGACGTTCACGGTGTTTTCCCCCTCTCCAGGCACAGAGCTCTGGAACAAACATAAGGGGGATTATATCTGCGATCCCTACCTTTATTACGACTGCATGCACTCAGTGCTGCCCACACGGCTCGGGCTGAGGAAATTCTACGCTCATTTTGCCAGGCTGTCGAGCGTTGCATTACGCGCAAATCCCCTCAGGGTAAATAAAGTGAAGGTGCCCTTCAGGGAGATGGTCAGGATCATTTATCTGGGCACCAAGTATATCTTTGCTCTAAGAAATATTTACAAGGATTATCCTCCGGACATGGTATGAATGTATATGAAACCATAAAACAGGAAACTGCTGGTTCCCGGAACAGGACAGCGGTCATTGATGGTGAACGCAGTATTTCATATGAGCAGCTGATTTCATCTGCGGAAATGATCGCTGCTTCCTTGAAGGAGCGCGGGGTCTGCCCGTATGACCGCGTGGCGCTTCTCTGCAGGGACAGCATTGAATACATATCGGCCACGCTTGCTGTTTTGTCCTTGTCTGCAGTAATCGTGCCTGTTGCGGTAGAGCACACAGAGGATGAAATAAAAGGGATACTTGAACGTATTGGGGTACATTATGTTGTCTTTGAAAAAGGCTCGTATGATACTGCCGGAGCGGATAGTCTTTTGCTGGGGAGTTTTTCCCGGAAGGAATTGCTGATATTGAACAGGGGGAAGCAGAATGATCCGGATGGAGACTATGACAGGATCAATCCCGCGTTTATCCGCTTCAGTTCCGGCACCACGGGGGCCAGCAAGGGGGTTGTGTTATCACATGAGTCCATTCTTGACAGAACATCAGCAGCGGACAAGGGACTCTGCATAACCCGGGACGACACGGTGCTCTGGGTACTGTCCATGAGTTTTCATTTTGTGGTGACCATCCTGCTTTTCCTCCGCCGTGGCGCGACAATAGTGCTGTGCAGCAACCACTTCCCTGAATCATTGATTGACGGGATTTCTCGGTACAACGGAACATTTATCTATGCGTCGCCGTTTCATTATAATGCACTGGCCCACATGGAATCGCTATCACGGGCATCATTGCAGAACATCCGGCTTGCTGTTTCAACCGCGATGAAGCTTCCTGAACATATCGCTCAGGGATTTCGTGAGAAGTTCGGGTTTGAATTAAGCGAGGCCTATGGCATCATTGAAGTCGGACTGCCGTTTATAAACCTCTCTGCTGATGAAGGCAGGAGAGGTTCTGTTGGCAAGCCTTTGCCGGACTATGAGGTGGAGATTATCAGCCCGGACAGGGACGGCGTGGGCCCTGTATATATTAAAGGGAAGGGCATGCTGGATGCGTATTATTCTCCCTGGCAGAGCAGGGAGCGGATACTTAAGAACGGGTGGTTTGATACCGGGGACCTTGGCAGGCTTGACCCTGACGGGTTCCTGACCATAGTCGGCCGGGGCAAGGACGTCATCAATTTTGCCGGCATGAAGATATTCGCGCAGGAAGTGGAGGCTGTGATCAATAATTTCCCCGGTGTCAGGGAATCCTGCGTATATGGTGAGAACCACCCGGTATACGGCCAGCTTCCCATGGCAAAGCTTGCGCTGCTGAATGGCACTGGCATATCAACAGAAGAGTTAAAGAGGTTCTGTTACCGAAAGCTCGCGCAGTATAAAGTCCCCAAGGGTTTTGAGACAGTTGATGTGATTCCCAAAACAGCAAGCGGGAAGATCAAACGATGAGAATATTATTTGTCCATCCATTTGGTTCAAACTGGCTTGAGGGAAGGGAGGACAAGGTTGTTCTGGCCAACCGGAGCGCGCCTACAGGGATTCTTTCTATCGCGGCTTTTCTGATGAAGAAAGGGATTGACGTAGACATCCTCAATTGTACCGGCCCGGTCAAGCTGACCGGAACGGAAGAGACCATACGCCGTGTCGCGGCATTCAGGCCTGAGCTGATAGGATTTACGTCAACCACCTCCAGTTTTCCCGACGCGTACAGGCACGCAGAGGAGATCAGGAGGCTCTTCCCTGATATCAGGATTGTCTTTGGCGGGGTCCACGTCTCCGCCCTGAGAGAGGGCATCCTTGCTTCCTTTCCGGCCATAGATTATCTGATAACAGGTGAGGGGGAAAAGGCCATGTCAGAGCTTGCCGCGGGTGTTGCCCCCGATCACATTCAGGGATTAATATACCGCAACGGGGCCGGGATACAATCGACCGGTGTGCGGACGGACTTATGTGAGCTTGATGACATCCCGTTTCCGGCCTACCATAAACTCGACGGCTTTCCGGAGGCGTATAGTCCGCCGCTTTTTAACTACCCGAGGGTACCCTGTGCAACGATCATATCCAGCCGCGGCTGTCCCTACCAGTGTTCATATTGTGACCGCTCGGTATACCGGAGGAGTTTCCGGTATAACTCTGCAGGGTATCTTTATGAGCACATGGCATATCTGAAAAAGGAATTCGGTGTGCGGCATATATTTTTTTATGACGACCTGTTTACCTTTAACCGGAAGCGCATCGAGGAACTCTGCGCAATGCTTCGTAAAAAACCGCTCGGCATGACCTTTAACTGCGCGGTGCGGGTGGGGCACGCTGATAATGATCTGCTCCGCATGCTGAAGACAGCCGGCGCCTGGATGGTCAGCCTTGGCATAGAGTCGGGGGATCCGGAAATGCTCAGCAGGCACAAGTCAAATGTGGACCTGGGTGAGATGAAAAAAACCGTGAAGCTGATACAGAAAAACGGGATCAGGGCCAAGGGTCTTTTTATGATGGGGCTTCCCGGTGAGACAGAGGAAACCATACAACGTACTACTGAATTTATTGCAGAATTAGAACTCGATGATCTGAACATGACAAAATTTACGCCTTTCCCCGGAGCGCCTGTGTACAAGACGATTCATGAAGAGGGTGTCTTTCATGAAGACTGGGAATTAATGAATTGTCTTAACTTTGTCTTTGTCCCAAAAGGAATTGAATCTAAAGAAAGACTGGAAGAACTTTATAAACAATTTATTAAGGGGTTTTACACAAGCAGGAACTGGGTCCGGAAGTTCGGGCCCCTTATGTTTAAATCCCCTGACAGTACATTCAGAATGATAAAAAACCTGCCTACGTTCCTGAAGATTAAAAATGATTTTAAGCCACGGAACAAAAATTAACCAATATGGCACCCAGATTATTGTCAGTGCCAGGCCGGCATTAAATTACCTGAGAAAAGACATGCCAATAAGATACTTGCTCGAGTTCAGCGGTTCATTGGGTTCTGCGGTGTTTGCGTTTGAGATATGATGCAGCCGGTAGTTAAAATTAAGCACGGTCTTTTTATCTATGAAGTAATGAATCCCGGTGCCTGTCTGATAGTTTCCGTTTAAATCTCTGCCCATGCCGTCCAAGTTAAGGTTCGTGTAAACCAGTCCGCCTCCGGCAAATACGTACGGGACTATCTTTTCCGAAGCCGTAAAGTCCCAGCATGCGAGAAGGTTTACTCCGACCATAATAGCGCCATGAGGATCAAAGACAGCGGAGAAGGGAAGTTCAACCATAACTTCATGGCGCACCTTATACCAGGACCTTCCCGCCTCCCTGGTCAGAAAGTGTCCGTATTGCAATATCACATCAACCACCTGGACCCTGTCCTGCGTGTCACCCATGTTCGTGTGTGTATTCCCATAGCCGCCTAAAAGGGTCCAGTGGCCCTTGGCATTACTGAATCCCAGTCTTTCTTCTTCCTGAGCATCAGAGCCCGCAGGCGAAAAGAAGATAAATAACATGAGGACAGCAGCATAGCGGAAAAGGGAAATATGCAAGGATATATTTTTTGACATGGCTCTTATAACACTAAACAGTTAATAATAATCTTCTGTCCGTATATTTTCAACTATCAAGAGAGGATAAGGGCAGATTATTATTATCTTTATAACGTAAGATCTGAAGTTGGAGTCTATATCATTGAAACCTGTATGGGATATCTGGTATCTTTTATTTTAATATGAGGCCATCATCTGCATACCGTCAGGGTGAACGGGGGAATATATTAATCCTGCTTCTTATACTGCTCGCTGCAGCGGGCTTCTGGTGGTATATGTCCCACCCAACGTCAATCCTTGATCCAAAGGCAAAACCTCGTGCCGTAACAGCGAGGGGAGACCTTGCTGAAGATGAAAAGAACACGATTGAGCTTTTTGATACTGTTTCCCCTTCTGTTGCCTACATAACCAGTATAGAACTGCGCAGGAACCTTTTCAGTCTCAACATCTACGAGATACCCAAGGGGACCGGCTCAGGGTTTATATGGGACAGGGAGGGCAGGATAGTCACCAATTACCACGTTATCGAAGATGCAAGTCGTTTGGAAGTGACGCTTGCCGATCATTCCACATGGAAGGGGATTGTGGTGGGGGCCGCACCGGATAAGGATATTGCGGTGCTTCAGATAACCGCGTCCGCTGACAAGTTAAAGCCGATTATAGTTGGCGAATCGCACAACCTTAAGGTCGGACAGAAGGTTTTTGCAATAGGTAACCCCTTCGGGCTTGATCAGACCATGACAACAGGGATAGTGAGCGCCCTGGGACGGGAGATTAAGTCTATAACAGGGAGAAACATTCAGGACGTGATACAGACCGACGCGGCTATTAATCCCGGCAATTCAGGCGGCCCGCTTCTGGACAGTGCCGGAAGGCTTATCGGTATTAATACGGCCATATACAGTCCGTCCGGGGCAAGCGCCGGGATAGGATTTGCCGTTCCTGTGGACATTGTCAACAGGGTCGTTCCTGAGATTATTAGATACGGCAAGGTGACACGGCCCGGTCTCGGTGTTTCAATCGCCGATGACCGCATAGCAGCCCGGATGGGCATTAAAGGGGTACTGCTGATCAATATCCAGCTGGACAGCGCAGCGGAGAAGGCGGGACTCAGGGGGACCCGCAGGGCCGGAGATAACATAATTTTAGGAGACATAATAGAGTCGATAAATAATGAACCAATCTCTTCCTATGATGATTTAAGAAATGAATTCGACAAATATCATGTGGGTGATGAGGTTGCCCTGGGGATTTTGCGTGGCGAAAGGCATATGAAAGTAAGGGTGCGCCTTGAACGGGTGGAGTGATTAAGGATGCATTGCATAACACCGGCAAGCCTTCCTGTATAAGGGGAGATTTAGAGGGGGGGCATTTTTAAGGGAAGTGAAGTAAAAAGATTACCTGTCTGCAGAAAGCGCGCCTGCTATTTCTTTTGCAAAAGCCGAAAGGCTCTCATCCCGTGCGCCAAACACAATATATGTCTCATATTCATTGATCCTGTGTAAGACATCTTCCCTGTTTTCTATCACCTCAGCGGATTTCCCCCGGGCTTTTATTTCATCCGCAAGGTCCTGACTTGATATGTCTTTACTTGCCGTTCCTCCCGTGTAATAGATGGGAAGCAGTATGAGATGGTCGGAGTCCCGCAGGTTCTCAACGAAGGTCTGAATGTACTCCTTTTTCATCAGCCTTGTCGGGCCGAAGCCGTGGGGTTGAAATATATAGCAAACCCCGGGCCGCAGGCGGCGGACTGTTTCCATTAATGATAAAATCTTGTGCGGGTTATGGGCGTAATCATCTATGACCAGGTGTTTTCCGTTATTCAAGTGAATGTTAAACCGTCTTTCGATTCCCTCGAAAACAGGCAGTAAGGCCGCAATATCACTGAGCGGGATGCCGAGCTCAGAAAGGACGGCGATACAGGAAAGCGCATTATAGAGATTATGCCTGCCCGGGAGTGAGAGAGTGAATTTCACGTTATGCAGTGAAAAATGTGTGCTGAAGGGGTTGTACGATATATCATCTGCCATGAAATCCGAGGGGCGTTCTATGGAGAACGTGACTGTGCCTTCCTTCACCATCGGAGCGAGGTTTTTATCATCAGCGTTAATAATGATCTTCCCTTTTGTATGCGCGATAAGGGTCTTAAACATCCCGGACGTTACATCTACGGTGTGGTGATCAAGCGCAAGGTTTAATATGATGGTATGCTGCGGCCTGTAGTTTACAATGGAACCGTCTGATTCGCAGGCCTCAATAATCAGATAATCTGAACTGCCAGCGAGGGAATTGCCGGGATTCGATGGGGTCTTAAACTGTGTTACCCTCCCTCCGCCGATAAAGTTGGGACTGAGTCCCAATTTATTCATAAGAAATGTGAGCAGACCAGACACCGTTGATTTCCCGCTTGTCCCTGAAACAGCGATCGTATTAAACGAAGCGGTAATTTCAGCCAGGTAATCAGGCCGGGTCATAACCGGAATCCCAAGCTCTCTCGCCTTCAGAACCTCCGGCCGGTCTGCCTCAACCGCGGTGCTGAAAACAGCCAGATCAAAGGACCTGTCCAGACCGCTGCCGTCCTGGGGCACGATAGTTATGTTCCTGGACTGAAATATTGTCTTCAGAGGGTGGGCCGGGTAAAGGTCAAAGGCCCTGTCTGACCCGGCAACGACATGCCCCTTGTCTGTCATGAATACCGCGATCGCGGAAACGCCGCTTCCGGCAATCCCGGAGAAGAATATTTTGTATTTTTTGTCCCGCATACCTGCGGAATATTGTACCGCACTTCTGGATTTTTTTTTATTGTCCGGGCAGGTCTCGGAGAATTAGGGAGTGCGCCCGTATGTGACTTCTCTGAGTTATGACGGAAACATCAGAGGTGAAGACACAACGTCAAGAACCGGAAGGTTACCCCGGAAACTATTCTTGCACCCGCTGAAACACATATGACTATTCCGGAAAGACGCTTTTCAGAAACTTTCTCATATCCTCCCATGATTTTTTGTCGGCCGCGGCATTATATCCTAACGGGATGTTGAATTTTTTGGCGAATGAATCGGCATCCGGGTTAGTAAAGCTGTGTTTGGCATCTTTGTATGTGATAAATTGGAGGTCCGCCTTTGCGTCTGACATTTCCTGTTTAAATGCGGCAATCTGCTCTGCTGTCGTAAAGGTGTCCTGTTCACCATGACAGACTAATATCTTTGCCTTCACCGCTCCGGGCTTTGCAGGGTTATTTGTTGTCAATCCCCCGTGAAAACTGACGACCCCACTGAGGTCCAAACCCGAGCGGGCCATATCGAGGACTACGCCTCCTCCGAAACAGTAACCAATCGCCGCGATACGGGCGGGGTCCACGTGTTCATGCTTTTTCAGGTAATTCATTGCAGCCATAAACCGGGAAATTTTCATGTCCAAATTATCTGAAACTTCCTTTGCGAATTTACCGGCCTCATCAGGATGCCCGGCCTGTCTGCCGTCTCCATACATATCGACGGCAAGGGCTGTGTACCCGAGTCCGGCAAGCATCCTGGCCCGTTGTCTGGCATATTCATTAAGCCCCCACCATTCATGAACGACAAGTATCCCGGGTCGTTTGCCTTTTACACGGGTGTCATAGGCAAGATAACCTTTAAGGATCACATTGCCGGAGGTGTACTCTACCGGTTCTCCTTTTATTTCTTTGCAGGATGACAGAAATCCGCAACATATCATTATCAGGCTTCCAATAATAATTACGCGTTTCATGTGTATTTCCTTTCTGAAAATTTTACAGGCAAGTAATTGCATCATTTCTAAGTTCAAGCCTATAATGCCCATTATATCGCAGATCCGGATTAATGCAAGGGCAATGAAGCAATGATTCTCACCACACATGGGATCAGTATGGGGGGCTCAGGTAAAATGTAGTATACGCGCTGTCACGATTTGATATAATTAAATGACTCAATTAATTAATTACCGGGACACGCAGGGCGGGTCTGCTCATCACTGCGGGTGTGGCATGATGCTTTATGCAGGGATTCAATAGCACATCATACGTATGAACATGAACGTTAGGGCAGGTGAAATGTAATATGAATAAATCTCCTGATTTGAAAGGACTCGATATTCTTGTATTTGATAACGACTATCCGTCCCTGAAGCAGATTGAGAATGATTTACAAACTATCGGCGCTGATGTGTATACTGCTGACACATTCGCGCAGGCAGTGGGCATCCTGCATCAGACGCATATTGAGGTCATCATCGCAGCCATTGATCTGGTAGATGAGCAGTGCATTGAAATGATTAAAGAATACAAGACGCTGCATCCTGAGGCCCTTTTTTATGTGATTGCCGGACACGAATATGACTCGGTTGAATCCTCACAGGAGTCTGTCAGGCTCATAGTGGATGATTACATTAAAAAGCCGCTGGATATCATCCGCTTTGCCAGAATGGTCGAAACGAGTGTGGGCAGGCCTGAGGCTGCGGGTACTTCATTGACCGTCATGGACCCGCTGGTTACCAAGGTCAAACCGTATTTTATATTTCGCTCACCGGTCATGCGGCGCACCCTCTATCATCTCCCCCAGATAGCGGCATCGGAGCAGGCAGTGCTGATTACCGGAGAAACCGGCACAGGCAAGGAGTTGATTGCCCGTGCCATTCACGTGTTGAGCCGTCGTTCATCCGGGCCGTTCATACCGATCAACTGCGGGGCCATCCCCGAGAGCCTGATCGAGGGGGAGCTTTTTGGCCATGAAAAAGGCGCCTTCACCGGAGCGGTCAGCACCCGTAAGGGTAAATTTGAAATGGCCGACAAAGGCACGCTGTTTCTCGATGAAATAGGGGACATGCCCCTGAACCTTCAGGTCCGTCTTCTCAGGGTCCTTGAAGAAGGCAGTGTATACCGGCTTGGGGGTGAAACGCTGATTCCNNCATTTCCTTGAAAGGGCCTTTGCCGAGATGGGTCGTCCGGGTCCTCATCCAAGTCTGTCGCAGGAAACCATTTACCTGCTCGAACGCTACCCCTGGAAAGGCAATGTGCGTGAGCTCAGGAATCTCATGACCCGGGTAGCAACTCTGCTTCCAAAAGATACCGCACGTATCTTCCCGTTTCACATTTTTCCCCATATAGACGAGGCAGTGCAGGCAGTCCCAAAAACTGATGAAGCACGCGGCAGAGAAGGTGTCTTTATCCCTGCGGGCACAAGACTTCGCGATGTTGAGGAAATGCTCATTCATGAAACCCTCAGGTATACCGGCGGGAACAAGACAAAAGCCGCTTCGCTCCTTGGCATAAGCCTTCGTAATCTTCGCAGAAAACTTAATAAGTAGGCCTCCCAAAGGTCAAATTGACCCCATGGTCAGATTGGCCTAATCCCAAACAGGGCAATATGTCCTCACATGCCGGACAAGTTAACCGTAACATATTAAGAACCAAGGGAAAATGCGCTGGCACAACCTTTGCAAAGTTACAAGCAAAATATTAAATTAAGGAGGGAGCAACTATGACAACCACGTATCTTGAAAGACTTTTAGATCCATGGAGGGAATTTGACCGGATGACCCGTTTAGTGAACAGGACAGATTCATATGGAAGCAGTGAGTATCCTGCCGTTAATGTCTGGGTAAATGGAGACAACGCTGTTATTACCACAGAGATACCGGGAATTGACCGGAACACGATAGACATTTCAGTTTCCGGCAACACGGTATCACTCAGCGGTTCACGTCCTGCAGAAGAGACAAAGGAGGAGCAGTCATATCACAGACATGAGCTCTGGCATGGAAAGTTCAGCAAGACGGTAAAACTTCCTTTTAACATTGATGCAGACAAAGTCAACGCAACATACAGAAATGGCGTACTCCAGATATCATTGCCGCAGCTTGAAGCTGATAAACCCAGAAAAATCAATATTAATTAACCACGGAGGTGAATAACATGACAGATACAAAAAAAGAACTTCAGAAGAAAGAGGCATCACTTGAAAAGGGTGTTGAGCGAACACGGGAGACAAGGGTGTATACGCCGGCAGTTGATATTATCGAGAAGAGCAATGATATTGTCATTCTGGCGGATATGCCGGGAGTAGATGAAAATTCTGTAGATGTGACCCTTGAAAAGGACCTGTTAACGATTTACGGAAAAATCGAACCGGAAATTCCCGCAAACCACAAGCTCGTCATTTCAGAATATGGCATAGGCGACTATCAGCGGACATTTACACTTTCCAGTGAGATCGATAAGGCACATATTCAGGCGACCGTCAGTGACGGGGTATTACGACTTGTGCTGCCCAAGGCGGAAAAGGAAAAAACCAGAAAGATCCCGGTCACGGCACATGCGTAACAGGCTGACAGCCGGAAGGGTTTCTTGATGAAAGAGCGCACATACGGGGCATGAAAGAGATCAATCCCCTGTTATGAAGAAGTAAACGCAGATAAGGTGAACGCGTATTTCAGAAAGAGGGTGATTACGGTAACTCTTCCTTAATCTGGGAAGGAGATAGAGAAAAAAAGAAGATTACGGTGAAGAGTGAATAACTCCGGAATGATGCAGNNTTTCTGCATGAAAAACCGTGAAAATATACATGATAAAATCATGTGTGGTCGCATGGGTGTTCCTGTTCAGCAGCCTCATCTTTGCGGCTCCTGCACATGCTGAATGTCCGGGTGGTAACTGCGATGATTATGGATACAGAACCGAGACATCAGAAGACGGGGCAATATTCAGAGGTTATGCTAAAAAGAGCAGGCACGGTCAGGGCACCATGACCTGGCCCAATGGCGATGAGTATGTAGGCGAGTGGAAAAATGACAAAATGGACGGTCAGGGCACCATGACCTGGGGCAACGGTGACTTATACGAAGGTGATTGGCAGGATGATATCATGAACGGTGAGGGTACCTACATCTGGGCCAATGGCGACGAATATACAGGAAACTGGAAAAACGGTGTGCAGGACGGCCAGGGCATATTTATTTCAGCAGACGGTGCAGTTGTTTCAGGCGTATTCAGCAACGGGGAAATGCCCCGGTAACGCAGCGCTCCCGCAAAGAACAGGCAATTCTTTTTAAAATCTAATAAAATAGTGCAATTTATTATCAGTGAACTTGAGTACCCCGTGTTGCAAACGGGGATGAAAAGTTCTCCTTTCATGTCTCCCCCTTGTGATAAGGGGAATTAATCGGGAAGTTGATCCCTTTGAAGCACTGCCGTGAAGGCAGGGAGATTCGGTTGGCACTGCAAAAAGACAGCAAAAAAGCAATCTTCGGATGGGCGATGTATGACTGGGCCAATTCAGCCTTTGCCACTACGGTCATGGCCGGCTTTTTCCCCATTTTTTTTAAAAAATACTGGAGTGCCGGAGCCGACATCAATGTCAGCACCGCGAGACTGGGACTTGCCAATTCTGTTGCCGGCGTGGTCATTGCCTTACTCGCCCCGGTCCTTGGGGCTATTGCGGACAAGGGATCATCTAAAAAGAAATTCCTCATGTTCTTTTCGTTCATGGGGATAGTCATGACCATGTCTTTGCATTTCGTTGCTAAGGGCGACTGGTCATCGGCAGTTTTATTATATGTCGTTGCCACCGCGGGATTTTTAGGAGGCAACATCTTTTATGACTCCTTAATTGTGAGTGTGGCATCAGAAAAAAGACTTGATTTTGTTTCTGCTCTGGGTTTCTCAACCGGGTATCTCGGCGGCGGGCTCCTCTTCGGGCTTAATGTATGGATGACACTCAGCCCCGAAACTTTTGGGTTTGCGGATGCCGGAGAAGCCGTGAGATTTTCATTCCTGGCCGTAGGAATCTGGTGGGCGGTTTTTTCAGTTCCCATCTTTCTGTTTGTCAAGGAACCCGAAAAGGCCTCTGTATCAGGCACCACGGCAGTGAAGGCGGGGCTCGGTCAGTTTATACATACCTTCAGGGAGATCCGGCACTTGAAGACGGTATTCCTCTTCCTTGCAGTGTACTGGCTCTATATTGACGGGGTGGACACGATTATCGTCATGGCTGTCGACTACGGGATGTCTATCGGGTTTGAGTCAAACGACCTTATCGTGGCGCTGCTTATTACGCAGTTCGTCGGTTTTCCCTCGGCAATTGCCTTTGGGTATATCGGCCATAAAATCGGCGCGAAGCGAGGTATATATATAGCGATTGGAATATATTTATTTGTTGCAGTGTGGGGAGCGTTCATGCATGATACACATGAATTCTATATGCTGGCGATCATCGTGGGCCTTGTGCAGGGCGGTATCCAGGCTCTGAGCAGGTCGTTCTACGCGAGGATAATTCCTGCCAACAAATCAGCGGAGTATTTCGGCTTCTATAACATGATCGGAAAGTTTGCGACCGTGCTTGGTCCCGTGGTCATGGGCGGGGCCGGCCTGCTTGTCCGGTCCATGGGCTACAGCAGTGATATTGCGTCGCGGGCAAGCATTACCTCTATCTCACTGTTCTTTATTATCGGGGGAGTCCTGTTTTATTTTGTTGATGAAGAAAAAGGAAGAGAAGAGGTGAAGTATTTAGAGGAGGACACGTAATAATTCGTGTCTCTTCAAAGGGAACCAGCTCCCATGTATTGTACGGAGCACAATATTTACTATTTCAGTTCAACCGGTAATCTGCCCTGAAAAGCGATGTCGCCTCTCAGACATTTGATCACAGATGACTGCGCCTGTTCTGTTGTATCATATGCGGCGATAAGCACATCAGCCTCCATAAAGTGCCTGAGCGCGTAAGGATTGCCGAAGGATACGACAATTGAATTGCGGGCCCTTTTTATCAGGTCCCTGATGATATGTATGTCCTCGTCGTGCATACCGGAACTGCCCTCCCATGCCGCAATTCTGGTAAAGAGAGCAATGATGATCAGTTCCTTCAGGGCTTCCCTCTGATATTCCCGTACATGCATTGATCCGGGAATGAAGGTCTTGAGTACGGACAGATCATGCTTGTTCTCATCCGCTGCGAATATAAGAGACATGTCCCGAACTTTCCTCAGCGGAGCTGTCCGGGATTCCCCCTTTACGAGTGTAATGGATCTGTCGGAGATTGATCCGGAAAGCGTTTTGTTTTTATCAAAGTTTATCCGGACTTTCCTGATATTCTTTATTCTCGCTTTGTATTTCAATATCCTTTCCAAAGCCGCGTCTATCTTCGCTTCTGATATTGCTCCTTCTGCTAGAGCCTGATGGAGTTCATCAGCCACCGCGTCCGGATTCTCAGGATGCAGGAGTATATCAATCCCGGCATTCACGCAGGTAGCGGCAACGCTGCGCACTTCTTTAAGGGCATGCATGGTAAGAGCGTCGGTAAGAATGAGCCCTTCATATCCAATCCCTGTTCGTAAGAGATCGACGGCCTTTTTTGAAAGGGACGCGGGGAGAGTATCAATAGCCGGTACGCTGATGTGCCCCATCATGATACTGCTCACATTTGATTTTACCGCCTCAATGAAGGGGACGAGGTCCACGGTATGTAATTCCCCGATTGATTTTGAGATGACCGGAAGGGATATATGGGAATCAACAGCGGTGTCGCCGTGTCCGGGAAAGTGCTTGGCGCAGCTGATGAGTCCCGCCTTTTCCAGGGTGCGGATATACATGCTGCCGAACCATGAGACAACTTCCGGCTTATCGGAGAAAGCCCTTGTACATATTATGGGGTTATCAGGATTGCTGTTTACATCCAGGACAGGGATGAGAGGCATATTTATCCCAATCTCAATCGACTCATATGCGATGGCCTCGATTGCATCCTCAAGGGCCTTCATGCTGTCGGAGTTGTGCATGTCGGTTGCTGCTGCTGCAGCCATCTGGCCGGGGAATGTCGTGGCACCGCGGATCTGCTGCCCTACGCCTCGTTCTATGTCGGAGGCAATAAACAGGGGCGTTTCCGCGAGTGACTGCAGCTTATCAATAAAACATGATACCTCTCTTTTTTCCCCGCCGAACACAATAAGTCCCCCGATCCCTTTTAGGACAAGATCAATGATCTGCTCCTGATACCACGTTGATGATAGTTTGTCCCCATCAAGCCTGCTGATGATCAGCTGATAGAATTTCTGTTCAGGGCTGGGCATAGAACATTATAAACTACTTGCCTGCGAAAACTCTTTCATGCGGAAATGGCGTTGACTACATGGCATTATGATCGGATGGTTGCCGGCAATGCAAGAATAAATGAAAAGGACAGCCTGAACGGCTGTCCTTCTTGAATGCAGAGTGTGATTACTTTATCTTTTCAGGATATCCGCTAATACCCGTCACATACAAGTGATGCCGTGATGGTCGATTTTTTCTTTCCAAGGGTATCTTCTATGTACAGATCGGCTCCGCCGGCGAGCAGGGTATCAACAGTGTCGTCATGTCCCCTCACTGAAGCCAGCATTATCGCTGTTCTTCCAAGGGAATCCTTTACCGAGATATTGGCACCTTTGGACAGGAGCATATTCACGGTTTCTGTATGTCCCCTGAGTGAAGCATATATTAACGCAGTTGCCCCCATGCAGTTCTGTGCGTTCACTTCAGCGCCATTGGCAATCAGGGTATTTATTATCGCGGCCTGCCCCGCATTAGCCGCGTACATAAGGGCGGTCTCTTTTTTAACGTCAGCAGCGTTTATGCTGGCGCCGTTATCAATCAGGATATTCACTATCCTCAAATGCCCTGCAAAGGCTGCTTCCATGAGAGCGGTCTCTTTTTTCAGATCCGTGTCATTGACATTGGCCCCCTTCGAGAGCAGTATTTCCACTACATCGGTCTGCCCTGCAAAGGCAGCAGCCATTAATGCGGTTTCTCCCTTGGCATTCTTGACATTCACATCAGCACCCTTGGCGAGGAGGATATTCACTGTCCTGGTGTGCCCCATCAGGGAGGCAATCATCAACGCGGTCTCACCATCTTTACTTTTGGCATTGACATCAGTGCCCCTGGCGAGCAATGTTTCCACTTGTTTTGAAAGACCTTCAAATGCAGCATCCCTCAGGTCAGCGCCTGAGTCTGCAAAGACCGGAATAGAACAGCAGAACAAACTGAAAGTAATAACCACGGCAGTTAATGAGACTACGCCTGATAATTTCTTCATAGTTTATAACCTCTCTTTCCAGTCCTCCTGGGACAATGGGATAATATTGTTAAATAACTATGTTGCATCACTATATCACACGTTATTTAAAATTAGGAAAAAATGTTAGGTTCAGNNATTGAAGATTAATAGGGATGCAGACCACGCGTAATCAGTAGACGACGGGGGGGAAATGGTATACGATAAAAAATAAAGGGGAAATTATATCAGGTGCAGGGCCTTGACAGAACAAAGAGCAATGAAAGATAGTGTGGCCTACACGCAGTCCGGAAAATTTACCGTGGATGAACTGAAGGATATGATCGCGCATCATGTCGGGCCTCAGCATGTACCAGGAAACGTCAATGTCATCACTGATACATCAAATTTCTTCAGAATCGATTATGACGACGTTGTTGTCCTGGACAACCGCCCTTATCTGATCAGACATCATGAACGTGAAGGTCGCTTCGGTATAGATGAACAGCCGAAATTCTGGGTCAAAAGGGCCGTTGACCTGAAGGATGGCAGCATGAAAATTATTAAAATGGTCTTTCCGGAAAGATTCACCGCAAGGGTCGGCGATTTATCGTTTGACTGTGTGCGAAGTCCCAAAAAAGAGGCAAGAATTCTTGAACTGGTCAAAGGTCACGGTAATTTCATGCAGGGATTCAGTACGCTGGATTCCGCAGGGAATATCGTCAGAATCGTTGACTACATCCCGGGTACGATGATTGATAGCATGGTAGCAAACCTTGGCAAGAAACATGAGGATTACTTTTACGATGATTTCCCGGCAATATTGAATCATTATATCGAACTGGTAAGGGCCATCAAGTTTCTTCATGATAACGGGGAGAAACACGGGGACATAAGACGTGACCATATTATCAAGGGCAGGGGCGAAAGATCGTACCGATGGATAGATTTTGACTACAACTACTGGCACAAAGAAAACATGTTTGGATTTGATCTGTTCGGATTGGGGAATGTCCTTGTATATCTTGCGGGAGCGGGTGACATTACTACTCAGGAGCTTAAGAAAGATGATCCGTCTGCGTTTGGACGGCTTGCCCCTGATGACATAAACATTATGTTCAGTAACAGAGTAGTAAATCTGCAAAAGATTTATCCTTACATCCCGGATGTGCTGAACTTTATCCTGCTTCACTTTTCCAGGGGGACGGATGTCTTCTATGATGATACGGAACAGTTCCTGGAGGATTTGCGTGAAGCAGGGGATAGTCTTGGCTACTCATAAAAAAAGAAAGGGGAGGAGCTTTGGATACTGACAACGTGGAACATTCTGATACCCTTAAAGACAGGCATGTCCTCATCGCACTGGATGAGTCGGACAATGCCCAAAGGGCGCTTCTTTATGCGGCGGATTTTCTTGGAGGGGTCCCCGGCTTTCGAGTGACACTGCTCTGTATTGTTCCTGAACCTCCAGATGATTATTTTGACACAGATCAGAATCGTCAGCAGTGGATAGAAGATCAACGCGCAAAGGCTGAAGGGCTGCTCCGTAAATATCGCCGGATACTCATTCAGTCCGGGTTCGGTGAAGATAAGGTAGCTCTCCTCGTTGAGGTTAAAAAATGCCCGTCTGTCGCAGAATGCATACTTGATGAGCAAAGGAAGCTTGGATGCTGTACGGTGGTTGTAGGGAGGAGGGGGATATCAAAAAAAGAAGAGTTCATATTCGGAAGCACTTCCAGCAAGCTATTGCATTCCGGGAAGAATTGCGCGGTATGGGTGATCGAATGAGGCGGATCGTGAAATACATATGAAAAACGGCAGGGCAAGATCTAGTCTGTCCCGTACGCTGTTTTATTGACGGTGAAGTCACATTTCAGGATCGTGCGGACCTGAGAAGTTATGATTATATCTCTTGAGCTTCTATCCCGTATTTTTTCATTTTATATCCGATCTGTCTGGGGGTGATGCCGAGGAGCCGCGCTGCCTTTGCCTGGACCCAGCCTGATTTTTCGAGGGCATTCAGGATATTGGTCTTTTCAAGTTCCTCGATATTCGTTGTTAATGATGACGCATGATCGGAATTTTTCAAACGGCAGATATTCATCGATACGGGCAGGTCTGTCGAGGTTATTATATCTGAGCCGGACATTACAACAAGCCTTTCAATAGTGTTCTCCAGCTCTCTTACATTGCCCGGCCAGTGGTAATGTAAAAATACCTGGAGGGCGCTTTTATCCATGACTATGGACCGGGAGTTTTCTTCGTTGAATTTATGTAAAAAATGTTCAATGAGTATCGGGATATCCTCTTCTCTTTCCCGTAACGGAGGTAAAAAAAGAGGTATTACATTAAGTCTGAAATAGAGGTCTTCCCTGAATTCCCCCTGTGATACCAGGTGTTCAAGATTTCTGCTTGTTGCGGTAATGATCCTCACGTCAACGTGCACTGTCTTTTCACTTCCGACCCTTTCAAATTCCCTTTCCTGCAGGACCCGCAGGATTTTCGGCTGGAGCGCTGTAGGCAGGTCCCCGATCTCATCGAGGAAAATGGTCCCCTTATTTGCAAGCTCGAACTTGCCGCTTCTTGAAGAGACTGCCCCGGTGAACGCCCCTTTTTCATGGCCAAAAAGCTCGGATTCCAGAAGCCCTTCAGGTATGGAAGCGCAGTTGAACTTTATAAAAGGCCCTTTGCTCCGCGGGCTCATATAGTGAATTGCCTTTGCGATAAGTTCCTTGCCGGTGCCGCTCTCGCCTCGCAAGAGCACGGTTGCCTTGGAGGGAGCAACTCTGTACACAGACTTGAATACCTCCTGCATTCTGTCAGAGTCACCTATTACTTTTTCAATGCTGTATTTGCCTTTTAACTCTCTTTTCAAATACTCCTTTTCTTTTTCGACCCGTTCATAGCTTTCCCATAATTTTATGAACTGCGCAATTAATGAAGCAACGATTCCCAGGACCCTGAGATCGTCATCCACACTTCCCTGTTTTTTTGAATAGATCCTGTCAACGCTCAATACCCCAAGTACCTCGTTTTTCAGCATAATAGGGATGCACAGGAAAGAAATCCCTTCTTTTTCCGGCCTTGATCCTGTCTTGTTCAGAAACATGGGCTCTTTCCCGATATTGGGGATGACCATCGGGATCTTTTTTTCCAGTACCCTCCCTACAATACCTTCACCGATCCGGTATTTGCCTTTTTCGATATTATGTTTTTCAAGCCCGTGTGCCGCGACAATGCGGAGTTCTCCTGACATATGATCAAGGAGAAACACGCAACCCCTCTGCATTTCAAGAAGGGTCCCCAGCGTAGACATTACGGACATAAGATTTTTTTCAAGGGCAAAGGATTCGGTAAGGACTTTACTGACTTCAAGTATGGCAGTCAGTTCCCTGTTTCGCTGTACAATGAGGTCTTTCTTTATATTTTCATCCGGGGCGGTCTTCATCGATTGACAAATAAATATACTAAAAAATCAAGATGGTGATACATCGCGAATATTAATGGGAAATACGTTCATTTTCCTTCTTTAGAATACGTAATACTAACATCAGGTCAAGGCTTATATCAACTGAACGATTGCTAATATCCTGATTATGGACTAATATGCCATATGTGCCTAATTAAGGTTAATGAAAAGCGTGTTCATTACTGATTGTGAATTTTGTGCATGAATCTGTATAATAATATAACTGGAATTCGTCAAGACATTAGTAAATCAGTGACTATATTCATATCCACCATAGAAATTCACAGGTCATATATTTCAGCGCAGCGCATCATTCTCAAATACAAATTCACGTAACGGAGTTATTATGGCAAAGGGTTGTTGTGATACAGGAAGAGATCAAAGGATCAAACAATACGATCTTAATGAATGGAAGATTGCGGATCCCAATCTGCGGGAATTTAATACTGATGACATACTTTATTCCCCCCCCTATATAACCAAACGGAAAAACGGCATATCGCTTTTTATTGACCCAAAGTCGCCGAACTGGATCAGTGTAAATCATACAGGCGCGGAGATTATTAAACTGTGTGACGGTAAGCATACTCTGTCGGATATCCAGAATTACATGTCCGCGAAATATGAGGGAACGAATAAGAACCAGGTCGTGGAAGAAGTCTCGGAATTCCTCAGCGCTGCCGGGCTGCTTGAATTTGTATCAAATGCCCGGTTTGAAAGACCGGAATATCCCGGGAGAAGCAATGTGATTGCTCCTCATAAATTAGATGAACTCTGGATATATTATACCCTTGCCTGCAACCTGAGATGCAGGCATTGTCTTGTAAGCGCGGGCAAGGGGCTTAAAAAGGAATTAACAGATGATGAAGTCAAACAGGTTGTTGATGAAGGATTAAAGCTCGGAGTCAGGCGGTTTTATATTACCGGCGGCGAACCCTTTTTAAAGGAAGGAATTTTTGATCTCATCAAATATATCACAAAAACAAAGAAACGCGAGCTGATTGTTCTCACCAACGCCACCCTTTTTGATGACAAAAAGATTGCAGCATTAAAGAAGGTAATGAGTCCACGGCTCCTGTTACAGGTCAGCCTTGAGGGGCCGAATGCCGAAATCCATGACAAACTGCGTGGCAAAGGGAGCTTTGACAAGGCAGTTGACGGGATAAAGAAACTTATCAGTATAGGGATTACGCCGATTGTCTCGACGGCCATCAGCAAACTGAATGAAAAGGACATTGCCAGGACCTCCCGCTTCCTATCTAAACTGGGGATTCAGGAACATAATGTGCTCTGGATGCACGCAAAAGGGCGCGGTGCCAGCAATTTAAGCGACTTGTATGTCCCGTCCGATAATATCGCCCTCGCGATGAAGAAACTCAAAAAAGAATATAAAGAGCAGGAAATGATATTTGATAATGTTGAGTCACTGAAGGTCCGGGTCCGTACAAAGCGGGGAAGGAAAAATGACCTGTGCAACAACTGTTACGAGAAAATCTGCGTAAATTCAGACGGCCACGTATATCCGTGTGCTTCACTCAACGGTGATAAGAACTTTGATGCCGGGTCCGTGCGCAAGGAGTCACTGAAGGACATCTGGCTTAATTCAAAGGTCATGGACAGGGGCAGGAAAAACAGTGTTCAGGACAAGAAGGAATGCCGGGACTGTTATCTTGAATATTTCTGTGGCGGCGGATGCACATCTCACAGTTACTACGCGTCTGAGGTGGATACGGGCAAGGGTTCTGTGACCGCAGTTGATCCTTATTGTTCAACCTACAAGGCATTATTTGAGGACATTATCTGGGAACTGGCCTCTGAGGGGGTGTCTGTGCAAAATGGCGATGGCTATGCTCCCCCGCTTGTGTATAATGCCATGGATTCAAAACTCCCGGGACATCTCGGTGCGGGGATCAAGACAATTGATAAAAAGTTCGACGTAGGGTGTTACCATTGTTCGTGCGTGCTGTCGGTGGATGTTGAAGATGATGAAGAAGTATGCAAGCCCGAGATAAAAGGGCATGTGACCAAGACGGTGAAGAAGAAATTTTCCAAGGCTGCATACAATCCTGTTGCTGATTACTATTGCCCTACAGGATATGATGCAAAAGACCTTTCGCACATACCCAGTGAAGTGCTGGATGTTTCTTATGGGTGCGGTAATCCGGCCGCGCTTGCTGACATTAAAAAGGGAGAAACAGTTGTTGATTTAGGCGCGGGCGGCGGCATTGACTGCTTTATCGCCGCAAAGAGACTCGGCAGTGAGGGCAGGGTCATTGGAATAGACATGACCGATGAAATGCTGGAAAAGGCCAGAGAGAGCGCAAAGAAAGTTGCAAAGGGCCTTGGATATGACATTGTAGAATTCAGGGCCGGAAATATCATGGATCTCCCCGTTGAGAGTGATTCCGTTGATCTGGTGATATCCAACTGTGTCATAAACCTTACCGAGGACAAGGCTAAAGTATTGGAGGAGATATATCGAATATTAAAGCCCGGAGGACGGTTTATTATTTCTGACATTGTCTCGGACAAACCAGTGCCCGGATATTTAAAGAGGGACAAGGAGCTGTGGAACGCATGCCTTTCCGGGGCCCTTACAGATATTAAGTTTGAGACAGTTGCCAAAAATGCCGGATTTTCCGGTGTCAGTATGACAAAAAATTACCTTTACAAGAAAGTTGAATATATAGAGTTTTATTCAATAACATTGAAAGGGAGCAAACCGAGTCAGGTCAGCTGCTGCTCCTGTGGATGAAAATTTATTTAAATACAATCGAGAAACGAGGTAGGGATATATGAGAGTAACTTTGGTAAATGCGCAGGTTTTAGATGGCAATAATGTCGTGCCGCCCCTGGGCCTTATGTATATTGCCGCTGTACTGGAGAAGGCCGGACATGCTGTCCAGATATTTGATGCCGACCCCGAATACCAGGATACCATGCTTAAGGAGATCAAGGAATTCAAGCCGGAATTGATAGGGTTGAGTTTTCTGACCGTGGCATATCAGAGGGCCTTTAAGCTCTGTAAGACCTTGAAGCAGGAACTGCCTGATGTGACATATTGCGCCGGGGGAGTTCATACAACGGTTAAGCCTCATGATACCTTAAAGGAATTCGATCTTGATTTTATCGTCATAGGAGAAGGAGAAGACACAATCGTTGAGGCATGTGAGAAGCTTGCAAAGAAGGAAGGCCTGGACGGAGTAAACGGAGTCATGTACCGTAAAAACGGTGAAATCATTGAAAACGGCAAACGTGACATGATCATGGACCTGGATACCATTCCGTTCCCTGCAAGGCACCTGATCGATATGACGCCTTACCTCAAGCCGCCCGGAATTATCAGGGGGTATGCCGAGAAGAACCAGACAACCATCGTCACGAGCAGGGGGTGTCCTTTTAAATGCATTTATTGCGGCAGTCATAACATATTCGGCAGGAGGACCAGGAGGCGTTCCGTAAAGAACGTAGTTGACGAGATTGAATATCTGGTCAAGCAGTACGACATGAGGGGGATATATTATTGTGATGATACGTTTACGCTCAGCTCCAAATGGGTAAAGGAATATTGTGAAGAGCTGAAGAAGAGAAACCTGAATATTAAATGGGGCTGCCAGTCAAGGGTGGACCAGACCGACAGGGAATTAATGCAGAAGATGAAAGATTCAGGGCTTGTACAGCTTGACTTCGGAGTGGAGAGCGGCTCTGAAAAGATACTGAAGGTCCTTGGCAAAGGCGGCGCCGGCGACAGGACTTCACAGATTAAACAATCCTTCAAGCTCTGTAAGGAGCTGGATATCAGGACGTTGGCAACGTTTATTATCGGTAATCCTACGGAGACAAAAGAAGATATCGAAGAAAGCTTCCAGGTGGCAAAGGAAATCAAAGCGGATTATACGGCCTTTTATTTTCTCACGCCATATCCCGGGACGGATATATATGACATGGCCATTGAAAACGGCTGGCTCGACCCGAATATCCCGTTCTCGGATATATGGGCGCACAGACAGCCGGAGCTTCCATTGATGGCCATTACCTTCGGCAAGGAAGAACTCAGGGATATCCGCAGACATCTGCAGAACCAGTTCTTCGTGAGAAATTATCTCAGCAGCTCCGGGAATATCAGTTTCTATTCGATACTCTTCAGCATCATCTTCAGGCATCCGAAAGTGATCCTGGATTGCCTTGGTAAACTGATCAGGACCCGCAGGATTGATTACATTGTTGAGACCCTTAACGCGGAATACTGGCGCATGAAGAAGTATGAAGGGGCGTAAGCTGAAAAGTAAAGATTAAATATCAAGAATAAAGGAAAAGAATAAAGGGGGTTGCTCTGCAGCGCCCTTTTTTTCTTGCCTGGGGAAAATTATTTTTATGAAGGGGAATTGGGTTATAATAATTAATAAATAAATATNNATGTCAAGGTTCTTCATTATGTAAGGGGTTATGGTTTTTAAATCCTTTGTCACAACATTGAGGCCCATTTTTTTTATCGTGGGAACCTGTGGTCTGTTGCTGGGGCAGACTTCTTTTGCACAGAAATGGTCTCCTCCCGGGCGGCCGGATGTAATTCCCAGGATCAGTCAAAGCTACACCAATGACAGAGACGGCAACAGGATAGATGATAGTTTATTCAGCAGGGCTGAAAAAGCCGCGATGTCAGAGCGCCTGGCGGTTACTGCAGATGAAAAAAATAAGGCACGTGCAGAGCTGGACAAACTGGTGGATGTGGAGCTTGTCTTTTCAGAGCAGATCGACCAGAAACAGATTGACGATTTTATTGCATCGGGCGGCGAGATTACCTATGTATACAAGGCGGTTTCTTATGGGTGGAATGGACGGATTCCTCTTGGTAGGGTTATACAGATTAGCGCAAGGATGGGGAAGAAATTAGTCTTGATTGACGAACCCAAAGCAGCCCAGCTTCACATGCGCATAGCCACACAGACGGGCCGTGTCCGTCCTGTGTGGGCCAGCGGGTTTGCAGGAAGTTCCGGTTACGACGGTGACAGCAGCATCAGAATAGCCATTATCGATACCGGTGTNNTTGGGGACAGGCGCATCTCTCGGCACAGGTACAAATCTTAAATACACGGACTCAGGAAGTTTAAGCGGGGTCTCAAACGGAAGCTTCTATCCGAGTGTTATTGATTTCCCGTCTGTTGCCACCACATGGAGCTCAACCGCCACCTGGCTCGGAGGAGGCAGCACCACTCTTTATCATGCCTATACGCCAAAAGGGGCTTCTACCTGGTATTCTCAAAATTCACAAACAGGGACCTCGGGTATTACGCTGAATACATCATTTACCCCTTCAAGTTCATATGCATACAGTACAGCCCTGCTCTCGAACAGACGTATAACGACTTATGCCGTAACTAGTTCAATGACCAATTTTTCACCCGTTGGAGACGGATTCAATACATTGCGCGGCGCTGCCCCCGGAAGCCAATGGGTAGGGGCAAAGGTTTTTACAAATACCGGGAGCGGTATACTGTCATGGACAGGGGCTGCTATTGACGATATGGTGTCCAAACGGACAACGTANNCATCCACTCGACAGAAGATCAACAATGCTGCAAATAACGGTATACTTCCGGTTATTTCTGCCGGCAACGACGGTCCCGGCAGCGGGGGAGCAAATGAAGTCGATGATCCCGGACGGGCAGCTATGGCTTTGACAATTGGGGCTTCAAATGACATCAATCAATTGACGGAATACACAAGCAGCGGCTTCCTGAGTCCCGGTTCAACACCCGGACAGGAGGAGGATTATAAGCCGGATATCCTTGCTCCCGGAGGCTCTAGTTATTATTCAATGATTATGTCGGTAGATTCCAATGATGCGGACGGCGAGAACTCATCATTTGCCGATGCGCAGACTAATGACTACTATAATATTATGGGCACTTCAATGGCCGCTCCTTTTGCCGCAGGTTCAGCGTCTCTTGTTATAGACGCACTTCAGTCTACAGGAAATTTAACAGGTCCTTCATGGGATTTCAGCAGCAGCACGGACGTCATGCTTGTGAAAATGCTTTTGTCCGCTACTGCAACAGAAACAAATGCCCCCCGGGAAGCGAGTTCCGGCTACGA